>JANXZS010000060.1 GCA_025355385.1 Acidobacteriaceae bacterium | reverse complement strand
TTGACTTTACAGACACGCGACAACACCGCAAGAATTAGGTTGGGGGCACTACACCAGACGTCACAAAATGTGAGCTGAAATTCAGATTGCTCGCTTTAGGACGCCGAGGCGCTTACCTAATTAAATCTGTGCGTAAGCAACTAAAAAGCTTGGCTGAGGTCTTGCTTCCTCTTTATGCCGTAAGAGGCGAGCCATTGTCCATCCGAACGTCGCAGCAGAAGTACTGCTCCACGCTGCGACGGTAAGCGAAATTGAATGTGTGCATGAGTGATGGCGTCTTCGAGATCGATCTCCGCATCATCCAGAGATTCCGAGGAAAAACTGTACAGGATGGCTTCCTTGAGGACAGTCGGGAAGGCGAGGACACCCGGCGACAGGGGATGGATCTGCCGGAACGGCGGGGCGACCCCCGCGACAATCAGCGCATAAGAGTAGAGCGCAGCCGCGGGTTCGTAGTTCTCCGCGAACTCGACAGGATCGGCAGCCCAGATGATCTTGCCTTGGCCATGCACGATCTGCTTTACCGATTGCCCGTCGGCAAATCGCAGCACTTCAAGCGGGGCTTGCTGCACGTCCGTGGGGAAGGTGACTTCAACCGCACGCGGCTCAGCGGGAAGGCGCAGGGTGGTCTGTCTCACCGCCAGAGGCGACAGGCTAGCCTCGATGTGGAGCGGAGTCAGCCTGTCAATAAATTGCCAGTGCTCGTCGCGGTCCACTGGACCTGAGACCAGCAGGCAACCGCCCCGTGCAACGTGATCGAGCAATTGCTGCCACGCAGCTTCGGTAAGCGCCTGCGGCGAGGGCAGGATCACCAGCCTCGGACTGCCAAGCTCAGCCAAACGGTTTTCCGGCAACATTCGAGCCGGGGTGTGGTCACTGTAGGCAAGAGCGCGCAGCGCCTTTTTCTGCGCCGCAACTGCCATCGCATTCATTCCTGAATAGAGCAACGCTTGCGAGTTCACGATGGTGACCGCAGGCGGCTCGATCCGCGTAAAGCTCTGTGGGCTTTCGCCGGCGAACCGGGCAAATCCGGCAAGCACGTCGGCTTCGGGCTTTTCCGTACCATCCGGGCGAACGACGCCGATGGGTGTCTCATTGTCGTTCGCCATCATTGCATTCACATTCCACACCCATTCGAGGCCGCCCGCACCCTGAGCAAACGAGAACGCCAGCTTGCGTTCAAGCTGCCAGCTTTCTTCTTCCGGTGACAGACGCAGATGGTCATCCTGCATCAGGCGCCGCTGCTCTCCCATCTCCTGCACGAGCATCGGCCTGTCCGGCATTTTCGCCGCGAGCGAGGCCCAAAGGATGCTGTCGAAATCCCACCATGTATGGTTAGTCGTAAAGCTGACCTCTGGCGAGAAGAATGCCGGTGATAGACGCCCTGAAGTGCCGCCCTCATCTTGTCCAACCGTCACCAACTGACCGGAGCCGGCAGCGGAAATCGTCGCTCGCTGGCGCTTCACCCAGTCGACAAAGACGCTTTGTGTAAACAGGTAGTAGTCGTACACTTTGAGCGGGTTGTACCCGCTGCGCACGCCATCGAAGGCGAAGGCGCCCGCCTCAGGCAGCGCAAGCGGGTCCTGTGCAGAGACCGTGGGCGGAGTCGCCGTGGGCTTGGATTGCAAGGCACGGCCGACACCGAAGGACGGCTCTGCCCATGCCGCAAGTAGCGCCGCCTCATCCGGATACCGCTGCTTCAGCCATCGTCTCCACGCTGCCTGCTCGTACACGTCGTTCTGCGGCAGCGTCTTCCAGACGTTGCTGTTAACACTCGGCTCGTTGATTAGATCCCAGGCTAGGAAAGGTACCTGGTGGAAGCGCCCTGCGATTGAGCCCACATAGCGGTCCTGCGCCCGCAGCGCAGCCGGGTCGAGATAGGCATTTTCGCCGCCGAAGATGTTTGGCAAAAAGGCGAACAGGTTGAACTGCACGGGCAGGCCGTTATGCCGCGCGGTCATCAGGAATGCTTCGATCGTGCGGAGTGCCTCCTCGGTCATGCTGCCGTCCGGCTTGGTGACGAATCTCCATCCGGACCAGATACCGGTTCGGATCATGTTGAGACCGAAGGCCCGGATCTGCGCCATATCGCGATTCCAGAGGTAGGCATTCGGCTTCTCGAGAAAAAGCCGGTCGACATTGCTTGCCATGTAGGTTGTCCCTACGACCGGCAGGGGCTTTCCGTCCAGCTCAAAATAGTCGGTGCCTACTGTGAGCTTCGGCTCGGATTGCAGGTACGCCCAGTCGCGCATCCAGAAGGCGGAATGATCGGTCCAGACAGGCGCGCCGTGGCGAAGCAGCGTGGTATCGACGGTATGCAGCCCCTTGCCGAGCGCGGCGTCGGCGGGTAACACCAATGGCCTGGAAAAATCCGCCAGGAAGGTGAGGGTATGGGCGGGCGCGCCTTGTTCGGCCCAGTACGTTACCTGCAAGGTGTCGCCCGGTTGAGTGCGCGCGAGGGGGTTCGCGGTGTTGACCGGCACGTATTGAAACTCGAGCGCTTCCCCTGGCAGAAACAGCGGTAGTCTCGGCCGAAAGGTAAACCGGTCGTGCTTCCGGAGGGCGATCGTCTGCAGGTTCCTCAGCAATTGCGGATCGTCGAAGGAGTGCGGCAGTGGATCGCAGGCGAGAAAGATCCAGCGCCCTCGCACGAACCGTTTGTGATCGTGATCGATCAGAAATGCGGGGGTCGCACGATGGTGTGCCCCCTGGTCGCCCCACGCGAGAGTGGTCAACCCCGCGTCTTCGTCGCCGGTTCCACCGATGTCATCGTTCAAGATAGGCGACACCGAGAGCCGAATCACGGGACTGTACGCCTGCTTCCATTGGAATGCAGGGAGTGTGGGTTGCACATCGGTGTTTGCTTTGAAGACGAGGTTCGCCGAGCCGGCGGTCTGCTGATAATCGGCAATGAAGAGCTCAAGGGAAAACGCGACGCTTGGCGGTCTCAACTTCCAGCCTTCGCTCGTTTGAAAGGCGGCCCGGGTGAACGGCTTTCCTCCCAGCACGATCAGGTCACCACCGCGTTCCAAATAGCGAAGAATGGCGGTCCATGCAGATTCGGGGAATGCCGACCCATACGGCATCACCAGCAGGGCGGTCTCTTGGTCAGCTAATGCGCCGCTCAACTGCGTCGCGTTCACGGCTCTCGCTCCCGCGAAGCCCTGTTGGAGAGACTGCGCCGAAACAGCCGTGGAATCGACTGCTGGGAACGCATGTTCTTCAAAGATGATAGTGGAGCCTTGTGCTCGGACCGCGTGCGCGCCGGCCAACATGCAGAGGAACACCGCAATTTGAGCGATAGCCCTCATGAATGCAGTAGTTCTCCAGCCCTCGAATCGACACGCATTCTGTTTACCTAGTACCCTCGTACACGCATTCTCCTGGAGGTTTCCTTGCGTGATTTGGCTCGAAGTGTATGGATGACCTCGCTTGGGGGCGTGTTCGCCGTTGAACTCTGCATCGCCAGCGTGGCGATCGCTGGCGCCCAGGCTCCTTCCCCGAGCGAAACCACGCAGCCCGAACCCTCCGCGCCCATGAAGGCCGAGGCTATCGCTGGGGGTGCCCGGTTTCAAAACGATCGGGAGACGGTTGAAGTTATCTTCTGCGGCGCTGGCGTCGTGCATGTAATGGCGAGACCTTTAACAAGCAATGTAGTCCCCGGCCCCGAACCTTGGATAGTCACTCCCTGCACTCCGACAAAGTCTGGCCTTGACCAATCCCCGGGGCAGACGCAAATCCGAAATGGGCAGCTTACTGTCTCCATGAACCTCGTTAGTGGCGCGCTGCACATGCAGGACGCCTCGGGCAAGGTGCTGCTCCAGGAGAGCGACAACAATCCGCGCCGTTACCAGCCCGTCTCCATCAGCGGCCTGCCGCTCTATCGGGTTACCGACCGCTTCTCGCCCGAGCTGCTCGAAGGCCTCTACGGCCTGGGCCAGCACCAGAGCGGCGTCTTCAACTATCGCGGAAGCGTCGTCGAACTTGCCCAGGCCAACAGCGACATCGCCGTGCCGCTCCTGCTTTCGACCAATGGCTACGGCATCCTCTGGAACAGCGCCTCGCGTTCCGTCTTTGACGACCGCTTTGCCCGCGAACTCAAGCTGAGCGCGGATGCCGCGGCCAGAGTCGACTATTATTTTTTCTACGGTCCGGAGATGGACACGGTCATCCATCATTACCGCGATCTGACTGGCCATGCGCCGATGTTCGGCGAGTGGGCTTACGGGTTCATCCAATCCAAGGACCGTTATACCTCAGCACAGCAGTTGCTCGACATCGCAGGTGAATATCGTTCCCAGCATGTGCCGCTGGATATTATCGTGCAGGACTGGTTCTGGTGGAAGCGGCAAGGCGATCCGGAGTACACGGACGCCTATCTTAAGCCGCACCTTGACGTTCACGGCGCACTCGACGAGCTGCATCACGAGCACGTCCACGCCATCATCTCCGCCTGGGCCGTGCTGGACCCCGGCTCCGAGACCTATCGCGCCATGAATGCGCAGCATCTACTCATTCCAGGAACTCCAGACTACGATTCGACCAATCCGAAAGCGCGCGACTTCTATTGGGACCACCTCGTCGGCAAGCTGTTCGCCCAGGGTTGGGACGGGTTCTGGCTGGACAGCTCCGAGCCGGAGACCTGGAAGGGAGAGAGCGACGCGGTCCTCGAAGATAAGCAGCTCGCCATCGGCCCAGGCGCGGTCTATCTCAATATTTTTCCGTTGATGCACACCGGCAACATCTACGATCATTGGCGTGGCGCAACCGACCAAAAGCGCGCCTTCATTCTCACCCGCTCGGCCTTTGCCGGCCAGCAGCGCAATGCAACCGTCGAGTGGTCGGGAGATATCTTCGGCACCTTTCCGACTCTGCGGCGTCAGATCGCTGCGGGGCTCAATTTCGCTCTTTCCGGGATGCCCTACTGGACCACGGATGTTGCCGGCTACACGTCTCCGTTCCCCGACGAACCGAACAATCCCGAGTACCAGGAACTGTATACGCGATGGTTCGAGTTTGGTACCTTTTGCCCCATTCTGCGCACCCACGGGCATCGCACCGCCAACGAACTCTTCTCCTACGGCCCACAGACCTCGACGCTGATCGAATATGACAAGCTGCGCTCGCGTCTTCTTCCCTACACCTACTCGCTGGCATGGAAGATCACGCACGAGGACTACACCATGCAGCGGCCCTTGGTCATGGACTGGCGCACGGATGAGAGGGTCCGCGATATTGGTGATCAGTTTATGTTTGGACCTTCGATTCTTGTCAATCCGGTGACGTTGTCAGGCGCGGTTACACGTTCTCTTTATTTACCTCCGGCCGCTGCCTGGTACGACTTCTGGACCGGCCAAAAACTGGACGGCGGCCAGCGCATTCTTGCCAACGCGCTGCTCGCCCGCATCCCGCTGTATGTTCGTGCAGGATCGATCCTGCCGCTTGGTCCTGCAAGCGAGTACGCCGGACAAGACGCGAGCGCTCCCATCGAACTTCGAATATACCCCGGCGCGAATGGCAGCTTCGATCTCTACAACGATCAGGGAGACACGTACAGCTATGAAAAGGGAGAATACGCGATAACGCCAATTCACTGGAATGATGCCGACCGGAGTCTTCACTTCGATGCGCGCCGCGGAGCTTTCCCCGGCATGAAGAGCGATAAGACATTCCATGTGACTATCGTCGGTTTGGGAAAAGGATCCGGATCTGAGCCTTCCGGGGACTTTAAACAAGTTCACTACGCCGGCAAAGCGATCAGTATCAGAATGCAATGAAGCGTCAGCAAAGCGTGCCTGCGTTCGAACGGCACGTTTATGCTTATTGCACTCACGCACACTCTAAGAGCAAAGATCAAGCCCATCAATTCGGCAATTCGAGGCAGTTGCGATTGCTCTACCGCTGGCAATAAGTTTGAGCAAGGTAGCCTATCGCGTACGACTTTTGAAGTTTGGTGCCCTATGAATTTCATATGCTGTTCTCGATCTAAAAGCAGCCGCAGTCGTGCTGCACTGCCATCCAAAGACGCTTCGCCTAATGGCAATGGCAAAGAAGATCCCGGCGCAGCGTGTCGGCAGTCTTTGGCGCTTTTCGGAGAAACGCCTTATTGAGTGGTTGGAGGCAAGCTAGGAACTGGAGTTGGGAAAAGCATCTCAACTACCTTGCTGTTAGCCTCTCGCTTTTCAAGCGTAAGAGCTCTGCCGTACACATTGAAGGTGGTTGAAATCGCCGAATGCCGCATCAGGTCCTTTGTAACGCCAGGCGCGATACCCGCCGAGTCGAGCCAAGACCGATACGAATGGCGGAGCGAATGAAAGCCGAGTCCTTCGATGCCCATTGCTTCGCCGGCTGGCCGCATCCAGCGTTGCTGCATCGACGGTGATTGATAGGGCATGTCTGTCGATGGATTCGCAAAGATCCACTCGGACAGCTCTAGTCTATGAAAGGGGGTTTCTGGGGTTTTATTGGGTTTTGGAGAAATCGACCTAAGTCGTTGCAATGATTGGAGCACCGAATGGGATTTGAACCCATGAATACTGGTTTTGCAGTTCGGTATAGTCGTTTATTTTCAGATACTTACCGCGACTACACCACCCTCTAAAGTACTGAAAAACACTACATGGAATTCTCTCAGTGGTGTGAAAATGGTGTGATATTGCAATGCGTCAGGCGCCGTGCTCTTCCTCGCCGATATATCGCCACTCAAGTCCGGCGTCATGAAGCCGTGCGGTCGCGGGTTATCTCATTGTGACGCCTAGCAGAATTTATCTTCCGCTCGACCTATCCGTATGATTCTAAGTGGTCTTTGGCATCAGGGTAGCTTAGGATCGCTCGTTGCTTCCGTCAAGCCGACTCTCCAATAAGATCGAGCAGGTGAGTCCAGAGGGTCAGATTACGTCATGAAGTCATTGCGCCGTGGTGAATTAAGAGTCGCCGAGAACGAGTACCCTCCGGAGCAGATGTGGGAGCGGAAACTCATCTGCACTGTCGTCGCGTTGGGCTAGTATCCTTAGATCAATGACACCCGACGAGCTCGAATTACGAATGGGAGTAGAAAGCGACGAGGCGGATCTCAGCGGCTGCGAGGAGGTCGATGCGTGTGCCCAGCTCATGGAATATTTCCTACAACAGCTGGGACTCCCGGTGCCGGATCACTTTTTAAGCCTCTCCGTGGAATTTGCCGACGGAAGAGAATCGCTTGCGAAGGTCTATGGACGCCCGTTCGCCCTGAAGCCGGAATACGTCAATAAAATCGATATAGTCTGCTCGGGAAATTTTCTAAACGTCATGGCCCGCGCTCTCTATGCCTATCTAACCAAGAACGTCCCGCTCGAAGACAGTAGACACCACTTTACAGTCCTTACCGGTATGATTCCGGAGGATAAGCGCAAGGCTTTGTGCGCAGCGCATAACTCTCCGGATCGTATCGGAACCTATGCCGAGGCCAGAATTTTCTCCGCCTTCGAGCCCAGTTGGTTAGTGGAGCGCGAGCCGCCGCCGTGCGGCTCCGAAGTCTTGGACAACTTAGAGATCACCTTCCGGTAAAGACCGACGTTTCGTACGCGACCTCTCGGTTTGCAGCGTGGCATAAAGGATCGTGCCCATGGTCCAGTCGGTAACGTCGTTGCTGTCCACCTTTGGTGAGATTCCGATCAGAATCCAGGATAAGGAGCTCGAACATAGGAGCACTAAGACAGGATGATCATTCAATGGTGCTTGAAAGGGATTTCGGAACGGCCTTCGTTCGGTGACACGGAGGCCGAGGCGCTTCTCGGTATGGGGATCAAGAGCAACTGGCTCTTCAATAATCCGACCATGCCGATTGAACAGGCGATCCCGGCTGTCCAGAATCTGTTGGGTCTGAGCGCTCTGCTCACGCACGTAAATAACTATGCTGCCGTGCGTACGACGAGTCCCTACATCTCGTTGTCTGCAGGCGTGGTGTTACCCGTTCTCCCACTGAGACTTTGAGAACTCAGATTCATTTAGTCGTTTCTCAGCAGCGTCTGAAGACAATCGCTGAAGCCATTAGTTCGCGGATGGCTTTTCAATGTGATCGATTACTAATACTGGGGCAGATCAAGATAGAGATGCTTTTCTCACTCACTGCGATGACACTCCTGAGGGGCTCGTCTCAAGTCTAGCTCAACGGCTTAGCTCATCATCTGCCTTGGCACGAAACGTGACCTTCTTGTGTCCCACAAAACTATAGATGGTGGATACCCCAATCACGACTGCTCCGGCAACGTACCCCGCCGTGGCCTTGCCCGTTGCGATGTGCTGAAGGAACGTAAGCGAGCGGCCCTGCAGATGACCTTCCGCTGTACTGAGAAAGCTGTGAAGTGCGGTCGCGTGGCGGTGAATCACCGACTGCAGGAAGCGCGTCAGCGCCGAGAGCGCGACCAGACCCGGAATCATTCCAGAGCCATACACGGCGAAGCACTTCAGCCACTCCCAGAGATAGTTTCCCTTCGTGCGAAAAACGAACAACTTGTAGCCTAGGTAGGCGACCGTAATATTCAGTGGCATACCCAATACAGACGCCAGCACCACTGTGAGGTACAGCAAGCGGGCTGGCAGCACAGCGTTCAACAACGTGAGAATCACCACAAAGCTGATATACCCAAAAACAGTATTGAACACCCCAACGTACAAATACCGAACAAACTGCCCAGCAGGAAAAAGATTGACCAGGCGCAGCAGCGGTTCCCTGGGCAGAAAAGGGTCCTGCGGAATCGGTACTACGGGCGGATGCTCGGGGTGGACCTCCAAGCTCTCGCGGCGGTCAGATGACACTGCGACTCCGGTCGACGATCAGGTTTTGTCCAGTCATGGACGAATTTGTGTTCAAGCGGAGGGACAGAATCGCGCCTTGATATTCATCTCTATGCGCCATGCGATTCATGGGAATTAACTCAGTCAAGGTGGTGGTGAACTCGTCTGGATGGCCCCCAAAGACGCCGCAGGGGAAGATTGCGTTGACCCGGATGTTGTGTTCGATCGGGTAAGTCGAGAGATAGCGTGTGAGGCTGATCAGTGCGGTCTTGACTGCCGAGTAGGCGACCGGCTTGATTGGCTGCTGATCTTCCGGAAGGCCTTCTTTGCGAAAGAGGCGCTGGTCAGGCGAGATGACACGGAGGCTGGAGGCAACATTCAGGATGACGCCAGAAATGCGCTTAATCCTCTCCTGGCCAAAGATGCCCGAGCAGAGGAAAGCGCCGGTCAGGCCGATTAACGATGTCCGCATTCCTAACGGCGAACGGAAAGTTTTCGAGGCGCGACCACTGCTTCGGCTCGTCGCAGGGATCGGCTTTGACCTTCTGGTTATCGGCGGCGTTGCTGATGAGGACACCGATGCCGCCGACCTTGGCGAGGACGGCATCACGAGCTTCGAGCAGCAAGATTTCGCTGGTGAGGTTCGTTGCCAGGCCGAGACACACGGGCCGTGCGCGAGTTGGAGTTGGTCTGCGCGAAGTCCAGATTGGCCGCAAAAAGATCGACCGCAACGACGTGTGCTCCAGCGGTTGCGGGGATCGTGCTGTGCTGATAGCCGAGGAGTCCGGCGCCGCGGGTGACGATTGCGACGCGCCCGGTCAGGTCGAAGAATTCGCGGACGGGGCTGTAGCGAGTGTCCATAATGAAAGTTTACAGGCTGCGAGTTTGGCCGCCGTCCATCACGTAACAGCCTCCGGTTGCGAATGCTGCCTGCGACGAACAGAGGTAGGCGGCGAGTGAAGCAATCTCTTCGGGGGTGCCGAAGCGTTGCTGCGGGACTTCGGTTTGAAGCATGGACTTGACGGCCTCGCGGCGAGTGTTCAGGTGCCGCTCCCACGAACCGCCCGGAAAGTAAACGTTGCCGGGAGCAATCGTGTTGACGCGGACCCCCTTCGGTCCGAGTTGGCGGGCAAGGTTCTTGGAGTAGTTCACCAGCGCGGCTTTCGCGGCGGAATATGGCAACGGAGCAGGCGTGGCTTCGATGGCGACGATCGAGGAGATGTAGAGAATGGATCCCCCGTTGGGGTTGGCGAGGAGATGGCGCAGCACGGCCTGGGTGAGACGCGTGGAGGCGAAGAAGTTGAGTTCGAAGAGGCGGTGCCACTCTTCTTCGGGTTGGTCCCAACCGGGCTTGCCATTGCCGGTGCCGAGGTTGGCGACGAGGTGGTCAATGCGGCCGAAGTGTTGGACCGTACTTGTGAAGGCTCCGGCGATGGTGGCTGGGTCAGTAAAGTCGCCTGGAATGGCCAGTATTCGTGCCTGTGTGGCGGGGTGAGTGAGTTCGGTTTGCGCGGCATGGAGCGAGATTTCATCGCGACCGGTAAGGACGACGCTCGCGCCCTCGGCGAGGAGCGCCGCCGCGATAGCCTTGCCA
>JANXZS010000045.1 GCA_025355385.1 Acidobacteriaceae bacterium | reverse complement strand
CGTCATCCCTCCACGAGGTGGGATGACGTCTGAGATTCGGCAACGGTGATGGAGGAAAATGCATTCTGGCCCGGCTGCTGAAATCTCGTCTCAGAGCCAAGCTTATCGCCGGAGAACGCGATCGTTTTGATCGACGTCGCTGACGATGAAAAATGGCGCTTATTTAGACTCATAACTGCCATCAAATCCCCTCAATGCCTGTTCCATCTCTCATCTGGTAACGTAATCTCTCACTGGCCCCAGGGACAATTCATGCGATATCGCAACCGAGTGCTGGCACTCCTTTCCCTGCTCACGGTGATCACCTATCTCGATCGCGTCTGCATCTCGGTCGCGGGGCCGCGCATCCAGGAGTCGCTCCACCTCACACCCGCGCAGTGGGGGTGGGTGACTGGCATCTTCACGCTCTCCTACGGCGCATTTGAGATACCCACCGGCCTGCTCGGCGACCGCATCGGTGCGCGCCGAGTCCTCACCCGCGTGGTGCTCTGGTGGTCGGCCTTCACCACCTTCACCGGAATGGTCGGCGGCTACTACTCCATGCTGGTCACGCGCTTCTTCTTTGGCGCGGGCGAGGCCGGAGCCTACCCCAACATCTCCGTCGTCATCGCCCGCTGGGTTCCCGTCGAGGAGCGCGGACGCGCCTTCGGCTTCCTGCTGGCGGCAGCGCAAGTGGGCGGCGCCATCGCTCCGCTGCTGGTCGTGCCAATCCAGATCCACTACGGCTGGCGCGCCTCCTTTTATGTTTTCGGCATCGTCGGCGTCGCCTGGGCACTCCTCTGGTACTCACGGTACCGCGATTCGCCCGCCGAGATGTCCGGCGTCTCCGCTGCCGAGATCGCCGAAACGAAGGGCCTCGTCACTTCGACCCGACACATGCTCCCGTGGGGCCTCGCGCTGCGCTCCATCAACTTCTGGCGAATTCCGATCATCTGTTTCTGCTACATCTACACCAACGTCTTCTTCCTGACGTGGTTCCACACCTACCTGGTCAAGGCACGCGGCTTCAGCGAAAAACAACTTCTGCTCTCGTCACTGCCGTTCTTTGTCGCCGCCTGCGCCAACCTCGCGGGCGGGCTGGCCAGCCATCTGCTGGTCAAGCGCGTCGGCCTCAGGTGGGGGCGCTGCTCGCTCGGCGTCATCGGCCTCGGCGTCGCCGGACTTTCCATGATCGCCGTAGTGTTCACCCATAGCCCCTACGTGGCGCTGGCCCTGCTCTGCGTGGTCAATGGCGGCATCACCTTCCAGCAGCCGATCGCGTTCGCCGTCTGCCTGGACATCGGCGGCGCATACTCCGGCGCCATCGTCGGAGTGTTGAACACGGCCGCCGGGGTTGCCGGGTTCTTGTCTTCACTGGCGTTCGGATACATCGTTGGCCATACCGGCAGCTACAACCTGCCCTTCGTCCCAATGGCCGCGCTGATGTTCATCGGCGCGTATACATGGCTCAAGTTCGACCCCACCCAGCGGCTCACCCCCGCCGCAATCGTCTTCCCCGCCTCAGCCCTCCCCGAAACCCCCTGACCGGAGCGACCGCCTTGCATTTCGGGTTCGATGTCGCCACGCTCAACGTAAAACACTTCGAGCGCCTCCCCGGCCTCAAAGTCGTCTCAATCTGATCCCGTCAAAAAAGAGATTGATACCGCGCGCCGCTGTACTCTGCGGAATTTGCGACCGCTTCGTCCGGCTCGCATTCGCCGTCACGCTCGGAACCACCGTAGCCTTCCTGTTTATGCCGTGGGCCTCGATCCTTTTCGCCGCAGCGACTGTGGCGCTCGCCCTCGTCCTGCTCCAGACTGCACCGCCTGTTCCTGCAGCAGCCACACCGCGAAGACTCAACGCCTGCGTAGCGAAATACCTCCCAAGTCCTTACAAACAATACGCGATGCTAACGATACAATTGGATAGTATTTTTAGCCCCCTCCGCACCACCCGAAATCCGCGTTTTGAAATAGACGATGTCGGCATTCCATCTCCCGTGATCGAGCCATCCCGTACCGTCTTATCCGCCATCCAACGTATAACGATGGCGACACGCCCACTGCCCGAGGCCGTAGAATCCCGATACGCTCCCTACATCCAGGAGCTGCACGAGTTTTTTGCCACCAGTGGCATCCCCTTTGGATCGCCCGACGACATCTTCCTCGTCGCTGATCGCCTGCAAGCGCCGGGAAGCTTTTCCGAAGACCTCGGTTCGCTCATCCGCTCCATGGTCCTGCGCGAGGGCGGCGCAATGCCGCACGCTCAACTGCTCGAGATCATGAGCCTCGCCATCGCCGGCCCGGAGCTCGCCCGTGAGCCGCAGCAATACCGCGAGCCTCTGCGCCAATTGCTTGCCTTCGTCAGCGGCGTTATGCGTCGCCCATGGAACGTGCCGTCAAGCGAAACCGCGGAGGTCGTTCCTTTCCCCTCCCCCGACACATCGCCGCGGACAGCGGAACCTGAAACCTTCACGCCTAGGGTCGCTGTCTTCGAAAAGATGCGCGGCGAACAGATCCGTGAGCGACATGCAGAATCTCTCTCGCAAACGGTTTCCATGCCCATCCCCGATCGGCCGGACACGGTTGCGCGGGCCAGTACACACCCGGTAACCTCCACGACCAGAGCGTCGCAGCGGCGGTTGACACCCTTGCAGCGCAATTTCCTGCTCGGAGCCGGCGGCCTCATGGCCCTCGCTGCGGTTCTGACATTTCTGCTGCGTCCTACCCCACCATCGGAGGTCTTTCAAGTCGGACCGGTGCCGACCGAGGTCACCGCACCCGCCCATACCGCCGTCATAGCAAGAAAGCCTTCACAACCCGACCAAGCTGTCGCATCCCGTGCGGAACCGTCATCCCCAGTCATTCCTGTGGTTAGCGGGCAAATCCCTGTAGTTCGCGGG
>JANXZS010000304.1 GCA_025355385.1 Acidobacteriaceae bacterium | reverse complement strand
GGCGGTTCACGCAAAACAGGAGAACTTTACTTCGATCCTTCGACTGCGCCGCGACAATGTCAAGGTAAGGGACATCGGAAATCTCTGGCAGGCGCATGACTCCTTTCGCAATGCTGTAGGTGGGCGCATTGGATTCGACGGAAAAAAGCATAGTCGGCTCGGCGCTGGCGTAGGTACGCAGTACCCAATATGCGGGAGCACCGTAAACTTGCTGTCGCTTCTTCCAAATACCGCCAAACTCCAAAATGCCGGTCATGTCGGATATTGAGACGACGTCGGAGTTGCGCATCACCATGTTCAGGAAGCCGCCAGCAAACAACGCACCGCCCATGTTGCTGAAGTGGGGTCCCGTGCGAGTGTCAGAGATCATGAGCCACTCAGTGAAAGCGACGTTAACGTCCTTGTGCCCGGCGGCAGCAGCCTGTTGCTTGATCGCGTGCATGCGTTCGGCCAGTCCCCAGGGCAAGGCCAAAGCGGCCATGGTGCGGAATTCGCTGGAGGCATGAGGAAGTTGCACGCTGTCATTTACGACGAAGTGAGTGGAAAGAAAGTTGAAGCTGCCAACGGAGTTTTTCAGTTGCTGCGCATTCCAGTCGTGAAAGAAATCCTCATCGCCTCCGGTGGCAATGAGCCGAGAACTGGGGTCAGCCTTGCGGACGGCCTGGCTGGTCGCAAGTGTCACATCGGCTATTCGCTGCTGTGACGGATAGCCAACTTGAAAGTCGCCCCAAAGCTCATTGCCCATCTCCCAGAGCAGGCCTCCTTTGTGGTCAGCCCAGTGTTTGTCGACGTAGGTCACCCAGTCGGCGGCCTGTTGCGGTGTACCAGTACCGAGGTTCAGAGCGATTTGCGGTTGGGCATGGATGAGTTCGCAGAAGCGGAGGAACTCGTCGGTCCCGAATGTGTTGTACTCCGGAATTCCCCACGAGAGGTTGACCTTGCTGACGCGCTTGTCGATAGGGCCAACGCCGTCGTTCCAGTCGTACGCAGAGGTAAAGTTTCCGCCAAAGCGAACCACCGGGGAGTGCAGATCGCGCGCCATCGCAATCACGTCGGGGTCCATGCCGTCGATCGCGTCCGCCGGATTGAGTGAGACGTTGTCGACGAGGGCACGGGCGTCGTCAGAGAGAGATATGACCAGATCTACAGGCTCCAGTGGGGCAAGCTGGTTTGGCTTCAATTCCAGTTGGAACGAGTATTTGGTCCAGTTGGTGGAGGAAGCGTCTACCGTCGTCGAAGCAAGCGTCTGGTCAGGATGAGCATGGCGACGAAGTGTGATGCTCACAGGTCCCTGCCCGCGAACGTGCTTGAGCCAGAGGCCTCCGCGATAGCTCAGCTCACGCTGGGCGGGCACGTAGACCTCTTGAAGGATGCCTACCTCCTTGCCGGGCAGCGACATGATGAGAATTGACTGAGCTGAATTGGCGGCATCTCCGCGCACTGGTGAGTATCGATTGCCCTGCGATGGGTCGAGCGGCTGCCACGGGAGCGGAAGTCCGAGTGAGGACGCGCGGCGAAGCTCGGGATGTTGGCGAAGCATGTTCTCCACATTGCCCGCGGACCAGAGGCCCTCCTCGAATGATGGGTTTTCAATCACGTCGGCCCACAAGCCTCCATAGGTGGAATGACCGATGGGCTCCAGAAAACTGCCAAAAAGGGTGGGCGGTATTTCCTGCGGCCGCGCAGGCCGAGTGACACGAATCTTGATCGGCGCGTCAGAGCTGCTGGTAGAAGATTCCGTCATCTGGGCGCGAGCGTTGCCGGCAAGCGCCGCCGAAAGCGTCACAAGGAAGAGGCTGACGATACAGATTAGTGAGATATTACGTGCGGAACTCGTCATCAGTAGGTCTCCTGGTGGTAGTGATTGTAATCGCTTGCAGATATGTTGTGACCTCGATGAAATCATATGCTGGCCTAAAACCTTCCGCTTGTTGCAAGTGGTTCACCTTTGCCCTGTTGTTGACGATCTAGTTCGACGGCGATCCCGAGTTCAAGATCAGACGCTGGTTTGTCGCCCAGTCGAACAAGCGTAAGTCCCAAATAGTAGTGCGCTGGCTGGTAATCGGGCGACGCCTCGGTGGCAGCCGATAGTTGCTGGTGAGCCGTCGGATAGTCCTTTGCGCGATATGCGATGATCCCGAGGCCGGTGAGGGCACCGCCATGTCTGGGATTGCGCGCGAGTGTCTTCTCAAAGAACTGGCGGGCAGAGGTGTCTTGATGTTCGTCGAGGGCGATTTGGCCGAGCTGATAATACGATTCGGTTTGGGTGGGTTGTAGCTCGATGGAGTTTTGGAACTCTGCAGCCGCTGCATCGCTTTGTTGCTGTCTTTCGAGGACGTGACCAAGCCCATAGTGAGCTGAGGCGTCGCGCGGGCGGACAGCCAGATAGGCGCGTAGATGCCGCTCCGCTTCGGGAAGATGATCCTGGTCCGTTTCGACCCGCGCAAGGGCGTAGATGGTATCGAGCCGCTCTGGAGCAAGACTGAGCGCTGTATTAAGGACCTCCGCGGCTTCGGGCAGTAAATGCATCTGTTGTGCCTGGATGCCAAGATCCGTAAGCAGCGTTGGGTCGTCAGGGAGACTCTTGCGGGCCTGTCTCAGGCTCGCTAAGGCGTCTTCATAACGGCCGTCAGCGCGAGCCTCGAGAGCCAGAGCAGTTGCAGCAGTAAGTTCATCCTTGCGGGCATCCACGTCTTGCCGGTCATTGGCAAGGACAATCTCGAATCGCTCCATGGCTTCCTGGTAGTGATGCTGACTGATAAGGATCTTGCCAAACGTGATGTTCGCTTCGCGCGAGTCCGGGTTGGCTTCGAGCGCTCGTTCAAGAAGTGGTATGGCTGTACTGGTATCGCCGTCGTCGATACGAAGGCGTGCAAGGCTGGTCAGTGCCTCGACATCATCCGGATGGGTGGCGAGATAGCTACGCAGAATTTCTGCCGCTTCCGCCGGATGATGATCGTTGGTGAGGGTTGTGGCCCTCTCGATTGAAGTCTGTGGAAAGCTTTTGTACGAAAACGCTACCGTCAGAACAACAAGCAGGATTGCAGAGTCTGCGACGTTGGATAAAAGACGACTCATGGAAAAGAGGGTGGGAGGCGAATGGCTTCCACGTCCCTCTGAGGATAGCGCAGCGATGCTCTTCCACGCCATAACAGTCTTCATCACTGGCTGCACACCGATGAACCGGTCATACGGTAGGGTGCTTGAAGTAGAAGCCGCGTCAGCGAATTTCAGCATCACGGGTCGTAGCTTTCGGTCTATTCCGATCCACTTCAGTCGTCGAGGAATGTGTGCTGTACAGTTCCGCACTCTTCTTCAACTCGATCTGGCTGCGGTTAGTGAAGCCGGCTCTTCGACACATTTGTCCGAGTTGGAAGTGAAGGCGTGGGTTTTCCGGGTCTAGGGCAATTGCTTGCTCCATCTGTTCACGGGCAAGGTCTTCCTGATGGGCACCCGCGTACGCGCGAGACAGCTCTTCGTGACATCGACTGCTCGATGGGGCAAGGATTACGGCCTTTTGGAGCGGAGCGATTGCCTCGGCGGAGCGGTTCCTGCTGTTTAGCAATGCACCGAAATTGAGCAGCGGTTGCTCGCTTGGATGCTGGGTTTTTGCCTGAGCTGAGATCGCGCTGGAGTATGCGGTTAGAGCATCCTCGGTACGATTCTGGGCTTCGAAAGAGAGGCCCAAATTGTCGAGCGCTTTCGCACTGGTCGGATTAATCGCCAAAGTCCGCTTAAAATCGCGCTCGGATTCAACAAAATTGCCTTCGTACATCTGCGCGCGACCGAGGTCATACCACGCCTCCGCGCTATCCGGATCGGCAGCCAGGCAACGACGTAGCCAGTGGACAGCGTCGACATAGTCGTCGAGCAGAACATAGTCAAGCGCGACCAGCCTGAGATCTTCAGGACGCGGAGTGGTGATGGCGGCGGCGCGAGTGAATACCTCAAGCGACTCTTGAGGTCTGTTCTGGCGTTGGAGAACATAGCCGAGAAGGTACAGGGCAGGCGATGATTTGGGGTTCTGCTCGAGGTAGCTGTGCAGCACGGGCTCCGCAGCGGCCGATTCATCGAGATTGAAAAGTGAATCCGCCTGCATCAGGAGAGCATCGGTATGCGACGTAAGAGGTATCCCTTGTTCTGCTGCTGCTGCTACTGCAAAGAGAGCGGCGGCCTCACGGAAATGCTTGCTGGCGAAGGCTTCCTGGGCCTGGGCATAGGTGTTAGGTTGTTGAGCACGAGTTGAATCGGGCGCGACGATGGCTAGAAAGAATAAAACTTTGACTGAATGCGATCCGAGTTGTCTCAGGGCATTCACTTGGTACCGGTAACGTTGGCGGCTTCATCGACTTTGAGTATCTGATCGGCGTGGATGTTGATGAGCTTCTGCACCATACCGCTGGGCCAGCGTATCTCGATCGAACTAGCAACCGCGTCACTTCCAAGGCCGAAGTGGGCGCGCTTGTCGTTGGACGAGAGATAGCTGCCGGCTGTAGAGACGGTGCGGTACTGCGAGCCGTGCGTAGTTGTGACTTTGATCTCCGCACCAATCCCATCGCGGTTCGACTTGTGTCCAATCAGATTGAGAATCAGCCAGTGGTTGGAGGTGACTGTCTCGTTATGCAGAATGTGAGCGGGACCGCCGTTCGTGGAGACGACGGCGTCCAGCCGGCCGTCGTTATCGAGATCGCCTACAGCCAATCCACGGCCAACCCACGGCTGCTTAAATACGATGCCCGACTCCTTGCTGACATCGGCGAATGTACCTTTGCCAGTGTTGTGAGCCAGGAGCATGGGCTCTTTGTAGCGGAGTTGCGGATAGTTCAACTCGACTGTGTCGAGGTCGTGTCCCTGCGAGATGAGTAGGTCTTTGAAGCCGTCGTTGTCATAGTCGAGAAATTGGACGCCCCAACCGGAGTGAAGCAGGGTCATGCTTGCCATGCCGGAGGTATATGTCGAGTAGGTAAAGGAGCCGTCTCCATTGTTGTGATAGAGAGCGTATTTCTGGTTGGCGAGGTTTGTGATGACCAGATCCGGCAGGCCGTCGTTGTCGTAGTCCTGAAAGTCGATGCCCATCCCCGCATAGGTGCGGCCGTCCGCGTCGACAGCTATTTCGGCAGTGAGGCCAGTCTCTTCAAAGGTTCCGTCGCCCTTGTTGTGAAAGAGAAACTCGAGCATGGAATCATTGGCGACCGCGACATCGATTTTTCCATCCCGATCGAAGTCATTAATTGCCAGTCCAAGGCCCTTGCCGGGAGTAGCCATCCCTATCTTCTGCGCAACTTCGGTGAAGTGGCCATTCCCGTCGTTGTGATAAACGAGCGCGGAGATGGCGGGGAAGATGTCGGGGTGGCAGTAGGAACGGTATCCTTCGCGATGCTCGCCGCACCACACGTCGTCGAAGTCCCACACCACATAGCGGAGGACTATGAGGTCCAGCTTGCCATCATTGTCGAGATCAACCCAAGCCGCTGAGGTTGACCAGGTCTGGCCCGGCGTTGTGGGCCCGCCGGTTCCGGATTTCTCCGTGACGTCCGTGAAGGTTCCGTTACCGTTGTTGTGGTACAGCCGGTTGCCACCGTATGCGGTGACATAAAGATCTTCAAAGCCGTCGTTGTCATAGTCCCCAACGGCGACTCCCATTCCATAGCCGACGCCCTTCAGCCCTGATTTCTCAGTTACATCTTCGAACGTGCCGTCCTTCTTTTGATGGTAGAGACGGTTCCAGTCTTCGGGCCCGGACTTCTGCGGGACAGTGCCCTTGGGTGTCGGATCGGTCAGCGGTGCGCCGTTAACAAAGAAGATGTCGAGAAGACCGTCGTTGTCGTAATCGAAGACTGCGACGCCCGAGCCCATAGTCTCAAGCAGGTATTTCTGCGACGTATGGGAGGCAACACCTTTGAACGTAATCCCTGACTTGATCGCAGTATCGACGAATTTGCCTGCCGGTCCGGTAGGCCCGGGAGACTGCGCAACGGCAGTCGCGGTGAGTGCAAGAAGTGCGGCAGCGTGGAAGAATTTGGTCATGAGAAGCGTATCGACTCCTGTGCAGGCCGAGGGTGTATCGAAGCGTAGGAGCGACTTCAACCTGCACTATTAAACTATCTTAGCCCGGATTTCGACGAGCGGGTGTGGCCGATGTGTCGTTGGCAAGAGTTGCTACTTTCTTGCACTCGCGGATGTCACCGGCGAGGCGCCCCGGCCTGTCAGCTCGCGGATGAGATCTACCTCGTGCTGGCGGTATGGGGTGTCATCCTGGCGGAAGACTTCGTGAAACCATACGGTGGGTTGTGATCGCACATAGGGCTTGTCCCACGAGTCCCATGGAAAATAAGTCTGCGTCTTGCCGGCAACGAGACCCCAGTTGATTGCAGCTACGTTATATTTTTTCGCGATAGGAAGACTGTTGTCGAAGGTACTGCCAGCGCCACGGGCCATGTACTCCGTGCAAAGGATGGGGCGGTGATATTGCTGCAAAGAGAGGATCCGAGCCTCAAATTCCTCGGGCCAGCCGTAGTTGTGGAAAGAGATGACGTCAGACTCGGCGAGTTGAATCCCCGTCATGGCGCTTTCCTGGTCAGGGTGGGTCCAGTCTCCGGTCCAGACTCCGCTGGTCAGCGGCTGCTTTGGATTTGCGGAGCGGGCCCACGCAAAGACTCTAGGCAGGAGTTCGGCTACGCGCCTCACCTTCGCGACCTCATCCGCCACCGTGTCGCCGCCTCGGTTGTCGGGCTCATTCCACACGTCCCAGCCGAGTATACGGTCGTCATTAGCGAAGGCGCCAACTACGCCTTCTACGTAGCTCTTCAACTTTGGCTCATAAGAGCGGTCGAGCAACTCCTGCTTGCCGGGACTTTGTACCCAGCCGGAGTTGTGGATACCTGGGATTGGCGGATGCTGTGGACCGAGGTGCGGATTGGTCTCCCAGCATGAGTCGAACAGAACCAGCAAAGGGCGGATGTGGTGTTTGGCAGCGATTGACAAGAACATATCGAGACGCTTCTTGAAACCCTCGGGATCCTGAGACCAGAGTTGGTCCTGTAGAAATACGCGCATCGTATTCATCCCGATGCTTTCGCCTAGACCCAGTTCCTTGTCATTTAACTCTGGATTGAAGGTTGTGGCCTGGAACATCTCAAGTTCATTGATCGCATCGGAGGGAATGAAGTTCGCGCCGACCAGCCAGGGCTGCTTCGAATACCAGGTTGTAGCCTGTGCCTCGGTCCACCGCCCCGGGCGGTTCTGAGCAATTAGGGAACTGGCCTGCAGTGCGACCAGACCAATGGTGAGGGCAACACGTACTTTCATGAGTAGAGACCTTTATTGAGAAGATTTCTTGCTATCAGCAATACTGAGCAAATTACATTGACGTAACTTTTTGCGCAAGCGTTTACATTTTGGGGATGGTCCTACCTCTGTCGTCGCTGAGGCACCCAGCGAGGTCCGATCTTCGCGCGACAACAAGTTCCCCCCACGATATCCGGCCCCCGCAAACTGAGCGTGGGCCGCTTGCCACGAATGGCTGCCTTGTACCGTTGGGTACTCGTCGGGATACTCCACGAATGTGTACCCGGGCGGACAGGGGTCTTTTATGCTGGCTTAGCTGGAGTTCGCTATATCGTCGGTTCACGCGATTAGCCCCAATTTAGTGTGGCACGGACTTCCATAGGGGTCTACGGATCGGGAATCCAACGGAGAACTGAAGGTTTGGCGTGTCTGGGGTGAGGCCTACACCGAAGCTCAGATCCACCATGCGGTTAGGCGCATACATATAAGAGGTGCCGATTCTAAGGGTTCCTTCCACCAGATACGAAGCGGGCAGGCGCACTCCGTCCAACTTCGTTTCTTGTGTAAATCGCTGGTCCCAACCGAGAGTCATCGATGTCTCCGTGTTCAGAGCGAGGATGGAACCCAACTGAAAGCCGAAAGAGTCGCCCGGCCGCAAATAACCCACAGTGCTCGTCACACTTGGATCAGCGGCATCGCTGACTGGAATCGTGTGATGTGCAGGAAGGCTTCTGGTATACGAAAGGCTTCCGAAAAACACGACGGGATCGCTCGATTTGGCCGCGGTCAGACTTCCTTGCAACGAGTTAAAGCCGCTACCGAGTGAAGTTTCGGCGCTCTGCAAATCGTAGGAATTCGTTCCTGTCGCGGACTTGAAGCGAAAATTTGCAAGCATGTCAGGAACTTTGCCGCGCTCCAGGGTCAACTGCCGGGATAGGCCCGCCGAGATATCGCCGAGGCCAAACTGACTTACGGAGGTCTCCTTGCTGTTCGACGCCACTGCCCGATTCAGGACGTATCCGTAAGGAACGGTGACATCCATCTGAAATCTCTTGGGCAAGCCAAGTCGCGCGGTCAGCGAGTGGATCAGGATGTCTCTTCGCAGGCGTTGCGAAGTGATGTCTCCGACCACCAGAATCGGCAACAAGGCGAATCCATCAACAGTCAGATGGTCCGATGACATGCTGAAGTAGGACGCTGTATTGTCGGCCTCAAGTACTCCACTGGGAAGCAGCAGTCCTCCGCGAACCAGCAGCGCTTGATCGAGCGATTGGGACGCGCGGCGTTCCTCCTCATCATAGGCAGAGTTATTGACGACGGCGGCCTCTCGCTCAGCAGACGGGGTAACGAACGCGGCAGTTTTCGCTGGCGTACTACTATGGACCGCACCGCTGCGGGCGGTACTGCCACTCTCTGCATTCAGCCGGCTTTCTAGTTCCTGAACCCGTTCCAATAAATTGCGAATGATGGCGTCGCGCTCGCGCAGAGCGTTCTGGATCTTCACATCCACATTGTCCTGCGGCTCATGCACGGCCAAGCTAGCCTGTGCCGGAGGGTGTGACGCCCCGCTTGTAGTTTGGGCAAACAAGGAATGGATTCCAAAGGCAAGAACGAAGCTCACCAGGTAAGAACGCGATAGCATAGGTCCCTCTTTGCAACCTCAATACAGTCCGTTGCTCGGTGTAGTAATGCCAATATTGCGGGTGATCAGACTCTCGTCAGGAACCGTTCTTGCGGCGGTAGACATGCTCCTGGGCGCCTGCATTAGCTCGTCTGGAGGATGAACGGTAAACACAATTCCGTTCTTCCAAATCTCCTTAAAACGGCTCGTCTTCATCGTAACGTTACCGAAGCCAGGGTCAGCCAGGAATACGCGATCACTGGTCACGCCCTTCACCACGACAAAATGATCGAATCCCTTAAGTCGAATTGGGACGATGACAGAACTCTTCTGGCTGGCGAGCTCGTCAAGCGACATGTCGCTGTATCCCTCTGCCTGGTAGCCGCGCGCCTGTGCGAAATGCTTGAGGTCCAATAGTGAAAAACCACCTCTCGCGCGCACACGCCCTGGGTCGGTGCGGTGCAGAATCCATACAACGATCGCCGACTCCGGCGTGTTATCCGTAAAATCATACGTTAGGAGTGTGCTCAGCGCCGCAGCGCCGCAACTGAGATCCCAGCGCTGTCGCACTACACCATCGTTTCGGATGTCCTTCAGAGTGCGAATGTGCTTTCCTCCTTCTACTCCCGCCCCATCCAGTATGGTCTGGGCATAGGCGGGAGTAAGTAGGAAGGCAAAAGCCATCAACACCGCTACGAACATGGATCTGCAAAAGCGCATCAGTGTTTTCCGTTCAAGTTCGACTGCAGAATCGAACCTACCGTCGAGTTGATATTAATGTTCAGGTTCAGCAAGACGTTGATCTGCGAATTCACCGCGTTGATATTGATTAGTGAACTCAGATTCTGTTGCGCACTGCCGTTCAAAGTAAGGCTGCCAAGCGTCGTCGTGCTGGTGAGCGGAGCGGTTTGCATCGCGAGCGTCCCGGTACTGGAAACAAGCCCGTTTGCTGTTGCTACCTGCCCAGAAAACTTGACCACCCCCTCGGATACCGTTGCAGAAACTCCCGCTGCGGTGACCCGATCCAGCACGCTGTCGTCCAACGGCCTCTTCTTCAATTGAGACTCACCTACTTGCGTAAACAACGCCAAACTCAGGATCACTAACGTTCGGTACATAAATCCTCCCTATTGCTCGTGAAGGTAGACCGAGGCATCCCACTAATGTCTGGAGGATGCCTCGGCCTCGATCGTTAGCGCATCTGAGAAATGCTGTTTGACTGGTTCAAAGTAGGAGTTACGTTCATGTTCGTCGTGCGGGCGATGTTGACACCGTTAGCAACCATGCTGCCAGCGGCATTGACAAGGTTGATAGCGCTTGCATTCTGTTGAGCAGCACCAGACAAATTGATGCTGGACGATTTGGTTGTGGTGATCTTCGATCCATCAACAGCGATATTCTCCCCGGCTGCAGAGGCGATGTCGGTCGCGCCCTGAAGCGTGTTGACAACATGGCTGTTCTTTACGCTGTTGCTCGAAGATGTATCGGTCTTCTGCAGGTTCATGCTGGTTACCGTGCTGGTGGTGGAGTTCTTCGTATCGCTTCTGCTGCGATTTTCAGAAGAGTTTTTTGCGGAGTTGGAGGCTTCACTGCTGGAGCTGCTGGAGGAAGCAGTGTCCTGCGATGCGCTGTTGTTGCTGCTCGACATAGCATGTTGTGAGGCTTCGATCTCGCCCGAATTGGAAGCTGCATTGGCGGACTTGGACGTGTTTGCAGCCAAGGAAGCCTTCGAGCTCGCGCTCTCTGCTTCAGTGGAATTATTTGTGCTGTTCATGGTTCCTGAAGTCGCAGTGGCTCCATTCGAGGTGGAGTTGCTTGCTGAAGCACCCTTCGATGCATCAGCGGCCTGAGTTGCATTTCCCGTCGCCGAGGTGTTGTTCGCACCATTGTTAGATTTATTGTTGAATGCTGAATTGTCGGTCGCATTCGCCGTCCCGGTCGGGGTGGCTGAAGCGGACTCACTTGTGCTGGAATTGCTGGTTGCATTATTGGTGGTGCTTGCCTTGGTTCCGGCGGCGGTTTCGTTCTCTGTCCTGGCCTTTTCCGAACTTGCACTCGACGCCGAGGTCGCCAAAGAGGAGCTGGTCGCAGCTTTGGTGTTGGTTTCACTGCTTGAACCAGAAGCCGTGCTCGTGCTCCCTGCGCTCTTTGTA
>JANXZS010000259.1 GCA_025355385.1 Acidobacteriaceae bacterium | reverse complement strand
GGAGTCGGCAACCCCACTCATTGCAAAGGCCGCGATGAATGGGGCACCCGGCTTTCTGGAGGACAGGTGTGTCGTGGGACACATATCTGAGGGGGCGTGAGAGATATCTTTCCCGTGACTTCTAATCCACAGAGACCAGGTTTCCTAAATGCGTCGTCTTCTTGCGTCTACTCTTGCATTTCTTTTTGCCTTCAATGGTTATGGCGTCACACAATCCTTCACTGTAGCTCCTGCGGCGACGGCGACCGTTCCATCGTCAATACCGAGCGTGCCGCCTGCCTCCAATGTCTTGCAGAATGGGACGGCGGTTAAGCTGCGACTGACTGAGAATCTGACCTCGGCGACTGCGAAGGTCGGGCAGCAGGTATCGTTTGAGGTGCTGAGCGAGGTCGATCTGCTGGGCGTGCCAGTGATTGCCAAAGGTGCGCAGGCGCTGGCAACCGTGACGATCGCGGAGACGAAGAAGAGTATGGGGCGGGGCGGGAAGCTGGATGTAAATATCGACAGCGTTCGGATGGTGGATGGCGAGAACGCAGCGCTAAGCGCGACGCAGAATGCCAAGGGCGGCGGGCATGTGGGCGCGATGACGGCAGGAATCGTGGGGACAGCGATTGTGTTCTTCCCTGCTGCTCCGCTTCTGCTGTTCATTCACGGGAAGGACATCACGATTCCTAAGGGGACCGAGGTGACAGCGTTTATCGCTGGGGATATGAAGCTGGATATGGCGAAGTTCGCTCCTGTGCCTCTGCCTGGGACGGTGCTTGCGCCAGTTGTGGCCGCGGCGTCGGGACTGACTATCGATGCGAGTGTGGCGAACTGCGATATCGATGTGGATGGAAGCTTTGTGGGGAGTACGCCTTCGACGCTGAACCTTGTTCCGGGTAAGCATTACATTCTGGTGAAGAAGGCTGGGTACAAGGACTGGACGCGCAGCATGAACTTGGCGAGTGGGGCCATTCGGGTGAGCGCGGATATGGTGGCTGTGCAGTAGGTGTGCTGCTGGGCACGGCTTGAAAGATAGACAATTATGTATATACAATAACGTATAGGCGGTGGAAGTGCGCTTTGATTGGGATCCGGATAAAGCAGAGGAGAACTATCGGAAACACGAGGTATCTTTCGAGACGGCAGCGCTGGTTTTCGACGATCCCGGCTTTGTGATGTTTCCGGACCGGAATGTGAATGGTGAGGAACGCTGGCACACGATTGGCCTGGTAAGGGGTGTTCTGCTTCTGTTGGTTGTGCACACCTTTCGAGAAGTGGACGAAGAGGAAATGGTTCGGATCATCTCGGCTCGCGAGGTGACTGCTCATGAAAGGAGACTCTATGAAAACTGCCAATAATGAGAAGGGGCGAACTGTGACGTACCGGCGGAGTCCGGGCGATCCGATTTCGGATGCGGTGAAGGCCAATCTCGAGGAGTTGCTGGCAAATCCGAATCGGAAGATCGATACATCGGATATTCCGGAGCTGCCGGCGGATGCGTGGAAGAACGCGGTGCGCGGCAGGTTCTATCGTCCGGTGAAGGAGGCGGTGAGCCTGCGGCTGGATGCGGATGTGCTGGCCTGGCTGAAGAAGGATGGGCAGGGGTATCAGACGCGGGTGAACCAGATGTTGCGGGAGCGGATGCTGAAGGATTTGGAGGGGCGGTAGGCGGGAGGGTTTTGGGCATTATTCCGAGCGAGCCGTGGACATCTCGGCAGTTTGGGGTGAATGGCCGACGAGATTGCTATTGTCGCGCGGAGTGATTGCTTGTACCGTGGGGTGACTTCAAATCTGCTTGAGTAAAGGGCCCCAAATGCGTTGCATCCTTGCGTCTTCCTGTGTCTTGTTTTTTGCCATGGGCAATATTTTCTCCGGTCAGCAGCCTGCCCCCGCCACACCTGTGCCGATTTCAGTGACAACTCCCGCCAGCGAGGCCACACCGACTCGTATCGTGCCGGGTTCGAAGCTATTCATCGAGCCGATGGATGGGTTTGAGTCTTATCTCTCGGCTGCCATTCTGAAGAAAAAAGTTCCTGTAGTTGTTGTCGATGATCGGTCAAAGGCAGACTTCATCGTGACGGGTAGCTCGCATGTGGACAAGGCAGGTTGGGCCAAGACGATCTTCGTCTCACCGAACCCTCATGCCGAGGCGAGCATCTCGATCAAGGATGCCCGCACAGGAAACATGGTGTTCGCTTACAACGTGGATAAATCAAATGCTGTGCGAGCCAACCAAAGTACGGCCGAAGCATGCGCCAAGCACCTGAAAGAAGAGATCGAAAAGAAGTAGGCGCGTCAAATGGGAGCTGACTCCAGGCGCACGATGAGCATGGCGATCGTGTGATTGGGGAAGGTGCGAATGCAAAAGCATCCGTGTGCAGTGGTCTGACTGACGAATTGGAAGATCGATGGAAATTGCATTTTTCCCGAGATGGATATTCGGAGGAATAGAAGATGGCCGAAGACGACATTTGAACTACTGGCTATCCGCAATGACTCTGGCCGTTACAGTTCCTTATTTTCGACTGATCCCTCATGTGTGTTTATTCCAATGGCTGCTGGGTACACCGTGCCCGGGTTGCGGGGTGACCAGGGCGCTAGCTGCTATTTGCAGGCTGGACTTCTCGAGCGCAGTGAAGGCTAACCCGGCCGCATTCCCCATTGCCCTGTTGTTGATCTTTCAAATTTCGATTCGCCCATTCGCTCTTGTTTCGTCGTCGCCTCGTTTCGTGGCTTCGATTGATAGCAGTTCACGCTTTATAAGCCTTTGTGCGTCCTTCTCACTCTTTGTGGTGTGGATCGCAAAGTTAGTAGCTCGCTGACAGGAGATTTCATGGCTGCGGTATCTTGCCCTAAATGCACCACCATTACCTCACGAGCTGGTTTTCCAGTTTGGACAATCATTGTTTCTATCTGCCTGTTCCCGGTGGGTCTGCTGGCGCTGCTGGCTGGACGGAAGCCCACGACCTGCCGCAGTTGCGGCTTTACTTGGGAAGCGTAGGTGCCGAACTGTTAGCCCGGTCCGCTCGAGAAGTAAAGCGCACCGCAGATTCCGTAGTGATCTGTTACTGCAGCAACGTGCCGTCTTCGAGTTGGACCTTGGGGTCCTCGGGGGGGATGATGACGGCGGCGGCTACCTTGTCGGCGTCGTCGAGGTTGAGCAGCTTGACGCCGGAGGTGCTGCGGCCGGCCGAGCGGATGGTCTTGGTGTCGATGCGGATGATCTTGCCGAACTGCGAGATCAGCATCATCTCGGTGGTGTCGTCGACCAGGTTGATGGCCGAGACCTTGCCGATCTTCGGAGTCGTCTTCATGCTGATGACGCCCTTGCCGCCGCGCGTCTGCAGGCGGTAGGCGTCGACGTCGGTGCGTTTGCCAAAGCCGTTCTCCGAGACGGCGAGGATGAGGCAGGGGGTCAGGCCGAGCTGCTTGTCGAGCTTCTCGAGCTTGGCGGCGGCTTCATCGGAGATGGCCGGGGCGCCTACCTCGCCGGGTTCGGCGAGCGCGAGCGGCTGGGCGGTGGCGGAGTCGGCGGCCTCGTCGATGGCGGCCTCGACGTGGGCGGTAAGGCCGGCGGCCGCGGCGCGCTCCAGGCGCTGCTTGTTGCGCGCCTCGTTCGACGGGGTGACGGCGGCGCCGATGACGTAGTCGCCCTTCTTGAGGTTGATGCCGCGGTTGCCGGTGGCGGGCCGGCCCATCGCGCGGAGGTCGGCCTCGTGGAAGCGGATGGCCATGCCCTCGTGGGTGGCCAGGAAGATGATCTGCTCGCCGTCGGTGATGCGTGCGGTGACCAGCTCGTCATCCTTCTCTATATTGATGGCGATGATGCCGCGGGACATCACGTTCGAGAAGTCCTTGAG
>JANXZS010000231.1 GCA_025355385.1 Acidobacteriaceae bacterium | reverse complement strand
TGAACAGATTAATGCCGAGCTCCTTAGACAAGGTACGGTCAACACTGGCGAAGCGTACCCTCAGAAGGATTTGTACGGCGGGAGGAGGAACATCGACGTATAGCAAATTGACGACTTTGCCCGCGGTGGATGCGATCTGGAGCGCGCGATCGGAACTGGTGAGATCCTTTACCGTGCCGCGAAGAAAAATAAGACCGTTCTCGGAGCTGACCTTCAGGGTTTGTCCGGGAAGCTCCGTGCGGAGCTCCCGGCGGAGTGAGTCCATGCGGTCGTTTGCCGCATACATGCTCGCGCCAACCTTCACGTTGAAGAATTGCCGTCCGCCCCCCGCTTCCCAAATGATGAGACTCGTCTCTCCGGGAGCTTTGCCATTTACCAGGATCTCTGACGGGCTTACAGCGGTGGCCTCGGCGAAATCGCTTGAACCGATCGAGACCCGTACGATTTTCCCGGCACTGTCGACCAGCACCGATTTGCCTACCGCGACGAAAAGATCGTTCGAGGAGTCCTGACTGGCAACTCCGGCTCGTTGAGGAAGAGGGCTTGTAGTCTGAGCCTGAAGAGCGGACTGCGCGCAGATCCCCAAGGACAAGGCACTGAAACAAGCAATGATAATGCCAGCGTTCAAGTTCACTGTTTTGCCTCACCAGATACAAATTTTTCTTCAGTCCGCTTCGACCCGTTGAAGACTTGGATCAAATAAATACGGGCGGCGGGTTTGGGAGAACCGCTACGCATCCCCGTGGATCGCGGCTTCGCTGGCGCGGTGGTCTGGCCCGCGAAGAGGTTGGCCACGGCAGTCCCTGGGGGCTTGGAAAGCTGCGTGTCCAGAGGATTCCGCAAGATGAGCTGGATTCGCGTTTGATTGCTGGCCAGGCTTAGGGACTCAGCCTGTTCCGGAGTCACCAGCAAGTTGACGACTTGAACTTGTTGAGGCTTGCCTTCCCCATCCTTCTGAATATTCAAACCGGCCGATAAGACCTCGATGTTCTGCAGCAGCGTCTTTACCTGCGTTCCTTCATTCGAATTGGCGAGTCCGGGAGGATTGCCCGAGATCAGTACATCCACCCGCATTCCTGGAGTTACAAATCCGGCGACGCCCACGACGTCATCGACTTTGACCGCGCAGGCTCTCATGCCCTGGCGAATGGTAGCGGCCAATCCACCGCCAGAGCCGACGGCTGCCAAACGGCTCTCGAGAATGGGCTCACCTTCATAAAGATCGGAGATAACACCGCGGCCAACGGCGTTTTCACGCTTGAGTAGGACGCCTTTGGGCAGAGCACCGGCCATTTCTGTGGTCGTCAAATCGGCATCGCGAAGAACGCTGCCTAGCTTAATGTCCCCAGCAGCCACGATTACGCGCGTGGTCTTTGACTGCGTTGCAGTTAGACGCTTGCCAACCACACGGTAGACCAGGTAGCTGCAACCAGCGGCAATAACAAAAGCGCTCAGGAGAATGCTTAAGAGTCTTCGATTCATTCGGGACCTATTCGGCCTGGCTATGCAGCCAGTAACGCCTTCCTCACATATGCTTGGCAATTGCTGTGCCAAAGGGAGGAGGGTCCTGAGTGTTCAAAATCAGGGTTTTACAAGCAAGACCCCTAGGCAAGTGTGAACCTGTGTATACCGAACGCCATCGCTGTGTCGGAGCGTAGACACCCTCAAGGGCCGTAGAGCCGATTTTGCATGACTTTAGCTGAAGTGGTTGGCCCCGAAATTGCAGGCGTTACTTCAGCATTCTCGGTCGAAGCGGCATTGCATCGCTTACTCGGTTCGCTGCGTTCCATTCGGTACGAATCTAGCGCTTCACGCCAGGTGGTTCGGTGAGAGCTATCGTCGCTCATGCGGGTGCAATTTTCAAAATGGTCTGCACTTCGCAATAACTAGAAAAAACGGCCAGCGGTTAGAGCAGTGGGAGTTCACGCGATCATGAAGTCTTCCCGAATCATCACACTTTTTCAAGACCCACCGCCATCCACGAGAGGCCCTTCTTCGGTCGTTGTCTCCGTCCTGCTGCATAGTTTAGTGGTCGGTGTTGGGTCTCTAGCTCTGAGGCATATGCCGCGGATAGACGATCGGCTGATCGCCGAACGTTATACGGTCCGTCTCATGCAACTGCGCTGGACACCACCGCAAAAGCCAAGGTCTGGCGGCAGCGAGGTTGCATACCCTACCCCGCAAGCCGTGGCGCGCGCGGTTCAACCAGGGGGCAACCCGGCGTCGCCATCGGCTCCTCAGGAACTGGAGGCCCTGGTGCCGGCCAGTCAGACGCTGGTGCAGCCGGATGTCCATATCCTGCTGCCTAATCAGACCGCGATCCCGTCTGTGCTTTTGTGGTCTGCCGAAAGCTCCCCAATCAAAAAGATCGTTCCACCTCCGCCGCTAGATGCCGCGATAGTCAAAGTAAGGCCCTCCTTGGATCGACCCAATCGAGAGTTGAACATGGCGGACCTCAGAATCTCCCCCACCGCTTTTGTCACGGAGACTCCTGCGCTACCCACCAGTACAACCTCCCCACTTGTAGTTCGCGGACCTGCGCCGGCAAAACAGGTTCCAGAAACGGCGTCAAGGCCCGCCGGACCGCCGACGCCGGCCACGGTGTTGTCCATCTCCGATCTTCAAGTACAAGAAGGAACGATCGCACTACCACAAGCCAACCAGATCGCGACTTCTTCCTCCTCGGGAGCGTTGGGGACCGCGAGGTCCCAGACTTCATCGCCTGTCGGCAACGGCACGTCGCCCGCCGGCAACGGCAACCCTGCGAGCAAGCAAAATGGCATTGGCGCCGGATTGGGTGCAGGCGACCAGGGAGACAAAGCGATCGCAGCGGGCGGACCCGGTGCGCAAACCGGCGCGGCTACCGGGCCGAACCAAGGATCGGACGCGGGTTCTGGCCTGGGCAGCGAGCCTTCTGTCACTCGCATCGCGCTGCCGAAGGACGGCAAATTCGATGTGGTAGTCGTGGGGTCTTCACTGGCAGAAAAGTATCCGGAGACGGTGGGACTTTGGGGCGGCAGGTTGGCCTACACTGTCTATCTGCACGTTGGCCTGGGCAAGAGCTGGATTCTGCAATACTCGATGCCGCGAGCGGCAGAGGCTGCGGCGGCAGGGAACGTCACCCGGCCTGAGGCGCCGTGGCCCTATGACATCGTGCGTCCTAACCTTGCCCCCGGCGACTTAAATGCGGATGCCGTCATGGTTCATGGATTTGTCAATGTGGCAGGCCGTTTCGAGAAACTGGCCATTGTTTTTCCGCCGGAGTTCACCCAAACCAAATTCATGCTGGATGCTCTCGAGCAATGGCACTTCAGGCCCGCCATGCAGAATGGCCAGATTGCGTCGGTGGAAGTACTGCTGATTATCCCGGAGCAAGCGGAATGAGGTACGCGTCCCATGCAGAATTTGATCGAGCCTTGACCACCCTCAGCGCTTCCCGAAATTAATTGACCAATGCGACTTGACTGATTACTAGGCTGGCAAACGGATTAAGATTCATCGTGATATTGCCGGTGCCTCCCAGGCTCAGGACATCCGCGATGATCTCTCCTTGAATGAGTGTGCCGCTCCCCGAGTTGCCCGATAGATCAAGCTCCTGATAGTGGGACTGGGTGGCCAGCATCGTGGCTTTTGTGTTTGTAAAATAAAGTGTCCCAATCAGGGTCATCGCGCCGCCTCCCCCTAGTGAATTTGCGTTTTTGATGGGGGGGGCTACGTTTGCGGGGGAAGCACGATTTTCAAAAAAGAGGATGTTCTTATAAACTGAGGCGGCTGGCGAGCCAACCATGTAGACCGTGCCATTGGCCCCGACGTTGACCGGGCCGGATCCCGAGTTGTATACCAGCACTCCGCCTCCCGCCACTGTTCCATCCCAGCCAGTGTTGGTGCCTGAGGCCCCGTCGACAAATCCCGTAATCGTGGTGAGATTGCAATTGGCCGCGCAGCCGAAGCCACCCGTTACCATATAGTAGATTCCCGGTTTCATGAGAGCGGTGGTATTCATCAAAGAGAGTCCCGTGGGATACTTTCCCGGAGTCATAACCGTACAGCCATGCACCCCAGCCGAAAGCGGGCAGATCCCCGCGCCGGCGCTCAGCGCGGTCTGCGTTCCTAACACGGCGGGGAGGGGCGGAGCGGGGACGTTGATTAACGGATCCGTAATGGGCGATGCCGGCTGGATGTAGTGTCCTGTGCTGCCTAAGCTTATCGCAGCCGGGGTCGGGGGCGGGGGGGATCCATAAACTCCAAAATCCGCACCAGTCCCTTTGGTGCAGTCGCCAAGGGTATCTTTAGGACCGGCGTGCGAGAGATCGACGGTTGCGGAGCCCCCAAAATGAGCCGCATCAGACGACTGGTTGGAGTTCACCTGAATGCTCTTGGTCGGTCCTCCGCAGATCCTGATCCCTGGAGTGCCCTGCAGCGAGAGTGCTTGTGCCAACGTGGGGTGCAACACGAGGATCGGGACCGGTGAAAACACCTGAACAATCGCCGCCGTTGCCGTCGCATTCACCGTCGTTGTGGTTGAACCCAACATGCGCATCAGCGTGGTACTTACGTTCCGGCTAACCCTGGCTCGGACAACATAGGCCGAATAACTGGGATCGGTCGAGAGCGTCACTCCCGAGGGCCCGGGGGGGAAGTCGATGGTCACCGTATCGCTCGCAGAGCCGCCAAACCCATTGTTCCTGGCAAAGACGCAGGGTGTTTTAGCATCGCTCGTGCCGCAGGTGAACGCGCTTGTCGTGGAGAAACCGGTCGTACCAGTGCCATTTGTGCCGTCAAAGATGCTCATCATGCCGGCTTGCGCGGCGGAGTCTGCGGCAGCTTGCGCCATCTGACGCTGGGAGTAGAGGTGAGCTCCATCGATTGCCAAGCCAACGGCACCCAGCAGAAAAATGCTCATCCCCAGAACCACGATCAGGATTGCCTGACCTTCTTCTCCATGACCTTCTTCTCGAATCTGCGACATGATGAAGCTCCTCAAAACGTGATCACTCCCTGGGACGTGCTCCCCAAGGTTTTGCTCAGCATCGAGTTGAAGTATCCGACCAGGGGGTCATACGGATAGGTCACGGTGACGCTCACCAGCGATCCCGCTGTGTTCGTACCATTCGGATACGTCACGTTGATGGTCAGTCTGCTGGTGTCTACCAGTCCGGTGCTGGCGAAGTTCTTGACTACGGTCTCTACCTGGGCGCAGGGGCAAGTTGTACCGCTTGGTCCGTTCACGCCGCTGCCTGTTCGCTCCCCGCCGTGCACGATGGCGTACCGAGCCCCGGCACGCGCTGCGTTGGCTACGGTGGTAAACACTAGCACCATTCGGCCCATCTCTACAATCCCGAAAAGCACAAAGATGAATGTGAAGGCGATGAGGCTGAATTCGATCAGGCTGCTGCCCTCGTCCATCTTCCAGCGCCCCAAGCTGCGTGTTGTCATTGGATCGACCTCATCGCCGTCCGCCGGTGAATGGTGGTTGGCGGGATGGTTGCATAGATATTCAAATTCGGAAACTTGAACCCAGCGGGGATAAACGGTTGATAGGTATAAGTAACATCGATGCTGGTAACGACGTAGCTGGCTGGCTCCGGGTCGGTGGGGTAAGAACTGCAACTGCCTTGCAGCGCAGTATGGATTAGGTTATTGGTCTGACAGATACTCACCACCAGGCTCGATCGATTGGGAAGTGACGAGATATCCTGGGTAATGAGATTGTTGATCAAATTCGCAGTGGGTGGTGCGGGGGCGCCGACCGATGCCCCTCCCATGATCGCGTAGTCCGCCCCCGCGCGCGCGGCGTTCGCCACGGTAATCCAGGCAAAAAAGAATCCTCCGAAGTTGACTACATTTACGATCAGCAGAAAGAGTAACGGGAGCATCAGGATGTACTCGATGAGAGCCTGGCCTTTGCTATCCTGAAGCCCCTGCCTCAAGAATTTGGCGAGAGTCTTTTTGTCCGCCTCGAAATGCAAAGGCGACTCGCCCTGCCGGGAATGAAGCTTCGGTGGCCGCACAAACGCGAGGCCGACGCCATCCGCACCCAGTCGGACGACCTTCGACTGCACTGCCACCGAATCTCCAGAGGCAGAATTCGCATTGCCGATTCGTTGCAGTGTCATGGTAATCATCGTCCCCGGGTACCAGCGTTGCTCAGTCAGCAGGTAGAGTCCGGTGGGACTGATATCCCGGATGGGATGCGCAGACGGAGAAGCGCCATCCCAGTAATATGCAACCAGCGGGGGCGAAATCTGCCGGTGGTTTTTCCGGCGGTCCTGAGACATTAGTCCTTCAAGCCAACTCTTCAGCGACTCTCTCATGCTTCACCCACCTAATCGCCCGAACTCCTGAGGCCTGCTGCTGTGCGCCTCTGTAATTGGTTCTCCATTAATCGAATCTCCATCTCCTCGGCCTTGCAGATCACTAGCTGGTCCTCTGGCTGGGTCTGCGACGAGTAGATCGTGTGGGTGGGCAGTTGCAATACACTCGCGGCCTGCGTTCGCAACGGCGCGATACGAAATGAGGGAAAATGCTCAATGATATGAAGAACGCGATAATCCTTGTCCAGATAAATCAAATCGAGAGGGAACAGCACTCCCAACGTATGGACCCCACTGGACGGCACCACCCAGATGCCTTCATCGGATTTGAGCTTGAGGTGGCCGATCAATCCCCTGAGGCGAGCGAAGGTGGTATCGGCAGCGGTAACCCGCAAGCCGAGAAAGCATTCGCGCGTCTCGTTGTATACGCAGTAGGTTCGTCTCTCCACATCATTCTCCCGCCCCCAGCATGGTCCGCAACCGGGCGTTACCTTAAAGCACTGTTCCGTAGATCAACCGGAATTATCCATGTGTTCCTTTCTCTGACAGCGCTCGGCCAGGAACGGGGGACCCACTACCAATACCGGGATTGACTAGAGCATGCTTCCTGATTCAAAAGTCGGAAGCACCGAAATACCGGGGTCCCCAGCAAGCAAGCCTGCTGGGGCGGAAGACGAGGGTTCGTGCATCGTCCCGGAGACACCGACCACAAACCACGCTCTAGCGAACCCGTGTGCGACGGCGCTGGATCAGAATGATCAGTACAACGACAAAGAGTACGCCAGCAGCAATTCTTATAATCGAGACATTATCCACGTTAATTCTCCCTTCTCTCAATTGGTTAAATACTTCTGAAAAGACTCCGTCATGATAATGACCGCAGGACCTAGCGTCACCAGGAACAGGGAGGGGAAGATGAAAAAGACCAACGGGAAGATCAGCTTGATAGTGGTCTTCGCCGCTTGTTCCTCTACCTTCTGCCGGCGCTGGGTTCTGAGAGTTTCGGAATGAATGCGTAAGGTTTTGGCGATGCTCGTCCCAAACTGTTCCGACTGAGCCAGCACGGAGACAAGGTTACGTACACTGTCCACGCCACTGCGATCGGCGAAGTTTCTCCAGGCATCGGAACGAGGGCGGCCAGCGCGTTGCTCCAGTACAACAACGCTCAATTCATCGCTGATGGCGGGCTGACCCAATCGCAATTCCTCCGTGGTGCGCGCGGTCGCCTGGTCCAGGCCCAGTCCCGCCTCGACACAGATGACCAGGAGATCAAGCACGTCGGGCAGACCGCGCCGAATACGGGATTGCCGGATAGAAATCCGTCTTCCGAGCCAGAAATCCGGAGCTAAGAACCCTAGCCCCAAAGCCGCAGCATAGGCAAAGAAAGGGCTCTGGCGCCCAAGACCGGTGACCAGAACAAGAAGACACAGAGAAAGGGGAAGCAATACTTTGACTCCATAGAAGGCCTTTGCCGCTGACTCTTTGCGGTACCCCGCGCGTATCAAACGCTGCTGCACCACGGAGACTTCCGCCTGGCTCTTCGGCAAGACGCGCTCGGCATGCTCCACCATGCCCCTCAGCGAGGAACCTGCCTGCTGAATGTTGGTTAACAGAGTTGCGTGCTTCGCGCGTGGTGTGACCACCGCAGAGAGCCGCTGGAGCATCGCTTCTCGGTAGAACAAGAGCAGGCCACCGCTCCCGATCAGCAAGAATATGACGAAAAATGCAGAGGCCGCCAATACCATAAATCCCCTTTTCAAACTTCCATGCGGACAATTTTCCGAATGATCAAAGCACCGGTGATGGTCATGCCCGCTGCCGTATAGAGAAGCTTGACGCCCATCGGACGCTTCCATAACAGACTCATCGTGTCGGGGTTGACGAGATACATAGCTGCCCCGAGCACCAGGGGTAGAAACGAGAGGATCCACCCCGTCAGGCGTCCCTGGGCGGTGTGCACGCGGACCTGCTGCTTCAAGCGGAATCGCTCCCGGATCACTTGAGCCGCCTTGTCAAGAACCTCGGCAAGGTTTCCTCCGCTCTCCTTTTGAATCAGAATGCCAGTCGCGACAATTTTCAGATCCTGCAGCGGAACTCGTGTGACCAGGTTATCCATGGCCGTTCTCAGTTCAAGGCCGTAGTTCTGTTCGTCGAAAAAGATCCGGAATTCGCTGCCGATGGGATCGGGGCATTCGCGACCCACCAGGCCCAGCGCGGCGACGAGACTATGACCGGCGCGGAGCGCGGTCACCATCAGATCCAGTGCCTCTGGCAACCCCTGTTCAAATTTGTTGAAGCGTTTGCCGCGCTTATGGAGCACAAAAGCGAAGGGCGCAAAGGCTACCAGCAACCCCATTAGCAGAGCAAAGATACCACTCTCAGTTCGCCGGTAAACCAGAAATGCAGGGAACACGAAGCATGCAGTTGACATGAGCAGAAAGCCGCCCACGGTCCAGTTCAGATTGGCCTGATAGAGAAGACTGCGTAAGCGCGGAGCCAGCTCGATCTTTACCAGCCAACGGTGAATCCAGGGAATTGCGCTGAACAGTTCGTCTTTCCGAACGTCGACGATCTTATCGCGCGATTCCGGTACGTTTGCTGCCAGAGTCGAGGAGAGCGCTGCCAACACCAGTTTGGTTTGCTGAGAAGCGCCTGTTCCGCTGGCCAGAAAGAGCAGGGTGAAGACCACGAAAACTCCCGAGAATACCAGCACCAGAACCAGTAACATTTCGCTTACCCCCCGGCTTTCTCAGTTGACTTCCAGCGTTTGCTCGAACAGGCTGGGCGACAGGAAGATACCCGACATCCGGAGCTGATCGAGGAACTTGGGACGGATGCGGCTCGGCTGGAATGCCCCGATCACCCGACCGTCGGGTCCAATGCCTTTTCGGTTAAAACTGAAGATTTCCTGCATGCTGATGACGTTCTCTTCCATGCCGGTAATCTCCGAGATGCTGACCACTTTGCGGGTGCCGTCACTCATACGGGAGACCTGAACGATGATGGAAATTGCTGAGGTCATCTGCTGACGAACGGTCCTTTCCGGCAAATTGAAGTTGGTCATCGCGACCATCGATTCGAGCCTGCTCAAGGCGTCGCGCGGAGTGTTAGCGTGAATCGTGGTCATGGAGCCTTCGTGACCAGTGTTCATGGCCTGCAGCATATCGAAGGCTTCTTCACCGCGCACCTCCCCGATAATGATGCGGTCGGGGCGCATGCGCAGGCTGTTGATGAGCAGTTGACGCTGACGGACGGCGCCCTGCCCTTCGACGTTGGGAGGACGAGTTTCCAGGCGTACGATATTTTTCTGTGCGAGTTGCAGTTCGGCCGCATCTTCAATCGTTATGAGGCGTTCGTTATCCGGGATGAACTGCGACAGAATGTTCAGAAGCGTGGTCTTACCCGCGCCAGTGCCACCGGAGATCAGAATGCTGATACGCGCACGTACCGCAGCCGTGAGCATTTCCAGCATTTCCGGCGAAACGCTCTTCAACTCGACCAACTGATTAGCGCCCACGGGGCCTGTCCCGAAGCGGCGGATGGACAGTGCGGGACCGTCGAGCGCGAGGGGTGGAATGATGGCGTTGACGCGGGACCCGTCGGGCAGACGTGCATCGACCATCGGCGAAGACTCGTCCACTCTGCGGCCTACGCGCGACACGATGCGGTCGATGATCTGGAGCAGGTGGCGATCATCGCGAAATGAGGTGTTGACTTGCTGCAGGATCCCGTCGCGCTCAATAAAAACGTGGTCCTTGTCGTTCACCAGAATGTCGGAAATCCTGGGGTCGCTAAGCAGCGGCTCCAGTGGCCCAAGCCCGAAGACCTCGTCGAGCAGTTCGGCCTGAATCTTCTCCTGTTCGCCAAAGCTTAGCGGTATGCGATGGCTATTGATAATTTCGTTGACCATGGCGGCCACTGCTTGTCGTGCCTGGCCAGAATTGACCAGCGACAATTTCTCCAGATCCAGTTTGGAGATCAGGGTCCGGTGCACTTCTGCCTTGAATTTTTCGTGATTCAGTTGTTCCACGCTACTCCGTCCGTAAAACATGGTCTTCAGGCTTCATCCGAATAAAGTGAAGCGGTTTTTCTTTTGCCCGCTTGGGGGCAAACCACATGCTGTTCTGGCCATCTGGCGGATGACGCGCGAAATAGGCGAATCTCCAAGCGCCAGAGGGGTGGCAGTATTCTCTGCCCGTCTGGCGGCGGGAAAATCACCGGGAATTTTCCACTCGGCTGGTCGCGTGAGTGCCTTCGTAATATGTTCCTCATCGATCCCCAGGGAACGCGGTGTGAATCGATTCAGCACGACCTGGAGCCGGGCATCGCTCGACTTGAAGAACTCAGAGATCATACGATTGGAATTACGCAACTCGGGAACGCTGACCTGCGTCACCAGGTAGACTGTGGCTGCTTCTTCGAATAGCGCCCTGCGAGTCAAGCCAGGTGCCGATCCCGCATCGACCACGACATAATCGAAGTCTTGCCGGGTCACCGCCATCAGTTTCTCGACGGCATCGTCAGAGGCATGGGTCTCGGTGTATCTGTCTGGAGCGGCAAGCACGGACAGTC
>JANXZS010000184.1 GCA_025355385.1 Acidobacteriaceae bacterium | reverse complement strand
GGTCAATAATTTCCGCTTGAACAGCCATAGTGATAGAAACTCGGGAGAGATATCAGCGAAGCAGATGGAATCGCGAATGTTTCGCGCGGGAACCATGAAACCACGACTCGCATCGTAGTAGCTGCGATAACCATCCTCTGCTTTTGCAATATAGCTCTCAGAGATCGTCGCGCTCAATGCCGGAATCTCAAGTTCACGAATGACCCTGAGCAGTAACGCCAGCATTCCCTGATTTTCGCACAGAATACTGGTGCCCTCTGGATAACTAATGACGTCGAGCTGGCCCATCACAAACTTTGCCGTGCAGGTGGCGCTGCGTTGCGGGTCATACGCAGCGAGACAGTATTCTGCGGCCCGCCGCACTTTATCCATCGGCAGCTCGGTGCCAAATCTCCGGCGATTGAGCAGCGCCCACATCAGCCAGAGCGGCGTTGAGTCATTGGATTTCCGTTCCAGGTTGGCAATGTTCGGTTCCACCAGGGTGTTAATGGCTCCATCGGAGCCCTGGTTGTCGGCCCATAGAGTAAAGACCTTTTCGTTCAACTCGCGATTGTGAACCCCATTGAGTGCATAAAAGCTATCGCGCAGGTACATTTCGCCCGCGGCCGAATACCAGATGCTCGGCGCCAGCATCGGACGCCGGTCTTCCTTTTCGGCATTCCAGGTCAGCATCATCAAGTCCGCGTAAAGCACCTTCTCTGTTTCGCCCCCCTTAAAACCAAGACCATCGGCCAGTCGCAGTTGGCTGGCTAGCCGATACCCGCGAATCGTGTCGGGAACCGAATCGCTCGCAAAGAGGAACACAGTCTTCATTTGCGCCTTGCCCATCTCCAGGCGATGGTATGGTTCAGTCCGTGTCGCTTCACGGAAGATCTCAATGTTTTGCACTTCGATTGAGGGAAGAACGCCGCTGGTCGTGTGCAAACCTTCCACCTCAAAGTCAGGCAGCGATAAAACAAGGGCGGCACCCGTGCCCTGCAGTGCAGGCACAACGAACGAGTTCTCAAACTCCGAGAATGCTGATGGTGATGCGGGCGCGATGTCGTTGAAGAGTGTGAAATCGCCAAGTTTCTGGTAATGATCGTCCGTGTCCCACGCTCGAACGGAAATCGGAGTCGCGGAACGATACTTTAACTGCACAGAGAAGATTTCCCCTCCTTTTGCCACAAAGGGTATGAGTACGAAATCTTTGATGGCACCCGGAGAAAGCTTGATGATTCCATCGCGCTGCTCGACTTCAATATTTCTCACTCTCTTCCACAGTGAAGGCACCGGCAGTTCGACAAGTGCGCGGGAGTTATCCCGAGGCAACTGCACCGTTGCTTCGCCAAATGTCTGCTCGATGAATGTGCCAAGCTTTGTGCGCTGTTCGCCGCTGGGAAGACGATAAAGATTCAGATCCGGAATGTTCTTGGGCGCGGGCTTCACCGGGATTCCATCACGCCGAATCATGCGGCTCCATTGGTTGCGATACCCTGAGTCGGTTAGCAGCCCGACCGTGACTCCGTCGCATGTGCGGAAACCCGCTGCAGGAAAATACTCATGGAGCGATCCGCCCCTACAATCCGCATGATCGAAGCTCCATAGTTTCGCAGGAGCTTCGACAGGTTCCAGACGATTTGTGATTTGGTAAAACAACGTAAATATGTCAGCCTGACGAAGCTGAATCGTCTTCTTCACCATTTGCAGTGGAAGAATTTCGTACGTCACATCGGCAGTAACGGTCGTGCGCAGGTTCTTGAGTTGTGCTTCGCCAGTGAGCTTGACGCGCGTGCGATCTCCGCTCCATGCGGTTGCCGTCCAATCATCGATCCGATCTTCGAGGCTGCGGTCGCTGTTCTGGAAAATCGCCGAAAACTCCCCACCGTCATGGTGCCGCGCGATAGATTTACCGCGATAGAGAATATCCACGGCATATCCATGCTGAGCGTCACCCGTCACATGGAGGGAGACAGCACCCGGTTCGAACGATGGAGCAGCATGCAATGTATCTGGCAGCAGCAGCGCAGCGGTACCGAGAGCCGAAAGCGAAAGGAATTCGCGGCGATCCAGTTCTTTCTTGCGGACCATCTTGTTTCATCCTTTTCTTGAGAGAGAAGCGGCAGTTGAATTTAAGGTTCGGACGAAGGCGTGACCGGCGTCTGCGGCTGGAAACTGGCGGCCCGCTCTCGTTGTTTGCGGAGTGCCTCGTCGCGCTGCGCATCCACCAATGCGCGGGTTTGCTTCACCTCGCGCGCGGATTCTTGATTCATCCCGAGATGCGCATAGACGTGGCTCAAGTGATAGTGGGCAGGCTGAAATTGTGAATTCAGCGAAACAGCGTGCTCAAAAGCGTGGCGTGCTTGCGGCCAATTCTGTTGGGCCATGTAGAGTTTGCCAAGTTCATACGATGGGTCGAGTGACTTCGGCTCGAGCTGTGCTGCTTTTTCAAGTGCTGCAATCGCCTCTTGTTCGCGGCCCTGACGGCTAGCCAACAAGCCGAAGTAGTACTCCAGCGGGTAACGATCGGGTCGTTTTGCCCGCGCCGTTTCGAGAATGCGAAGGGCCTCTGCGTCATTGGCCTGACGCGCGTAGGTTTGCGCCAGCCCAACATAGGCTGCATCCAGTTGGGGATCGGCGGCAAGCGCTGACTGAAAGGCATCGCGAGCTGCGGCATAGTTGGCCTTCAGCATCTCGACCGCTCCGAGGCGAAGCTGCAAGGGCGCCGTCGCTGAGGTTTCTCCGAGGCCAGTCTGCACAGCCTGGATTGCCTCGTCGTAACGATCGTTATCCATCAGCAACCGGGTGTAGTCGAGCATCCGATCGGGGTTGGAAGGATCTACAGCAACAGCGCCGCGATAAGCCTCTAGCGCTTCCGGCATTTTCTGCTGCATTTCGTACGCGGAGCCAAGAAACATGAGCGTGTCCGCGATTGCAGGCCGTTCCGTGTGAAGTGCTGTCAAAAGCGTAGCCGCTTCGGGATACTCTCCGTTGTAAAGCAACGCGAGCGCCAGGTTATATCGGCTTTCCCATGACGGATCGAGGCCAGAAATCCGCCTCAAGCAGTGCACGGCCTCACCGTAAAGCGCGTGCCGGCTGAGAAGAACCGCAATGGAATACTCCTGCACAGCTGAAAGCTGGTTGGCGTTCTCCATATGCTCAATGAGGCTTGAGGCCGCATCCCCGTGGCCTGTGCGGATCTCAGCTTGGATCAGTCCCACGCCTGATTCCTTATCGTTATCGAGCAGGTTCCCGGCAAGCGAACCCTGCTCCACCGCCTCGGCATCGCGGCCTGTCGCCAGCGCCAGCAACAAGAGATAGAAGTGAGCGAAATTGTCTTTCGGGTCCAGTCTCGCTGCTTCGCGCAACTCCGGCTCAGCGCCGTCATAGTCCTTCTTGTTGAGCAGATTGAATCCCAGGTTCTTGTGAAGAGCGGCGATCGCAGGGTTGATGCGAATCGCACTGCGATAATGACTGCACGCTTCGTCGATGCGGCCTAGCTGGGTCTCGGTAATGCCCAGTAAATTTTCGATGGTGGCGTCGTGGGGCGCCCTGCGGTGCGCTGCTTCAAACTTGACCAGCGCCTGATCAAATCGCCCTTCGCGAAAGAGCTCCACGCCCTCATCAAACGGAGATGTTTGTGCACTCAAGGATGAAGCCATAGCGCCCATCAACAGCGATGAAGCAGCGATCGAGCGCCATGTCATGGCTTCTCTCCCGCACTTCCAGCATCCTCGGTTGAAGGCGTAGCCGTCTTTTCATCTCTGATGGCGCGAACCTTGGCGAATGCCTGTACCGCCTGCGCGGCCTTGCCCTCGGCGCGAAAAACCCTCGCCAACTGATAGTGGGCCGAGCCGTTCTCGTCATGCGCAAGAGCGCGGGTCAATACCTCTTCAGCGCGTGCGTATTCCTTTTCCGACGCATAGGCGCGTCCCAGTTGCGCGTAGGCAGGCCACAGATCCGGCTTGCTGCGAAGCGCCGATTCAAGATGTGGAATGGCCTCTGCATCGCGGTTCTGCGCTACAAGGACGGCGCCAAGTTCCCCGTTAGCTTCAGGATGGCCAGGACTAAGTTCCAACTCCCGCGTTAACTCCGCAAGCGCATGATCGGCATCGCCGTGTTTCCAGTAGAGGTGTCCCAGCCAGAAGTGGACACCCGGCAGATCGGGCCGGGCAGCGGCAACCGCAACATACTCGGCCAGGGCTTTCTCGTCTTCTTCGCGGCTCATGTAAAGGCGTCCAAGCATCTGGTGCACATGATAGGAATCGGGCGCAACTGCGAGCAGACGTCGAAGTTGCGATCTGGAAATCCTAGAGCGCGCCGACGCAAGTTCGTACTGCGCCGTATGATCGTTGGGATGAGCCGCCAGCCAACGCTGCAGGGCCGCCTCAGCATCATCGTAGCGGTGCTCATGAAGGGCCGCGGTCGCTTGCGCAAAGTCATCCGCAGAAGGATTGCGATGTGACTGCGCTGGACCGGCCTTCAGATTCACTGCGGAACCCTCATCGCCAGCCAGCGTATGCAAGGCTGCGAGCGCGATAACTCCCGAGTTGATAGTATTCGGCCGAGCTTGCAGCCTTGCTATCGCCTCGCGGCAAAGCAAAAGGAGTTTCGCATCCACCTGATTGCTTCTGGGTTGGTCGTCAGGTGTCAGCCCCAAGACATCCGTAGCTTCGCTGTAGTCGATGCCCACGGCTTTCTCGATGCGATCCAGGCCCTCGGCTGGC
>JANXZS010000156.1 GCA_025355385.1 Acidobacteriaceae bacterium | reverse complement strand
CGGTGAGCCTTCATCGTTGCGGGCGCGGCTGGAGGCGGCGGCACCTCGGGCTTGATCCCGGGGATCTTGTAGAGCTTGGCAATGTGGTGTGGGATCTGATCGTCGTGGCGCCAGTTGTCATACTTGGCCCAGGCGTTGAACTTCCAGTTAGTGGCGGCGCGGGCGCCTTGCGCATTCTTCACGAAGATAGGGCCGGAATCGCGGAGCCATACGCGGTCGGTGGGCCATTGATGGAAATGGACGCGCGCGAGGGTTGCGCCTCCGCGCTTGAGGATGCCGGTGGCGCGGCGCTCGGCGGCGAGATCGTTGACGAGGATGTGTACATCTTCGACGCGGGAGAGGTGGCGGACGATCTCGGCATAGACCCAGGGGATGGGCTGAAATTTGCCGGGCCAGTCCTCGGGGTTGTGAGGCCAGGCGATCCAGGTGGCGGCGTGAGGCGCCCACTCTGCGGGCATGCGGTATGCGGTGGTGGTCATCGGGGCGGCGGTACTCCTGCGCTGTGGACTTGCTACAGGGTACCAAGGTCGGTAGGAGGAGCGGGCTGGTGATGTGGCCGCGCTCCTCACGTGATCGATTAGGAGAGCGGTTCCATGACGACTTCGATATCGAGATGGCGCGTCGACGCGGGGATGTCGACGGAGCCCAGCATCATGGGCTTGCTCGGGGAGAGGGTCGCTTCCCCGGCCAGTGAGGTCTGCCGCACAATTGGGTTTTGCGGGCCTACACCCGAAGCCTCCAGTGCGATGCTCGACTGCTCCACACTAAAGCGTAACCTCCCATTGGTTCCCATCTCTTGCATGGTGGCATCGAAATTCATGCCAACGTCGAGATACGTGAACTGCGTTTGAACACCAATGGCTGCATTGCCTCCGGAATTGTAGGAGCCCGTGGCAATCGGCACTTTACTGCCTTGTTTTAGTTTTGTTTCCTGCCCCGAGACCATGACCATTGCGAAGTGCTGGGTGCCAACGCGCTTGCCTCCGTCCATCTCGGTGACAGTGTAAGTAAGGCGATAGCTCTTCCTAGGGCGGTCGAGATCGCTGAGGAGTCTCTGGATGAGTGTGAAGTCCTCGGCGCTTGCACGGACGGCGATGGCGTTTTGGGTGGGCACAAGGTAAACCCTCGTCTCGGGCGGGACCATGTTGCGGATTGCGGTAACGATCTCGTTTGCCTGGGCTGTCTGATCGGAGTTATTGAGGTAGAAGGTGCGTTCGGCCCAGAGGCTTGTATCGGGCTTCGAAGGGCGAGTCGCGGGGGGTGCAACGACTGGAACCTCTTGGGCAGGTTTTGTGGCAGTGGGAGTGGTCTGCGACCATACGATCGGTCCGGCAGACATCACCAGCAGGGTCATGGCGTACAGTGCAGTTTCAAGTTTCCTCATTACTATTCCTCTTTCGTTGGACTGGGACTCTCATGGCAATTTCTTCATTTTTCGTGTGATCAACTTCCGGATTCACTGCGAAATGGGATCTGGATTGCCTTCTGCACTGGCTTCCGGAGGCGCTACCGCATTCGCGGGCGCATTTCCTTCTATGACGGTTAGTGGGGCATGGGGAGCGAAGAACTTTGCGAATGCCGCTGCGTCCTGAGCTTCCAGCTTTGCATGTTCCTCGGGGGTGAGGGTTGCTAGCTGTTTGGGGTTGGCGGTCTGCGCTATTCGGAGCAGCGCTCGTTCCTGGGTAGTGAGAGGCAGTGGGGGAGCGGGGTGTGAGGGAACATCGCTCTTGAAACGAGTCTCGGTGCGGAGGCTGTCGGTTGTGTAGATCGGAATAGTGCCCGCTGTCCGCAGCATTTCCGGATGGGCGCACGGTTGGGCGCGAGTTTCGCTCACACGTGTGACGGTTGATGGCTCGCTGACGGGCGTGGCTACCGGTGCGGTGTCGCGGTTGGGGGCTGAGTTTACTGCCATCGAAATGCGATCTGGAGTCTCTCGTAGCAGGTGACTGGCGAACAGAGATGTGCCGACCACCACCAGCAGCACGACTGCTGCGCCGGTGATTGCGCCGCGCCACCATTCGCCGGTTATCGCTGAGTTAGAAAAGATATCTCGCCAGCTGAATGCAACGTCGGATGGTGCAGTTGCATGTTGCTGCAATCGCTGGGTGATGCGCGCTTGCATGCCTTGTGGGGGGGCGGCGTCTCGCATGGCTGCGAGAATCTTATCGACCGTTTTGTCTCTTTCGTCGTGTTCGGTGCTCATGGTTGCTCCTTACTATCAATCTTGATCTTCAATCTTTCAATCGTTCCCGAAGGTGGTTGCGTGCGCGAAAGAGCAGCGAACGTATTGTGGATTCACTCTTCCCGAGGAGTACGGCAATCTCTGCTGTGCTTAGTTCCTCCATCGCGGACAGGAGGAGCGCCTGTCGTTCTCGGCGCGGCAATTGCTCCATCGCTGCTAACGCGTGACGAATGCGGCTGGCCTCAGCTAGCGCCTGGTCAGCAGGCAAATCGGTCGAGACCAGGCTGGCGGCGAGGAGTTCATCCATCTGGTCTGGCCGCACTTTTCTGCGGCGATCGAGCGCAAGGTTCCATGCGATGCGCACGAGCCATGGCTTCATTTCGACGATGGCGCTGAGCTCCTGCTTGCGCTGTAGAACGCGTATGAACGCATCCTGGACTACGTCTTCCGCCTCAGCCGGATTGCGCAGAATTGACAGTGCTACGCGATAGAGCAGTCCGGAGTATTCGTGGACCAGCGCGGCCAGGTCGGGCGCAGCGGATACCTTCTCTGCTGAGAGCCATAGCAAGCTTTGTTCCCCGATCGCGTTCATTTGATCCTTCTATTGGGCAGACGTGCGGATTGGGATTCCGCTCGGCTTTATTTCTATACCCCTCGAAGGGCGGAATCACTCTTTAGCTCCGTTGGACCAAATCCGCGCCAGTCTCGATACAATAGATCGGCAGCTATGGGTTACGAGGGAAGCCAGCAATGACGTGGTTCAAGCGGGAAGACAACGAGATCGTCAATGATCGGCGAAAGACCGTACGTACTGAGGGTCTTTGGATCCAGTGCGGGAGCTGTCGCCAGGCGATCTTCAAGAAAGACCTGGAGGAGAACCTCAACGTCTGTCCGAAGTGCGGACATCACTTCCGCATTGATGCTCGGTGGCGTATTGCCATGCTGCTGGAGCCGGAATATGAACTTGTCGACCTGGAGTTGCGCTCGACTGATCCGCTGGACTTCACCGATCTAAAGCGCTATCAGCATAGGCTCGACGAAGCGCGTAAGAAGACCGGACTGAACGATGCGATCGTCAACGCGGTGGGGATGCTGGGGCCACATGCGGTCGTGGTGAGTGCGATGGAGTATGGCTTCATCGGTGGGAGCATGGGCGCGGTTGTGGGCGAGACGATTGCGCGGGCGATCGACCGATCGCTGACTACGCGGCATCCGCTGATTATTGTTGCTGCGTCGGGGGGCGCGCGGATGATGGAGGGGATCGTGTCGCTGATGCAGCTTGCGAAGATCGCATCGGGGCTGGCACGGCTGGACGACGCAGGGATTCCGTATATTTCTTTGATGACTGACCCGACTACGGGCGGCGTGACGGCGAGCTTCGCTATGTTGGGCGACTTGAATATCGCCGAGCCAGGGGCGCTGATTGGGTTTGCAGGGCCGAGAGTGATCGAGCAGACTACTCGGCAGAAGCTGCCGGAGGGATTTCAGCGGTCGGAATTTTTGCTCGACCATGGCTTTCTGGATGCGATTGTTGAACGGAAGGATTTGAAGGGATATTTGGTGAATGCGTTGGGGTGGATGACGGCGGGGAAGACGGATGCGGTGGCGTAGCGTTTGCGATGTCTGAGTGACAGAGCAACGGCAAAATGCGGGGGTTCATCGCTGCGCTCAGAATGACAAGCTAAAAAAAGGCTGCGCTCAGAATGACG
>JANXZS010000150.1 GCA_025355385.1 Acidobacteriaceae bacterium | reverse complement strand
AGGTTCTTGCCGGCGACGGACCGACCTCTTCTGGTTTCCTTGCTTGAGCGCGATTATGTATGAGACCCACGCCTTTAGATTGCGACTACTCCTCCGATGTTGGAACCTGATAGCTGATCAAGTCCAGCAAGATCGCCAGTTAGTTCAGGCACATGAGTTGTGAATTGCCTTTCCCTTCGGTGATTGTGTGTCGGAATCCTGCGGCGTTTCGTTGAACTGTACCGGGCTGCGCCGTGAACCATCGAGGAGCGATAGTTGTGACAGAGACGTAATGGAACCAGCACTCCCAGCGATCTGTGAGCCAAAAAAGGAATGGGATTTAAACGGAAGAAAGATCGCCGGAGTGGAGCTTAGTCGACAGACGCTGAGCCAGCCGGTGGGACTTCCATTGCCCTGCGGGCACCAAACAATTAATAAAAAGCCCGAGGGGGGAGTAAATGTATGCCTTGGAGAAATCATAGTGAATATAAGCGTGCAGTTAAAAGTGTGTGAGGGGTGCGGAAGCCTCTGGGTTCGGGCCAATCAAGCCGGTGTTTACTGTGAAAGGTGTGTGCGAAAGCTCAAAGATTTTCCTGCGGTAGGGAGTCGAAGACAGAGAAGGCAAAAGCACAAACCTGAATCGTCCCATTGCTGCGCGGTGGTTGGAGGTGCAGTATGAGCGCCGCGCTGACACTGCCGTACGTTTGGGGCGACGGCGCCACGCAAGTCGCGGCAGCCACGACGCCGAGGAAGCGGGTAGCCCGCCGCGAGGTCGAGCCCCAGCCCCCCGAGGAATTAGCGTTCTATCGCAAGCACACGCAGTCGCTGTTACGGCGATACATGCACATGTCGATGCAGATGGGCAGGACGCCATCGGTTTTAGGCGAGTGCATGTTCCGGGGGCGAGTATCTAGCTACCGGGTGCGGAGCTTCGAAGACGCTGTGATTTTTGTCTTCGATATTGATAAGTGCTTGAAGCGTCTTGACCAGGTGCAACAAGACCTGATCGCGCGGATCGCGCTGCAGGAATATACGCAGGGCGAAGCGGCGGCGCTGCTGGGCATGAGTCTGAGGTCGGTGGTACGGAAGTATGGTGAGGCACTAGACAGGCTGACGGAGATATTCCTGAGTGTGAGCCTTCTGACGATTCCCGGAATGGATTCGTGTCAAGTGGCTGAGAAGAGAGAGGGGCCGCCAAGAGACTGAGATCATTGCCCTGGGCGGGCCGAAAGCGGTTTGCACAGACAACTATCAGAAGTTGATATTCTAAGTACAACAGTGAAAGAGAAGAGAGGCAAGGGGGCGCAGTCCGCGTCTCCCTTGCCTTTTTTGATGATGCCAGTGCAGAAAAAGAGCAGCAGTATAGCGGTAGAAGGGCAAGTTGAGCCGGGGTCGAGAAATACAAATTTGAGGGTGAGAGCGAAGAAGACCCCAGGAATAAAGAAGCAGGCTGGTGCAGGCAGCTCAGTAGCACGTATGCCTGTGAAGCGAGTGAGGGACTACAAGGGGCACGCGAAGAAGAAGTTATCGGAGGCCTTTCCTGCAATCGTCGGTGTGTTGATCGAGCGGGCAAAGGAGGGAAGCTTGACTCACGCGAAGTTCCTGTTTGAGATTGGTGGCGTCAAGGACGAGCACCAGAGCCGGGGAGGCCAAAAGCGCCATCCCAGCCTGGCCAAGATTCTTCTGAAAGAGCTTGCAGAGCGCGGCGAAAAGGCGGCGGGAGTAGAGGGGCCCGAGCACGAAGAGGCGCAGCAACACGGACCGAAAGCCGCAGATAGGCGGAGTGAGGATAAGGAATGACGCTAGTGAAGAGGTTGCCGGGAGTTTCCGCGTGGCTGGGTCTTGGGTTACTGCTTGCCTTTCTGCCTCACGGGGCTTTGGGGTTGATTACCGGCAGGGTTCAAGGAACGGTGTACCGCGCGGATGGGAGTGTGGCCACGGGAACGCTGCTGCTGAGCTGGCCAGCGTTCACGACGAGCGCAGATGAAGCCGTTGCGTCGGGCCACAAGACAGTTCGGATCGGAGACGATGGGTGGGTGGCGGTGAGTCTGGCTCCGAATGCGGGTGCGTCTCCGGATGGAACTTACTACACGGCTGTCTACCATTTGAACGACGGCTCCACGAGCACGGAGTACTGGGTGGTGCCTTCATCCGCCGCGGTTGGGCTGGCGTCGGTACGTGCCACGTTGATGCCGGTAGCCAAGGCGGTACAGGCGGTCACCAGGCAGTATGTCGATAACTCAGTTGTCGGAATTACTACCGGATTTCTGCATTCGAGTGGCGGCGCAATGAGCGGTTCGCTCCTCTTAGCCGGCGACCCCGCGGAGGATTCCCAGGCAGCGACGAAGCGCTATGTTGACCAGGCATCGTCGGCGGCTGTGTCCAAGACGGGAGCCGCGATGACTGGCCCCCTCACCTCGCCGATGATCAACGGAAAAGCCTTCGCGGTAGGTGGCACATTACAACAAGCTATCAATGCGGCCGGGACTTCGGGTTCTGTAGAGATACCGGCGAACTACCCAGGTACAGACAACTTCACAAACCCAAACAACATCCCCATCAAAGACCTGCGAACCAGTACCCCATCAGCAACGCGCCTAGCCACAGAATGGGGCGTTAAGTGTGACGGTGTAACAGATGATGCCGCAGCCATTCAGGCTGCCTTTACTGCATCCTACCCTCTCAATGGGAACCAAGCCTTTTCAATCCAATTCCCTACAGGAACCTGTTTAACCAGTACGATCATCTGGAAAGGTCAAAGCTTCTTTGGCGCGGGAGTACACCTGACCAAGTTCAAGGGTATGCCTGGTCAGGATGTATTTCGTGTTCCCGACATACTAAGCAACATGGCGGATTACGCCAATGTGCATGACTTTGACATTGTTGTGGACTCGACGGTCGATGCTAGTGCTACGGCAGCGGGCGGTAACAATACCTTCCCCGATCGCATAACCGGAACTAATGGCGGGCTAGCCGCCATCACACCGGCCATCACCCCCGGGCCAATGATGTTCACGGATGGTTACATACCTCTAAATCAACCTAGTCAATTCACTAGCAATCAAATGTTGTTCAGCTACATCCCAAGGGAACGGCTTATCGGCGCACCCATCACGGTCAACGGCGTAGGTCCTGCGGGCGCACCGCTGGTCACCACCATTACAGGGTTGTTAGATCCAAACACTGTATCTATTGCCGGGCTTTCCATAATTACAGGTGTGGGAAGCTTGACGGGTACAGCACTGGTGCCTCTCACGCCGCCATGGTACATCGGCAACTGCGCCATGTCCTTTCCCAAGCACGATGGAGACTTTGCAGGAAACAACGCCATCAACAATTGGACATTCAACAACATATTCATCGTCAACAATGACCACTGGCTGGGTCATCACACTTGTGGAATGTTCATTCAAACGCAATCCTACGCCTTGAACTTTAACAACGTCAGGATTCGTGGCTTCTATGGTGGCTACATCGAGGCTTTGGCACCGATAAACCAGAATTGGTTCGGGCCCGATACCAATGTCTATAACAATCTGAACATTGACGGCAACACTATCGGCCTTGTCACTTATGGCGGCGGGCACAGGACCTGGAACAACCTGACTATTTATGCCAGCGCCAATCCTCAGGCCCTAGGTCCTATGATGTTTGGGGGATTCGGTAGTTTCAACAACATCTATCATGAGTGCTACAGCTACAATACAGGGGAAAACTCCAGGTGGACGGGCGGTCCTTTTAATATCCAGGGTGGTTCGTTGAATCAGTGCAACGGTGCCACAATCAATTGGATGGCTGATGACAGCAAGGTAAACGCGCAGGTTAGTGCAATGGTACTGGGCGGCAATAGAAATACCTTTACCCATACCGGGCAGTTTTTTGGATCGGGAATTCTATCCGACACAGGCGCTGACAACACGGTGGAAGGCGGCGGCTACTCGGGCAGCCCGCCCGCTTATCGTAGATCATATGCCAATGTACCAATGGAGCCGTTGAACAAGCTGACTGCTGACTTTCTAACCGCAGGCAATAGCAGCACACCATTCATGAACGGCAGTGATTTGTTAACCCGCTGCGCAGACTGGAACTTCGCCACGGGGACATTTGGTATCCAGTACGGAACCTGCATTGCGGACCCAACTGGTACCGAGATAACCAAGGGCTTCTACCGTTCTTCTGGAACCTACAATGTGGGCACCGGACCTGCGCTTAACAGCATGAACGGGAAGCCGCTGTACGTTGGCGACAGAATACCGCAAGGTCCGGGAACTTGGGTAGTTCAAGCGCGCTGCACGGGTGGGAGCTGTTCTCAGCGATGGGTACTCGGAAGTGCCTGCATCCTATCATTTGCGCAGGGACCGTTATGGACGATTCAAAAGTGCACTACAGACTACACGAACGTGCCCTTAGGAACTGTACTAGGATTTGGCTACGACAATTGGACCGGAGCCGGCACCTCCATCGACATAGCTTACATTGGCTTCCAGCCTGCCAACACGGACACGCTCAACACCGTGTACAACAGCCTAAAGCTAGCCCTGCCTGACGGTCAGTTTTTGACTGGGGTGAATGTTGGTACGTACTTCACCAACACAGTTACAAGCACCCAAGACTACATTAATGCCGTTGGCAACTTCATTAACGGGGTGTGGTCGGTACCGGGCATTGAGAAGGTCCTGACTGGCGGATATATTCAAGTGGATAACGAGATTATGAGTTATGCCTCCATAAGTGGAACTAGTAGCCAGATTGCTTTTACTGGCTTGGTTCGCGGACAGCTTGGCACTGTTGCAGTAACACACAATGCTTGGACGGGGGTTGCCCTACTACCCATAGGAGTTCGAGTAAATGGAACTCTGGTGCAATCGTGCTGGGCCACTGGATGTGCCTTCGTAACTCCTACCCTTGGTACGGCCACTGCTACATCCGTGGCGATCACGGCGCCGACTGGTACTGCTCCCATGTCTGTCGTTTCAACCACGCCGGTTGCCAATCTGACACTGGCGTCTCCGTCGCAGGTGCCGAATCTTCCGGCTACGCAGATTACGGGTTTAGCTGCGGTAGCTATGTCCGGAAGTTACGCTAGTCTCTCGGATAAGCCGGGGGTGATATCTTCCGAGGCGGATATTTCCTTCTCGGCTACGCCGACATTCCCTGCGACCGCCAATCTGATCTACATGTCGCTGACGGGGAACGTCACATCTTCCACGCTGGCGCCTGGAGCCAACGGGCAGAGCATGACCTTTGTCTTGTGCCAGGACGCAACCGGTTCGCACACGTTTGTGTGGCCAGCCAATGTGCGGGGCGGGATGACGCTCGGTGCGACAGCATCCAAGTGCAGCTCGCAGATGTTCACGTACGTCAATGCTCTGCCTAGCTGGGTCGCCGCGACTTCGGGGACCACAGGCGAATAGCCGGCTTCGGACGTGGGAGCAAGAGCAAGGGTTCTCCGTAAATTCAGGTGAAAGGGATATCGGGACAGACATGAAAGCTCAAGACATGCCTGCGGATCTCGGGGAGCTTTGCGGCCTGGGAGCGGTGCTGGACGAAAGGCTGACAACACTTAAGGAACAGACGACGGGGATGTTTCTTGCAGAGACGCTACTGAAGGTTCGCGATCGGCGGGGGCAGTGTGTGCCGTTGGTTGCTAACCGGGTGCAAAGAGAGTTTGAGAGGCGACGGGGGCGCAAAGATATAGTGCTGAAGGCCAGGCAGATGGGCATCAGTACTTGGGTTGCAGGCCGCTTCTTTCTGAAGACCATCACGCAGCCGGGGACGCTGACGGTAGAGGTCGCACATACCCAGGAGGCAGCTGAAGATCTGTTCCGCATGGTGCGTCGCTTTCTCGAATGTCTGCCAGCAGGTCTGCGGCAGGGGGCGCTGCGGACATCGCGATCGAGTGCGCGGCAGATTATTTTCCCCGCATTGGACAGCGAGTATCGCGTTGAGAGTGCCGGGGATGCAAATGCCGGACGGGGCATTACGATCCAGAATCTGCATTGTTCGGAGGTGGCTCGTTGGCCGGGGAATGCCGCCGAGACGCTGGCGGGCTTGCGGGCGGCGATGCCTCCGGATGGAGAGGTTGTTTTGGAATCGACGCCGAAGGGCGCCTCGGGATGCTTCTTTGACGAATGGCGCCGGGCCGAAGAGACGGGAACAGCACGGCACTTCTTTCCATGGTGGTGGGAAGGCGCATATGTAACCGGCGCAGTTGCAGAAGATACGTTGAGCGCTGATGAACTCAGGTTGCGAGAGCGGCACGGGCTTACCCTGGGGCAGATTGGCTTTCGACGCAACCTGAAGACTGACTTTGATGTTTTGGCGAAGCAGGAATTCGCAGAAGATGCCGAGGAGTGTTTTCTGGCCAGTGGTTCTTGCGTCTTTGACGTGGACGCGATTGATTCGAGGAGCCGGGATACAGTGGGCGCCGGGTCGACCCGGCTGGGCGGCGCATTGGAGGTATGGTATCCCCCGGTGACGGGCCGGAATTACATTGTGGCGGCGGACCCTGCGGGGGGCGGAATAGGGGGCGACTACTGCGCGGTGCAGGTGGTGGAGCTGGAGACCGGGCTGCAGTGTGCTGAGCTACGGGCGAAGCTGGGAGCCTTGGAGCTGGCGCGAGAAGTGTCTGCGCTGGCGAAGGAGTACAACAAGGCGCTGCTGGTGGTGGAGAGGAATAACCATGGGTCGGGAGTGCTTGCTTATCTCAGGAGTGTCTGCCGCTATGAGCCCCTCTACGGGGCGGGTGGGCAGGACGGCTGGCTTACTACTTCGGTCTCTCGTCCAGCAGTATTGGCAAGAATAGGGAGTGCGCTGGTGGAGAACCCGGAGCTATTCCAAAGCCAGCGCTTGCTGCGAGAGTGTCGCAGCTTTGTGCGGCATGCAAATGGTAAGACGGGCGCGCAGGCGGGGGAGCACGATGACTGCGTGATGTCGATGGCGATAGCGATGGATGTTCGAGCGGAGTTGCTGGAAAGCCGCGGGCGAAGGTGAGGCTGCTTTGCGACTCTGCTGTGAAGGATGATGGACGAGCAGGTCTACTTTGCAGATAGAATCCAAGGGTGATGTGGGGCATCCACGCCCGGAGATTGAACATAGAAGGGAAACGACGGCTCTTGGCAGTGCTGGTGGTGCAGGAAATTCGCCGAATGCGGGGTGGAGCGCAGAGTCATCTGATGCTGGGATCGGACGCGAACCTTTATGTAGTGAAGTTTCAGAACAATCCCCAGCACGTGCGAGTGCTCGCAAACGAGTTGTTGGCGACGAGGCTGGCCGAGGCGGTGGGGTTGACGGTGCCGCCGTGCGAAGTAGTCGAAGTGACCGACTGGTTGATCGACAACACCTCGGATCTAAGGATGGATCTTGGCCGTAGCCAGGAGAGATGCAAAGGCGGGTTGCAATTCGGGTCACGCTTTGTGGGCGGTCTACTGCCGGGACGGGTTGTGGACTATCTGCCGGAAGAGACTCTACTGGAAACGCGGAACCTGCAAGAGTTTGCCGGCATGCTGGCGCTGGATAAGTGGACGTGCAACGTAAACGGCCGGCAGGCGGTGTTTGTCAAAAAGCCGCGCGAACGACGGTATGCGGCGACATTTATCGACCAAGGCTACTGCTTTAGCGCAGGGGAATGGAAGTTCGTGGATGCTCCCCTGCGGGGCGTGTATGCCCGCAATCCGGTGTACCGTGATGTGTTTGGATGGGAGTGCTTCGAACCTTGGCTGAGTCGCATTGAGACGTTTGCGGCGGAGAAGGCATGGGCAATTGCGGAGACGGTTCCCCCGGAGTGGTATGGCGGTGATACGGGGGTGATGGAGCAGCTGGTGGAGCAGTTGCTGGAGCGCCGGCTGCGGGTGCGGGAACATATTGATATGTTTCGGGAATCTTCGCGGCAGCCATTTCCGAATTGGATGAGGGCGAAAGAAAAGTCGATGAGGGGCGGGTTTCCGGATCTGGAAAAGGCGCAGGATACGGCAGGACAGAAGTGGATGATGTAAGGAGAGGGCGTCGGGATCCCGAAATGGCCGATGACCGTGCTTGCTGCTCATCCTCAAGAAGTCAACTATTTACAACGCTCAGCATCGCGATGACTTGTGGGCGACCGTATGGGTTGAGATGGAACCGGTTGAGCGGAGTGAGAGGGCGCGAGTGGCAGAACGCAGGCAATGCGAGTTCTTCCTGATCCGGTATGTTCCAGACGCGGTGAAGAGCGAGTTTGTGAACATCGGAGTGATGCTACGGGAAGCCGGGCAGACCGAGGTGCGTTTTACGCG
>JANXZS010000127.1 GCA_025355385.1 Acidobacteriaceae bacterium | reverse complement strand
GCTTTCCACTTCCCCACACCCTCGACGGCGACGAGATACTTACAAAAATCAATGCGCTACACTAACAATCCAACCGGTACAAAAGATCGGGCACTCCAGCACTTCGGGCAGGTTATCGTCGGTTCGATCATTCAGTCTCGCAATCAAATCTATTCCATAGTAAAGGCGTCGTATTGCTGCATTGTCGCAGCAGTGCTAAGGACAAAATGATTCCGTCATCAGCTCGAGCCGCACGATTCAAGGCAGCGAAGAAAATATCAATTGGCGTACGTCCACTCCGTAGTTGCGGGTGGGGATGTACGCCGCAGAGACTCAGAAGAGATGCCTTCCACCTTACGCCCTTTTCGCTATTTCGTCGGTGACTGCTATGACCCTTTTGGGGCAGAGCTTGAACCCAGATTCGTTACAGACCTCGAAAGAGATGCGCCGGGGCTCTTCTTGAATAGCGTGAACTTAGCCAGGAAAAAGGGCGGGGGTGATCGTGCAAACAAATTGACGATTTTAGGGCGTTTCTGGATTTGTCGGCGAGTTGACTCGTGATTGAGTCCAACGACACTTATTGGCGAATCGACACCTCTATCTGCTGCATCGGTTTCGTGATCCTCTGCAGAATCCAGCGGAAATCGGTGAACGCGTATCGAGGGGTCTAAGTGAGTTGCGGGCGATACTTCCTTTACTCCTGAGTTACTGCCGGGATGCTGGTCATCTGTAGAGCGATGCTCTTGGCTAGGATTTTTGGGTTGGTACACGTCGGCGCCGCGGCAGACGGCTAACGACTTGTCTTACGAACGTGAACACAGGAGCGGTTAAACCTTTGGAGTTATACTTGACTTGCCTTTCCTTCGCTTGCGAGTCACGGCCGGCTCAACGGGACCAGCGCCCTTATCCACGATGGATTGGATTGATGCACTGCTTGCATTTTGGAGGTACGTCTATTCCAAGCCGAGTCGCAAGTGTTTCAACATCAGGGAACGTGGCGCTATCAAGCGCAAAGAAAGCCAAGCAGGACGAGTTCTACACCCAGTACGCGGACATCCAGAAAGAGGTCGAGGCCTACCTGGAGTTCGACCCCGACACCTTCCGCGGCAAGGTAGTCTACTGCAACTGCGATGACCCTTTCGAGAGCGCCAACTTCAACAGGCTCGCCCTCAAGAAGCTCATCGCCACCAGCTACGACGGCTCCCCCATCGCTGGCCAGGGCACCTTATTCCCGGAATACAACGAGGGCAACGGCAAGCGACTGAAGCCCAATTCGCTCGCCGTTATCCTCGACCATGTGAAAGACGAGGATGGCGACGGCGCGGCGAACATAGACGACGTGAAGCTCTTCCTCAAGCGCAACAAGGCCGCACGGACGGCCTTGAAAGCAGACGACAGGTACCCCGGTGGCGATTTCCGCAGCGCCGAATGTGTTGCACTCCTCGGAGAAGCGGACATCGTGGTCACTAACCCGCCCTTCTCGCTATTTAAGGAGTACCTCGCCCAGCTCATGGAGCACGGAAAAAAATCCTGATCATCGGCCCCAAAAACGCGATCACCTACAAAGAGATCTTCCCGCTCATCAAGGACACCAAGCTGTGGCTCGGGGCGGGATTCACCAATGGAAACGCCTACTTCAGCATTCCCGCCGACAGCGGTCGGGAGTTTGCGGACGGGGTTTATGACGAGAGCACAGGACTCGTCAAGTTTCGCAACGTCGGCTGGTTTACCAACCTAGACCATGGCCGCCGCCACCAAGAACTGGCGTTAATGACCATGGAAGACAACTTGAGGTTCAGCAAGCACAAGGAGATCAAAGGCAAGGCGGCCTACGACCGGTACGTCAACTACGACGCGATCGAAGTGCCGTTCACCGACGGAATCCCCAGCGACTACGAAGGCGTCATGAGCGTCCCCATCTCTTTCCTCGACAAATACAACCCCGACCAGTTCGAGATTGTCGGAAACAGTGACGACGGAGACATGATGCGCGAGATCGGGGTCCGCGTCCTGGGTCGTGAGTTCATCAGCGCATATCGCGCTCGTGGAGGTACTGGACACTACAGTCCCGGCATGTGGATGCTTGGTCTGCTTGAACCTCAGCCGCGGATCATTTTCAAGCGCATTCTGATTCGCCACCGCCGCCGTGCCCGGCGCGCAAGAAGGACGAAAAAGTGAATACCACGCTAAGAGCTGACATCACCGTCGCCGACATCTGTGACGGGTTTGTGTACAACCAATTAGAGGGCAAAGGGCTGTTCGGGCTAGGCGGGAAGCTTACCATTCAGCCGGAGTACCAACGCAACTACATCTATGCCGAAGGAGGAGGCAAGAGGGAGGTCGCGGTTATCGAATCGCTGCTCAAGGGGTATCCGCTCGGGCTGATCTACTTCAACAAAGTCGGTGAGGGGAAGTTCGAAGTCCTCGACGGTCAGCAGCGGATCACCAGTATCGGACGGTTCGTTACGATCAAGTTCGCGATCATGGACAGCGGCAATCCGAAGTACTTCGACAGCTTGCCCGTCGACCAACAAGCCAAGATTCGGAACGCGAAATTGCTGATCTACGAGTGCGAGGGCACGGAGAGTGAGATCAAGCGATGGTTTGAGACTATCAACATCGCAGGTGTGCCTCTCAACTCTCAAGAACTTTTAAATGCCATCTACTCCGGACCGTTCGTGACGCTTGCGAAGGCTGAGTTCAGCAATAGCCAAAACGCGAACATTCAGAAGTGGAGCGCTTACGTCACGGGCACCGCGAACCGGCAGGAGTTCCTGGAGCGTGCGCTGGACTGGGTGAGCAAGGGCGATGTTGGGGGCTATATGAGTCAGCATCGCAACGACAACAACATCGGTGAGCTGAAGACCTACTTTAACAGCGTGATCGACTGGGCTTCAACAGTCTTCAAAGATGTAAAAAAAGAGATGCGGGGTCTGGAATGGGGCAAGTTTTACGAGCAATATCACTCCCAGCCTTACGACCCAGAAAAGGTGTCTGCCGACGTGAGGCAGCTATACAGCGATCTCTACATTAAGAAAAAACGCGGGATATTCGAATTCATCCTCGGCGGTAAGCAGGATTTTAGGCTGCTGGAAGTGCGCATGTTCGACGATGCCACTAAGCACTCAGTCTACGAGAAGCAAAAGGAGCGCGGCAGAGGCGAACAGCGAATCCAACTGCCCGCTCTGCGCAATGGGGCACGACGCGAACGAGAGCAGAATCTATAAGCTCAACGAAATGGACGCGGACCACGTTTCCGCATGGAGCAAGGGTGGCGGAAGCTCGGCCGACAACTTGGAAATGCTCTGCATTACCCACAATCGAGTCAAAGGTAATCGGTAATATGGGCGTGCCACAGCCCAGAGCGTAGAGCGGGGCGGAAAGGCCGCCGAACTGGCGGCCTTGAGCGCGTTCATTCACCGCCATTACCACTTCCCCTAGCGTCAGCGCGCGGGAGCGTTCTTTCGCAGGCGTGATGCGCTTGAATCGAACGATCTTCCGCTTGAGGTCAGCGTGATCGACCTTGAACCCTGCGGCGCGCCAGTGTGGCGCACGCGATCCAGCTTCTTGGTTGGACCACCATTCGCGGTATGTGGTGGCAGAGGGAGGCAATGTGTCGCCGATGATCTGCGCGACTTGATCAAACGACAGTGCTCGTTCATTTGCGGTCGGCGGGAGCGCTTCCAGGTACTCCCGAAGAGGTTCGTATTTTTTGCGGTCGGCGGAATTCGGCATGGCGCTTACCTTCCTTCGTCAATTGCCAGCCCATCGCAGGTTAGCCCCGCGGGCGACAAAAAACCGAGGCAATGGGTTTCGGCCCTCTTTATTTCGCATTGATCTAGCTGATCAGTGTATGTGGGGACCGCCGAAGCAATGTGCACGTTGCAAAGATCAAAGCGGCAAGCCATACAAAATGCGCCGAAGGCTCCCTCGACTCATCTCGCTTGCCGTATTCAGGCAACGCTCTCATCCAGCCTGTTTCGCGTAAAAGCTTCCATGGTCTGGGTGTTGCAAACGAAAACAAATGAGCGCTTGCACCAGAAACTTGGGTCCAACTTGGGTCCAATTGCTGCCGAAAACCATGCATTTAGGTCCAACTAGACGCACTACCAAGCTAAGCGAATCAACAAGTTAGCATGTCGGTGGCTATTTCGGGACCAGGGAGTCGGAGGTTCAAATCCTCTCTCCCCGACCATTCTTTCTCTCATCGTTTGAATAGTTTGGGCCGTTTTTTCGGATTCGGATTTTGCCCCTGTTTTCGGCATCATCGGTATCGGTGAAGGCAAATCGAAACCAAAACCACACTGCGCGGCCCACTTCTTGCGAAACTGAACGTCTTCTTTAATCTTGTCATAGCGGTCACTCATGCTTTCATCGGCATGCACCAGCCAGAATTTGTAGAGTCCTTCAGGACAATCCGTGTGATTCCGAATGTAGATGTTCCGGAACCGTCGAAAGGCGTGAGTCCCCGCTTTGTGGGTTGCGTTAATCGGATTCACGTAGTTCATCTGCTTCAGATCTGGGTGGAGGGGGCGGCGGAGGATGTTGGTCAGCGAGAGCGGCTTGCCGTTCTTGTTGGGGAACAGAAATCCGGTCTTGCGTTGGCCTGCATACTCCCTCAGCACCGCTGCGATTTCCGGATGCAGATCGATCATTCGGTAGGCGCCCGCTGTCTTGACCCCCTTCTCGACTTTGCCGTGACGAACCTTTTGCACAATACTGATGGGCAGGAAGTCTGAAGAGATGTGCTTATCAATGTTCTATGCCAAGTACCTTTCCAATCCTCAGACCCGCCGCACCACAAAGAATGAACACTATGGGAACGCGGAACGGATCTTTCACATACTCTGAGGGGATTGCGTAAGTCGTGTTCTCTCTGTGCAGGTTTTGGTCGAAGACTAACATTTGCTTTGGTTCAGAAATAACGAGGCCGATCACTTTGCAGAATCTTCAGTGCGACGTCACGTCCGAGCCGCGTGTCGCGGGCGCGGTATACCTCGCCCATGCCGCCTGCTCCTAGCAGCGATTGAACCTCATAGGGACCGGGTTTCGTGCCAGAGGCGAGGGTCATCTGTGCGCGTGACTATATTCCATAGCACTAGCTCTGCGGCGAATCCGAAGATTTTGGACCGATGTCGGAAATGCCTTCAACATGCCAGTTCCAGGCTTGTTGCAGGCTCCTCGACCCGGTTTATGCATGTTGTGTCGGTTCCGCTCGTTAGAGGAAATGCCGCCCAGGGTAGTCTGCGAACTCATCAGACTTGCACAACGCCCACGGGGCATCAAGAACTAGAACGTAAATTTTGCCGCGAGTTGAATCCCGCGAGGCCCTCCTCCTCCCAGGAAGGGATTGCCGATCCCCACATCGCCAGTCGCAGTAATTGCATATGCTCCGGAACTCACTTCGCGACCGCTGACGGTTGTTAGTCCGTTGGGCGCCGCATCGGCGATGAAGTTCGGTAACTCAGGGCTGGAGAAGTTGGGATGGTTGACTACGTTGAATATTTCCGCGCGTAACTGCATCGTCAGGTGTTCCCTCAGGTGGATGGATTTGTAGGGAGCAAGATCCCAGTTGCTATAGGGCAGCCCACGCAGCGAATTGCGGTGCAGGTTGCCAAAATGGCGCGTACCGGGAAGGCAGTCCTGCTCACTGCCCGCGAGGTTTCCGGCAAGGGTGAAGCTGGTAGCAGTGCAGGGGATGGCGAACGAATTAAGATCGAGAAAGTGTGCCGGGTTGCCGGAGTAGTGAACGGGTCCGACCACATCGGGCCGGTCGAAGCCCTGGCCGCTGCCGCTGAAGTCTCCCTCAAAGTTGTAATTCAGACTGAAGGGCTGACCAGTCTGCCGTGTCACGGTGCTGTCGAGGCCCCAGCCATTCTTTAAAGCAGCGAAATCACCACCCGAATCGGGGCGGGCATAGCTGAAGATCCAGGTGGCCCGGCTGCGGATGTCGAAGTTGGAATTGCCGTATTCGGCGCTCGTCCTTGTGCTGTCGTTGGGTTCAGCGGCGTTGGGAATGAAATCCTCACTATCGCTGGCGGTATCTAACGAGTGCGACCAAGAGTAGTTCAGGATGGACGTTAACCCATGCCAGCCGTTGACGCGGAAGCTCGCCTGGAGGGCGTTGTAATTAGACGTTGCCTTAGCCTCTTCCTGATTGACGTAAAAAGCGCCATAGGGATTGTTTGCATAGACTCGGCTGCCCGAGTTGTAGCCTGGAATGCACCCTCGACCACCGGTAACTGCGCCATTCATCACGCAAGGCCCGCTGATCGTATTGCCTCCACCATCCTGGTACGAATAGTTCGCGGTCTGCGCATATGCCAGGTCCGTTGCGGTAATGACCGACTGGCCGGGTTGGTTGACGTCGCGGAAGTGCAGTAGATGGCGTCCGAGCGACCCGACATAGCCCAGCTGGAACCTAGCCTTGGAAGTGAGTTGCTGCTGCACATTGAGGTTGAAGTTCTGCATGTAGGGTGTGCTCATATGGCGGTCAACCCCGAAGATGTCGCCGGCTGGAATGCCACCGGCTGTATTGAATACGGGCTGTCCGCTGACGATGGTGCCGCCAACTGCACCTACGCGGGGACTAAAGTTGTTGTAGTCCGGCTCGTAGAGATGTTTCAGGCTGGACGACCCGAGCAGGCTGAGAGTTAGGGTGGCATTCGCGGGATCAAAGCTCGTGATGTTACTCATCAGGTTGCTCTTCTCGCCGATTACGCCATAGTAGTCCCAGCGCACGCCGAAATTAAGCGTGACGTGGGGCGTGGCTCAATAGGCATCCTGCGCATAAATGCCATGGCTATTCTCAAAACTGTGGCGGGTAGAATAGCCAGAGGATTGGCTGCCGCCACCAACGTTTCCTGCGAGAAAATCATCGAGTGAAGCAAAGATGAGTTTGCCGCGGAAGTTGGTGCCCAGGAACTGCTGGATGGTTGTGCGGCGATATTCATAGCCAAACTTTACGTCGTGCTTGCCAGAGTTCCACGAGAAATTATCGAGCGCCTGCCAATTCGAATCGACGCGCGATCGCGGATCGGATTTGCTGGCTCCCAGCGAAGAGAAGCCACTGACAACCATCACTGGCAATCCCTGATCGCCTGCGCCGCTACCGACGTTCAACCCGATGGAGCCGGGTGCAAACGAGCGATCCTGAGGGAAGAATCCCTCGGCGAAGCGATTCCAGCCGATTCGCATCTCGTTCACCTTGTTTGATCGGAGCACGGCCACGTCGGAGATCGAAACCAGCTGCACGCGGGTCGGGGTAAAGGTGTTGGAGCCGGGCAGGACACCACCACCGGAAAGCGCCAGCGGAAAGCTCTGAGTGCTGTCGCCGAAGTAGTAGCGGCCGCTCAGCAGATTGGAATGCGGCAAGTTTTGGTCGAGCTTGGCGATGACGCTGTGAATGAAGTTATTCGATGGAGCTATGATGGACCCGTTCGCATTGGGCTGAGGCAAGGGATTGCGCAGCAGCAGCGCCTTGATCACGGGGTTGGTGGCTGTTGCGAGTACAGCCGGGTCGGGTACGGACGCAACGCTCACTGTTCCCACCGACTCGCGCTGCCCTTCGTAATCGAAAAAGAAGAATGTTTTGTCGCGGACAATAGGACCTCCGAGCGAGCCGCCAAACTGGTTGTTGTGAAACGGCGCCTGCGGGTTACCTTTCTGGTTGAAATAATTGCGCGCGTCTAATGCGTTATTGCGGAAGTACTCGAGCGCTGTCCCGTGGAATTTGTTGGTGCCGCTCTTTGTCACGATGTTGATGACAGCGCCTGCGCTGCGTCCGTACTCCGGCTGAAAGTTCGACATCACGTTCAGCTCCTGAACCGCATCGACGGGCAGGATGGTGGCGGGTGTCCCAAAGACTCCGGGCTCGTTAACTCCAGGGTCATTGCAGAAACCGTCATTCATGTCGGTGCCATCGAGCAGGAAGTTATTCGAGCGGCCGCGCGCACCGTTCAGCGAAAAACTGCCATACGAGCCGGGCGAATCGCTGATCTGATCGGGTGAGCCGGAAATGCCTGGTGTGAGATAGATCAGCTTGGTGTAGTCGCGGCCATTGATTGGCAGATTCTTGACTTCGTTGCTGGTTAGCGTGGCGCCCAGTGTGTCTGAAGTTGTCTCGACCTGCGGCAGCGCGTCGGCGGAGATCTCGACGGTCTCGCTCACCGATCCCGGATGGAGTGCCGCATTCACCCGCGCCTGCGAAGCAACATTGACGCTGACTGACTTCGCGACAAAGGTGGCGAAGCCTTGCTTCTCAACCGTAACGTTATAGGCGCCGCTTGGCAGCTCGGAGATAGAATAAGTTCCGTCTCCGCTCGAACTGGCCTGACGATCGATCCCGTTTTCCGCGCCGTGCACACCAACCTTCGCGTCTGGAACAGGCGCTCCGGTTGCATCGGTCACCGTGCCCAGAAGCGTACCTCGAAATGTTTGCGCTGAAAGACTCCCCACTAACAGCAAGCTCAACAGAATTGCGCTAGATACCTCCATCATAGGTTCCCCAATAGTGTTTTAGTGAGTTCTGTGCAGAGCCGCGGCGGCTCCCCTGTTAAGCCGTCTTCGGACTTCAGCCTTGGATGTGCGAGTCCCGGGCCGCGATGAAATCTACTGCGCGGGGAGTGGGCGAAGAAGATGCGCATGAGGGGTCGATGGGAGTGAGTGACGCTTACAGTGTCCTGATTTAACCATAGGACAAATCAATGTAGATATAAATAATGCAGATAGCAGATAGGGGAAGACCTCGGCAAAACAGGAGTGCCGGTAGATGTGTCTTCTATGAGCCGCGTAAACGGGGGACTCACTCCGAACAGTGCCTTTCGGTCGGCTCACCCGATCGCTCGCCCAATGCTTAAGCAGAGCGCCTTGCGAGCTCATCCGCAATGTTCTGGGATGCGGGGGCGGGGCAGGAAGATCACAGGAATTTCTTCCATACCATTTCGTATTAACCAGCCAATCTTCCTGAAAACAATGGATACCTAAGCAAGTTCGCCACAAGTATCATGACCGAGCTGCACCGGGGCTTTTTTCCCCACGCTCAGGGCTATCAACTAATCAATAAAGTAGCCGATTTTCGCTAGCAGTTGATCGCTGAGCTCCACGCCCCATAGCCGGGCACGATGTGAAACATGCAGATCCCCTTTGAAGCGATCGAGAACAAACGAAGGTAGGTCTGTCTTCTTTCGAAGCATGCTGAGCAGGGTTGCACTATCGGTAGGGTAGAGGTAATCGCCCGACAAACCACATGCCGGGCGGATCGTCAGCGTGATCGGAATCGTCCCTATACCGGTAGCGCCTGGAATTGCCGATTGAGCTATAAGATTGACTCGCATAATAAAGCGATCTTGCCATGAACATTCAGCGACGCTCAATGCTACAAACGGGTCATCAATCACCGCTTTATTCGCGAACTGACTTCCTGGCGGGTGTTTTGATCTCCACAGTCGGGCTCCGTCCGCCGCGACTGCTCAGGGATGCGAGACACATACGAAAAAACAAGTTGTCGTCGCACTAAAGTTGAATCCGAGTTGGGCGCGGTTCCCCTGGGGGCCGCACCCTGTGCGTGGTCCTTGTCATTGTCGATATACACTTCGGGAATTGTTAGTCCTCCTCTGTATTGGATCGACGACGCGAAGAGGGATCGAACATGGAAAGGGGCCGGGCGGAAGCGAGTCGTTGATCTGAAAATGCGTTGCGGAGGTTTGATTCGTTGACCATTCTGCTCTTTTACACGCAGCACATAAGCAGTCGCAGGATCCGACTTCACGGTAGGGGCGGTGGATCGGCGAGTTGAAGTCCTTGGTGCTTCGCCATCTCCTGCGAATGAGCGAGATCGATAGCCGCCGCCAGCTCGCGGTCTGATTCGGATTTTTTGCCCAGCTTTGCAAGCGCCAGACCGTGGTAGTAGTGCGCCGGCTGATAGTCAGGAGCATTTCTAACGGCAGATGCACAATATTGCTCCGACACGACAAAGTCCTTTGCACGGTACGCGACAATGCCTAGCCCTGTGAGTGCTCCACCGTGATTTGGATTCCCCGCCAGTGTCTTAGCGAAAAGTGTCTGGGCATCGGCGTCGCGTCGACCATCCAATGCGATCTGTCCTAGTTCGTAGTAAGACTCAGTTTGTGCCGGTTGCAAATCAATCGACCGTTTGAGTTCTGCTGCTGCATCGTCAGCGCGGAGTTCCCTATACAGCAATCGACCAAGGCCGTAGTGTGCGGATGCGTCATTCGGAACTTGGTTGAGGTATTGACGAAGATGGTCTTCGGCTGCGGGAAGCTCGTCCCTATCCATCTCCACGCGACTAAGCGCATAAAGTGTCCTTTGATCGGCCGGTCTCAGTTTAAGGGACTGCCGTAGCGCAGCCTCAGCGTCTTTCAGCAATCCCATCTGCTGGGCCTGAATGCCGAAATAGAAAAGCAAGGTCGGATCATCGGGGACAATCTCCCGCGCATGCTGAAGCGCGGCAATCGCCGCTTCATTATTACCGCCCTTGCGGGCCTCCAGGGCTAGCTGTGATGCTGCCTCTACTTCACCCCTAGTAGCCTCGACATTATGTGGTTGTAGCAGCAGCACAGTCTCGTAGCGATCCATGGCCTCTGCAAACTGCCTACGCTGGAACAGTCGGTCGCCGACTTTCTCATTGACCGAAACAGATTCGGGATCGGCAGCTAGTGCCATGGCCAACAATTCAGTGGATTCCGTTATTCGCTGCTGTTGAAGGCGGACGTCAGAGAGGGCAATCAGCGCGTCGCAGTTTTTCGGATGGCTGTCGAGATAGCTCTTCAACAATTGCTCTGCCTGCTCGACTTCTCCAGCTGCCAGCAAAGTCGATGCAGAGCGAGCAGCATCTTCACCGCCGGTCCCATCTGCGAGCGGCTGTTCTTGTTGTTGCCCTCTGGCGAATGAGCTGAACAACACAACAAACAGAAGTAGCACATCGAATTGGAATTTGGACGAGCGCATAAAAAGCAAGCAGGAGCGCCGAGAAAACTGGCGCTCCTGAGTTAAGCTAAACGATAGTCCATCAGAGCCACCACATTACGCCGCTGCGGCTCCAATTTTCTTAGAAGGTCACGCGCCCTGTAATTTGGACAATCCGCGGACCATTGATGAGTCCAGTCGGTACACCGAAGCCATTGTCGTAAGGATTCGTGTCTGGAGTTGCGAAGATATGACGGTTGAAGGCGTTTAGGAATTCAGCTTTTAGTTGGAAATTGACGCGCTCCGTTATTGGCGTGTTCTTGATAAGACTAAAGTCCTCGTTGTAGTACTTGAAGTTCCTGACCTCGCCCGTTACTCGAGGTACGTTTCCAAACCGGAAGGCTCCTCCCTGTCGGTAAGAGGGCGAATTTTGACTATAGAGCGCGGGGGCGGGCTGGAGTGCTGCATACCCAGAAGCGTCGGGCCGGGCTAGTCCGTTAAATATGCTGTCCACTCTAGGGTCAGGCCCGGCACGATTGAACCCTGCCTTCCTCAAGGCGAACACATCAGGATGTTTGAGTCCGCTGGAAAGGCTTGATCCGGGAACGCGTGAAAACGAGATGCAGTTGTCGAAACCGGGAATACCATCTGCGCATCCGAACGAAATTGGCTCGCCTGACTGATACCGTTGAACTCCGCCTAACGAGAATCCACCCACGAGCGTATTCAGAAGGCGACCGCCACTGAGCAGCATACGTCCTTTGCCGAACGGTAGCTCGTAGATGTAGCTCACGACAAACGTGTGAGGAATGTCCTGGATTGAAAGTGCCTTTTGGCTCTTGGAGTCAAATGGATTTTGCTCCTGGTTGACGCCCGCAGTGATTCCAGGCAGCGATGAATCAGCGTTCGTGATGTCTTTTGACCAAGTGTAAGAACCTTGCATATTGAGCCCATTCCGGAACCGACGCTCCATCGTGACGATGAGTGCGTTATAGGTGGAATGACCCACGTTCTGCAGGCAGCAGTCAGTTGCAATGAATCCGTATTGCGGGAAGGGTCGAAGCGCTTGCTGAACCTGACCATTGAATCCGCCATACGGAAGGGGAACTCCCGCGGCCGGCAGATCGTGTTGTGTAAGTTGATCTCCGCGAGAGAATTGAGAGATAGGAATATTGTTAATGTTCTCAACACCTGATCGCAGATGGGAAGCAGACTGCCCGATGTAACCGATGGTGAAAATCAGGTCCTTCGCAAGCTCTTGTTGAACCTGCAGATTCCATTGATTGACCATCGCAGGACGTCCATATTTAGGCGCGATATACGAACTGTCGACAAATCTGGGCGCGTCCGCATTGCCATTGTCATAGAGTCCCGGATCCAGATTCGGAGCAGTCGCCAGAGCGGCAGGCAACCCGGAATCAATCGTGAAAGCAGGATTGTAGCCATCTGATCCAAAGTTGTTGCTGGCTGCATAGCCTTGTACTGTGGATCCGCCGAAGTCGGAATATTGCAGGGGCCCATATAGAACCGAGAAGCCGCCACGAAGGACCGTCTTTCCATCACCCCCCGCAGGGGTGAACGCGAATCCGATACGTGGAGCTATGTCTTTGAACCATGTATCTGCCCATCGGGTATTGCAATGGCAGTTTGTGCCGAAGACAAACGCGCCCGGCCGGCCATTGTGAGGATCAATCGCGGTAAGGCTGAAGTTGGAGGTGTTGTTCAACGCTTCGCGGCGAGGCTGGTCCACGTCGTAGCGCAGACCTATATTGACCGTTAACGACTTGGACAATTTGAGGTCATCCTGAATGAACCCGGCCCAGTAGTTTGAAAGCCACCGCGGCTGGTGCAGTCGCTTACCGGAGCCGGCCGCATCGACCTCGCCAAGCAGAAGGCTTGCCAGACCATTACCCGTGCCGTTAAAGAGCGCAGGATTATCGCTTGCTTTCGTCTGATTTTCACTAAAATTGAAGGTTCCATTCTCACCGCTATGGGTGATGTTGGAGTACTGCTGATATCGATAATCGACGCCGATCTTGAAGCTATTGCGGCCATGTTGCCAATTGATGCTATCCGAGAAGCGGAGGCCGTTGTCTACATTGAGATCAGACTGGTTCTTGCTCAGTTGGGGAATTCCTTCTGCATTCGGGCGTATGACGGGGAAGGCTTTCGACGTAATATTTCCGATGCCCAGTTGAGCCGCGTAGTTGGTACTACCCTGGGAACCGCCGCCGAAGTTCGCAGAGTAGCTGCGGTTGAATCCCAGTACTGCGTGATTGAGCAGGTTCGGGGTCGGGCTGAAGTCCCACCCTGCCCGTATGAAATGCGTTACGAAATCCTGATTCCACTGATTTGGATCAACCGGCGATGGAAAAGTCTGGGTCGCCTTAAGGCTTGTGTTTTCACGAGTGTTGTAAGTCGCCCACATCCTGCTTTGGTCGCTCACATTCTGGTCGATACGAACGGTATAGGTAGTGTTAGTGATTGGGTATGGCGTGTTGTTGGTGTAGTTCCCCTGCAGGCCGCCGTTTTGGGGGGCCGGATAGAACTTGAGAATGTTGAGAGCTACCGGGCTGAATCGCGCTGTGGGAATGGTGTTATTTAGAAAAGCAGTACGGCATCGGATCACACTGCCATCTGGGCGAGTGATGGATTTGGAGGTCGCGGGATCAAAAATCTGTCCACGCAGAATCGGCGTTCCATCGCAGGGATTGATCTCTCCAGTTGCTCCGCCGATCAGGCGGGCTGAGAAATCACCGTTACGCTCTGCAGTCGTTGGAACAGTTGTATTCACACTTCCGCTGATCTTCTGCTTGAATTGCTCCCACGAGAAGAAAAAGAAGGTTTTGTCTTTCGCGTTATACAAGTGGGGAATGGAAAGTGGACCGCCAATTGACCCGCCAAAGTCGTTCTTCTTGTCTACCGCTCGCTTATATGGCTGGAGGCAAACGGGGTCTCCAGTCGGACAACTGATCGCACCAATTCCCTTGCTGAAGTAGTTGTTGGCGTTAAGTGCATCATTTTGAAATAGCTCGAAAGCAGAGCCGTGATACTGGTTCCCGCCACCCTTCGTCACAAAGTTTTCAATTCCCCCGGTTGTGCGGCCAAACTCAGCGGAAGGGGTGGAAGTGGTGACCTTGAATTCGGCGATTGCTTCGACGGAAGGAGCTTCTTCGTCGAACGACGAACCATTCTCCGAGCGCGTTTGACTTACACCGTCAATGAGCACCTCATTGCCGAAGTTCTGACCACCGCCGATTTTCGAAATAAAAATACCGTTATTACTGTTGCCGGTACCGGGACCGGCAGTGCCCGGAATTAGAAAAATGAAAGCCTCTGGCGAACGCATGTCCCCAACTCCGCCAAGGGCGAGCGGTAGTTCTACGATCTGCCGGGCCGTAATGACTCCACCGATCTCTGATGACTGAGTCTCGACCCCGGGGGCATCAGCACTGACGACTACCGTCTCCGTTGCTCCACCAGGTGACAGGTGAATATCGTATCCGGTAACGCTGCCCACGCGAACCTCGACGCCCGTATTCACAGATTGCTTGAAGCCGCTTGCGGCAACAGTGACGGTGTATCGACCAAGCTCAATCGACGGGAAACGATAACTACCCACGTTGGAGGACACCGTGTTGTAAAGCGTCCCAGTTGCCTCGTTCTTGGCAGAGATTTCTGCTCCGACAACCACAGCGTCTGTGGCATCGACCACGTTGCCGGCCATCTGTCCATCTTTGGTCTGCGCCGATGCGATACTGGCAGTTGCGAACGGCAACAACGCTATCAAGACAAAGCGTCCTAATGCTGAAAATGATTTCACGTGACCTCTCCCAAGTGTTCCTGCTGTGTGAAAAGCAAATGTGCGGACGTTTGCGCCGTCGACCAATGGAGCACGCTGTCGTCTGTTTTCTTGCGGTAACTGCCAGCGCTATCATGTAAGCGCTTGCAGTAACCGAATAGCGGTGTAAGAGTACTCGTCCAAAAGGTGGACTGTCAAGCAGCTTCAGGCTCCCCGATGGAAGCGAACGGCATTTCTATCGGGGTTACACCTGCGCTTTCCCCATTTGCGGAAGCGCCGATGGTAGGCCAACTTGTCAGGACTATATCCTTAGGTCAGTGACGGGCCGGAATCAGTGGTGCATCGACTGATGTGGGTCATCCGAAGCAGTGCTATATGGGCTTGGCCGAGTGGGTACAAGCACCATCACAGCACTCTCCCTCGACGGGTCCCTTTCCAGGCGTTACGATTCTCCAGCGACTACGAATCCATGATCATCTTTCACCACCTTCGATCTCGCGGTATGGCCGCTCTTGAATATGTACTTTGCGGATTACCGTTGCTGTTGTTAGTCACAGCCCACGCGCAGAGCAATACAATCGAGAACCTTTTTCAACAAGGTGCACAGGCAATGCATGCCGGTCATCCAGCCGAGGCCGAGAAATTGTTTCGCCAGGCGACGACTCTTGCGCCCAGGATGCCCGAGGCGCATCTGGACCTCGCTCTCGCTCTGGGCGGGCAAGGCAAACTAGCGGCGGCAACGCAATCCATTCAAGCAGCTCTGCAACTCGATCCAAAGTTGCCAGGGGCCCACATGTTCCTCGGAATCTTCTATCACCAGATGAATCGTCAGGACGACGCTCGCGCGGCGCTTCAGATGGAAATCAATCAAGCTCCAAAGAATGCCGAGGCTCTGGTGTGGCTGGGAATGGTGGAACTGGCTACTGGAAATCCGGAGAAGGCTGTCGGACCCTTGGATCGGGCGGCGGAGTTGAATCCTAACGACCTGAACATGCTGGAGGCCAGGGGACGAGCTCATAATCTCGTTGCTCGCGACAGCTACGCCCAGATGGCAAGACTTGATCCCGGATCATGGCACGTCCACCGCGTTCAGGGCGAAATCTATGCAAACGAAGGAAAGCATCAGGACGCCATTGCGGAATATGTCGAAGCGATCCGACTGGAGCCTCGTAATCCGGACTTGTATGACGCCTTGGGCGATGAGTATCGCAAGACGAGCCAACTCGAGCTGGCGGAAAAAACATACGCAAGAGAGTTGGAACTCGGCCCAAACAATGCAGTTGCCATGTACAACCTCGGTAGCGTTCAGATCGAGCGCGAAGAATTTCAGCAGGGAGTAACGCAACTGCAGGCAATGATCAAGTTCTATGAGAGGGCTCCGGTCGCGCAATACTATCTAGGTCGAGGACTGGCTGCGCTTGGGCGTGACGAAGAGGCCATCCAGGCGCTCGAGCAGAGCGCGCATGCGGACAATTCCGGAGAGGTCGCTAGCCGGTCCTACTATGAGCTGGCGCGGCTTTATCGCAGGATGCAGCGTACCGACGATTCACGAAAGTCTCTGGCCGAGTACACGCGACTCAAAGAATCCGCTGATAAAGCAAGCGCTCAACAAGTTGAAGACTGGCGCAAATTAAATGTAAGCAGGACTCCGCCAAAGGCGAACTGACAGATTTGCTATTCCGCGGTCGGAGTCGAGAGGTAGTGTCAAATATTTTGTGTAAACGCCTTTAGTTGAAGTTTCTTGTTTCATCACACGCGTTATCGAGGGAAGCGTTCTTCCCACAGTATTGCGAAGCGGTTGAGTGCCTCTTTCCATCCTTGGATGGTGTCCCACTTTC
>JANXZS010000121.1 GCA_025355385.1 Acidobacteriaceae bacterium | reverse complement strand
GAAACTAAGATCCGGCGGTGGCCTACTTTTACCCCGCCAGAGCGCCCCGCTCACGCGGCGCACTGTGGCCTAGTTTGCACCGGCGGGCCAAAGGAGAAACACCATGCAGACCCAACAGACTATTACCTTCTTCGGCACCGTCAGCAACTCAGCCACCAGCCGCACTTCCAAGACCGGACGCAAGTACACCGCCTTCGGAGTCTCCATCATCTCCGACCGCAACCTCCAGGCCTTTCACTACAACGTCGTTGCCTTAGGCAAACAGGGCCACTTCGCCAAGCAGCTCCAGACCGGCACCCGCATCAAATTGGTCGTCCAGGCGCAATCTCAGCCAGACAACATCGCCAGCATCCCACTCCTCACAGCAACCTTCGTGCGACCGGTTCATCCGGCTGCACCGAAGACGAATACAGAGATGCTGGCGGCATGAGGCTCCGCAAACACTGAAGCCAGCCCTTTCGGGCTGGCTTCGCTTCCTGCTCACCAAGGGGCAGGGGGAATTTCTTCTCCAATCATACAGGCGAAGCCGGGCATGTCAAACGGGGAGCTCTGGAGCGGTGCTTGGCAATCATCAATGTTTATGTAGATGGCTTCAATCTGTACTACGGCGCGCTCAAGCGGACACCGTACAAGTGGCTGGATTTGGGGAAGCTAGCGGCGATTTTGCTGCCAACGGATACGGTTCAGGAGATCCACTACTTCACCGCACGGGTCAGTTCCAGACCGTACAATCCCACGTCGGCTCATGACCAAGGGTTGTACATTCGGGCACTCAAAACCATTCCCAACCTGCAAATCAAGTATGGGCATTTTCTGACGCACTCCGTTCCCATGTACCTCACTAACGTCGTACCCGCTCAAAAGGTTTGGGTGGACAAGACAGAGGAGAAGGGTTCGGACGTGAATCTAGCCTCGCATTTGCTCAGGGACGCTTACGTCAAGAAGTTCGAGGTAGCGGTTCTGATTACGAATGATTCAGATTTGGCCGAGCCGGTTAGGATTGTGGCGCAAGAGATTGGGCTACCAGTCGGGCTCCTCAATCCCCATCAGTTTCACAGTAGGGAACTGAGACAGTACGCGATCTTCCTCAAGCGTATCCGACAGGGAGATTTGGCTGCAAGTCAGTTCCCGAGAACGATCACTGACAGGAAGGGAACCTTTGCCAAGCCAAATGGTTGGTAGGCAAATTGGCCGTCCTTCGACGCTGATTCAGCCTTCGCCTTCTTACAACCACTACAAAAACTACTACAGTGACGAAAAAGGAGGCCAGCCGTTTCGGGCTGGCCTTCTCGTAAGTGCTTGATTCTTTGTATTGGTGCGGAGGAGGGGACTTGAACCCCTATGCCTTGCGGCGCTAGCACCTCAAACTATGTCCATAGGTATCAGTGGGTTGCGCGGTCTATCGAATCAGTAGCTTAAGGCTGTGCCCTGTATCGCAAAGTATCCTGTTCTATCCCAGGATGGGCACAATCTCGGGCACAATTTCCGACCGTCGCACCCTCTTCTCCATCAGGGCTTTCGCGATGACGATATCCTCTCTATCCACTATACTGTATCGCCGCTCCATTGAGTCAGTTTTGTGACCGCTGATCTGCATCCGAATCGACTGAGGCACGCCTGCATCGCGCATGTTGCGAACTGCCGTACGTCTCATGTCGTGCAGGTGCAGGTCGGAAACACCGGCCCGTTGGCAGGCGCTCTTCCAGGCGCCGCGGAAGCTCTTGATCGGTTTGCCAGAGCGATTGAACACCCACGGTGACTTCGGCCAGTTCTTCTGCCGTTCTTGATAGGCTGCCCATAAGAGGTCATGCATGTCGCCATTTAGGATGGGGCAAGTACGGGCGTCTTTACCTTTTGTTTCACCTTTGCTCAAGGTGATGAGTCCAGCCTTGAAGTCGACCTGAGGCCACCGGATGGCGAGCAACTCACTCTTGCGGATCCCGGTGTTGTAATCGCAGACAAAGAGCGCCTTCAGCTCGTGCGGAAGTTCATCGCGTAACCGCTCGTACTTCTCATCAGACAGGAAGCCCTGGCGCACGGTCGTCTCTTTGACCATGGGGAAGTAGGGAACTATGTTGACCTTGGCGGGGGTACGCTTACGGCCATTGTGGAACGCCGTTCGCAGGATCGAGAGTTCACGGTTGACGGTTGCATCCATCACCCCGCCATCCTTGCGCTTCTTTCGGTACTGATCCATCTTGTCTGTGGTGAGCCGGGTGGCCTTCAGCTTCCCGAAGAACGGTCGGATGCTCTTCTCAACGACCAGCCTCCATATCTTGCGGGTAGACTCTTCAATGTCACTCTTGAGGACGTCGTCCAACAGTTCATTGATCAGAACCCTGTCAGGAATCCCGCCCGAGAGTTCCCCGCGCGCCCGACTGCCAAGCAACTTGTCCCGCAAGTTCATGGCATTTTTCTTGCTGGTTGATTTGCTGGACTGCCGGATAGACTGCCCGCCAACATAGACCTTGACCCACCAGATCTGTCCTCGAAGATACACTGTGCCGGAACGGTCGCTCTTCTTTGCCATCGGGCCAAGTGTACCCCAAAAGGCTAGTGCCTCAGTACTTGTTCAGGTGGAGATGGATCGGGAACATGCACCGCCGCAATCTAAGCGGCGGACCATCGTATTAGTTGGTCTAACCGACAAACGCCGGCAGAGGTGCTGAAGGGCACTCCTCCGCTTTGTTCCGCTATCCCACTTCTGCAAGCGCATCCTGAAAGGCTTTTTCATTCAGGACCACGACTGGAGTTTCTTTGGGATCGTCAATTGCCTTGGCGACGTCGAGCCTCAACCTCTTGTTGAAGTAGTAAAGCAGAGCTTTACGAACTGCGATTGCGGTCTGCCCGTATTCCATGCAGTAATCCTGAGCAATAACGTCTTGTTGCTCTGAACTTAACGCAGGGTTTGGAATCAACACAACGCTGAAGTATTCATTCCAATTTCTGTCCTGACTCGCCGGCGCCTCGGCATCGTGGAGATCTCCCGACTGGAGACAACGGGAGAGGAGGAAGTCTTTGAACCTTTTCTGTTTGTGACAGAAGCCTCTTACATGCCATCGCAAACCGTCATGAGCGAGTGCGTGCGGACTGATCCATCGCCACATCGGGCCCGGTCGCTCTTTATTCATCGATTGATACCGCACATGTAGAGACTGGCGATTCTTGATCGCACCGGTCAACGAGCGAAGCACGTCAACATTCACCCGACGCTGGGGAATCGGCATCGCTTCTGCCGAAGGCAGAATGCCTAACCAAGTGTCGCCGGCATCCGTCGTATGATCCGCGATGTTACGGAGCTGCGTCAGATATTGATCCGCATTGGGTCGTCCAGACGTTTCAGGGCCATGTTAATGCGATCGCATTGCTTCTCGTTCAAATAGAAGCGATGCCTATCCAACCAGTTCTGAAAAGCGTGACACGTATCGTTTGAAGCGCCCTCCAATGCGGCAACGTGTTCCTCAATCTCGCTCTTCTTGATACTGAGGATTGAGAAGCGGCACAATATCCACCGTCCGATCATCGGAAAATACGATTGCCATTCTCCCCTTTCCCCGACCATGCACGTAGCGCAGTGCCGAATTGAATCGTGAGCCGCGAGCGGGCGAGCAATCCTCGAACTCTTCTCCGTCCAGAATGACGCCGATCGCGCGACAAGTCCCGCTAGGATCGAGCAAGATGCTTCCATCAATCCCACTCACTCGCTCCAGGAGTGCCGAGGTCATGGGAGCAGGCCGGATCGCGGGGCCCTGATCCGAGAGTCGAGCTGCCTCGGATGCCGCATCTTCCGCCACGACCAACATGCTTCCGTGGTTCAGACTGGCACCGGCCTCGAAGAGTCCCCAAAGTCGACCCGCATCCCTGGCGCTCGCGTTCCGAAAGATCCGCAGGAAGTTGCTCCGAAAGCGCTCCTGACTGATAGGCGGCTGTGGCAGACGTGGTTCGCGATAGTGGCTGTAGAGGAGAGGTTGTTGGTCGTGGCGGAATTCCCACTCGTAATGGTCCAGGAAGATGATCGTGAAAGAGTCGAAACGAGACGGGTCATGTTGCGGCTTGAGCCGTCCGAGACCCAAGATCCTTCCGCCGCTGGCGATCAGCGAAATCTCAGGGCCAGCCATCGTGAGGATTTTCCTTGCCCAACGGGGTTCATGGAACGGAACCGGCTTCTGGAATCGAACCAGGTAATCAACATCTGGATGGTTGGGTCGCACGAGGATCAGACTGCCGGTTCCCTTTGCTCTTTCGTACAGCAGCGAGGAAATGATGTTGAGGCGCTGGAAGAGACCGACGGTGGTATATCGTTCCTGGGCGGTGAGCATATCGGGAATACGCATGAATGCCTCCGCTCCATGCGCCACAATCTCATTGGCCGATCGCAGCTGGAATTGATCGAGCGACCGGGGTCAGGCAGAAGAAGCTCTCGACTGGCTTCATCCAGTAACACGCTGAGACACGAGAGGATGAGACCGTATTCGCCGCTGGGCCAGGTTTCGTCGTTAGTGTCTGGAAGCGTAAGAGGGGGAAACTCGGTAAACAACTCTTCAGGCACTTGGATTACGGGCACAACGTAGTACTTTTCAACTAGTCGCGCCATCCGCAAAAGGACCGCAACCGATGCTTTTTATTGAACGGTTTGAGGGCATTCCGAATCACCATCGTCGCCGACGACCTTCGGATATTCTCGGGTTTGTCGTTGTTGCTTGCCTCATCCCCGTACATCATGGTCTGCAAGCGATGATTCTTGATCGTCTTCGGAAATCCTTCGGGAATCGCGTCAAAGAGCGCCAACTCCCACTTGCCGTCTTCCGGCTCCACGCAGACGGGATGTCCGCTGGCATCGGGCTTGAGCACTCCGACCAGGAGCACATCTGGCTTCATCGATACGCCGAGCTCTTTGAAAACTCCCTCGGCGAGATGGAACAAGGCGCTGGCGAAGTGTTGTTGATAACCCCACATGAATAAACGGATGGCCCGCTTCACCTTCTACCTCTCAGTCTATTGAGTGCCAGTTGCATCGGGATCTGTGGGGACACTCGCGTCCGCTATCTACAACAAGAGCGTGTCTTTTCCGTTGTGCAACGACGCATGAAGTCCGCTCGGCTGCGGGGCGGTACCGACGATGATCAGCAGAAATCCTGAGATGGCGCGCCGCGATTTGTTTACGCATTCTCGCATATTGTCCAGATCCGTCCCCGAGGGATGTGGGATTGGCTCGGGATGAGTATGCCAGTCCCCGATGAAGTGCAGCCCCGAAGGAAAGCGTTCATTAATTTCGCGTTGCTCGGCCTTTCGATCCGGGACGTAGGAATAGCGGGACCGGATATCCGAGCTCCGGGGACCAGTGGCTTCTTCGATGGTGATGGTCTGCCCCTGAATTCGCCCGAACAGCTGTCCGCCAGCTTCCGTGTCTCTCTTGCGCAGCTGCCGATAGCGCCGGAAATGCTCAAGAACAGCGTCCGTAAGAATGACCAATTCGGCGGAGTCACCCAGCGGTATCCTAAGCGACATTCGATACCCTGCAATGAGCGCAACCCGTCTCCTCGGGCCACGCTAGGCTCAGGACCGCCGAGATATCGCCTGGTACCGCACCGCGAAGAGATCGCCACTCGGAGGTGACCTCACCACCAGTTTCGTGAATCCGTGCCTCATCTGAGACATAGACTCGATGCAGATTGCTTGAAGCCTTCCCTAGTAGCGAATCAATGGCGGGGGACGCAATCATGGAGTTGATGGCCATGATCTCGACGGGACCATACGGCTGAAACGTGCCGCCACACGCCGGTTCGCTGAACATGGTCTCCTGCGTCCATTGAGCAATCTTCAGCTTGGGCAGACCGTCCTCTTGGAAGTGGCATAGAAAGCAGCCATTGCCACCAGTTAACAAGACCGCGTGTCCCGCCACGGCGTGAGGTTCGGTCCAGCCGAAAACGATATGTTTGAAACTGGCGCTCAACGGACTGAGGTATTGGTCGTTGAGGAAGCAATCGAACTCCCAGTCTTCTGCCAAACTCAGAATGAGATCGTATGACTGATTGTGTGAGGCGGATTCGCGGAGGAAAAGCTGTCCGTCGGAGACGACCCCGGTTATGGAATGATGTGGAAAGCGCTTCTGCAGTAATTGGGCAACTCCCTGAAATTTGTACGTCCCTTCGCTATCGACTCCAAGCAGGTGCCTGCCGGCATTGGCGAAGGTGAGAGTTTCGTTATCGACCAGGGTGAGGCTTCCGACGCCTGAGGCCGCGAGGAGTTCGGCGACGAAGCTTCCGACTGAGCCAATGCCGATGATCGCGATCTTCTTCTGCGCCAGCAGTTGGGCCTTGGGATCGACGTCCCGCCCATGAATCCAGCTCGAATCGGCACGCTTCACCTTCAGCCGCTGAGGAGCCGGGGCGCTGTTCAAATAGCGACTTAGTTCCAAGGTTTCCGGCACGTGCCCAGGACGAAAGCCATTTTGGCGCACGTCTACCTTGTGGCCACACATGTTCTTACCAGAGGGGGGGATTAGACGCAGCGCAGCCAGCGCTCTTCCATTCGTCGTTGGAGCGTCAAGCACAAGAAGGCTGCGCGTTTTGTCTGCGAGCAAGCGTCTGGTCAGCAGAGTTCGTGATCTTCGATCAAGCGATTGCACCATGTTGCCGACGTCCGCGATACGTCGGGGATACTGATCCGGAAGTAAAGGGACATCCAGATGGAGAAGAATCCCCGGCTCAAAGATGCGGTCATCCTTGGCCCTGCCAAAGCGCCTGTCCATCCATTCCTGAAGCTTGACGTCGCTGCCCCCCACGATGACATGGTGTTTTCCATATCAGGCGCTGATGATCCGTGGCGACGCAAAGTCGGTCAACGTGCTGATGACGGGCACGCTGCTCTCTGTGACCGCGCGATCCCAGTAAGAGTGGAACTCCTGCCGGAAGTCGTCTAGGTTTGTTCCGGAGCGTCCTTGCTTAACGACCTCAGCCCCCTCGTTCAGTACGTACTGAGTCACGGCCAACGGGTCATATGGATTAAACGTGGCCGACAGTGGCAACGTACAGATGACCCCATCTTCTTCGATATGAGGCCACACCAGAAACTGCTTGGAACACGTTGCGATGAGAGGCCGAGCATAAGGGAACGACTCTGGAAGCAGAACCCTTATGGTGGAACCAATAGCAGGATCGCCGCTCAGGTCCAGTTCCCAACCGCTCTCGATCAATCGAGGATGATAGCCCGCGCATTCGTCGCATGAGAGTGGCCGAACGTTCTGAAAGCCTCGCAGCCACTCGTCCAGTTGCAGAGCGGCCGCATCGAATTGATCGGAGCTAGGCAAACCGTCCGCCGCCCTCTTTCCGCACGGGAACCTGCTCAGCGTTCGCAGCCAGTGATCCAATAATGCCGGACGTGAGGATGCCCGGCGCGGAACGCGCTGCCTTCGCAGAATCGGCTCTCTCCGAGAAGAAGTTGGTGCTGAACACCTTGTCCCAGGCCTTCAGAGCCTCCTCTCGTGTGCAGTCCGCCGAGTCGAGGACATCGAGTTTATCGAGAGCCTCTTCCAATTTCTCTCGCAAAAACCGAAGCTTCGGGTCATCGTTCCCTTTGCTGATCGTCTCATCCGGAGTCGTAGGATGCTTCACAACAAGACTTCCATCAAGGCGGTTCTTGATCGCGCGCATCGTATTCCGCAACGCGCAGTCTTCGAGATTCGCGTCCTTACGGTAGCACTCGGTGACCAACTTGGTGATAGCGAAGCCGCTCGCCATCAGGCCCTCCCAGCTCGCCCGGCTCTGCGCATATTTCTTGATCAGGCGCGTAATGCGACGGAGCTGACGCCCATTGTTGGTATCCGGACTCTGGTTCGTGTTCTCCTGGCTGAACCAATCCGTCACCAGTCGCGCGTCCGAGCGCTTCCAATCGGAACCGGCAATCTCATAGATCTCTTCGTCGGGGCCCCAGAAGTTCTTTTCGATGCGCTTCCGGTATACCGGCATGTCAACGTGGTAGCCGGCAGCATAGAAGATGCGGACGCAGTTCTGACGGACCTCCGGCGCCGTCTTGAATGAACCGTCGTCTACTGCATCTCGGACCATCTTGCGGGCGTCAAGCGCGGACATTTCACCGCCGCGGTCTCCGACCAGATTTTCCTTGTCGAAGTAGGCGCCATCGTCGATGTCATAGGCGTTATCGTCATGTTGCACCATCGTCAACATGGCATAGCTGCCTTGCTTATGGAAGGCGAATGGCTGTTGCTTTTTCCTCCCCTCCAGACCATCCCTCAGCCTGTCTCTGTTGGCGTTCCGCCGATCGCGCATGGCAGTGCGGTCTTCTTGGGGCAGGGTAACTTTCTGGTTGTGGTAGGCGGTTATCTCGTCTGCGCAGTTGAACATTACTTCTCCTCTCCCACTTCGAGTTCAGGCATGGATTCAAACAGGGCTTGCACCAACAACCCATGCGGGTCATTGGGATCACTACATCTGCTGTTCGTTAGATCGGCATCCGTTCGAGCTAAACCAATCAGCGCGTCAGTTGCCTCGCTACGGGTGTCATCAAGATCGAGGTAGTCCATCATCGCTGCTGGCACTGCTTCGCGGGGAAAGCGAATCACCTGGCAATCGTGCCTCAGATGGGGGGCTAGGAGCTTGGCCATGTGATCGAACGTGAATTCCTGCGCATCAATGGCGATGACGGCAGCCTCTCCGCCAAACTTCCACTCTCTCAGGCCGCGGTGGACTTCCTTCGGGGTTATGGACGTACCTGCTGGACGAGGGCAGGTTCCAAGCGCGTACAGCTCAATGGGCTGTTCAGGGGCCGCAACCTCCAAGGAATCGATCAGTCCCACAAGGATCGGATTGTTGGCCCAGAGACCGCCGTCGATGAAGGTATCGAAGTGCCCCTTGTGCCCAGGGGCTTCGATGGCTGCTACGGACCGGTAAACGGGAGCAGCGCTGGAGGCCAAGCAAACGTCAACGAGTGAGTAAGCATCGTCGCGGTGGTTGGTCTTCCCGATCCGGTGCCCCGCAGCGCGTCGGTGAGTTACGTTGGATCGCTTCTCCATTCGAGACAAATTCTCAGTTGGATGATAGCTACCTCCTCAATGACTGACCGATGATTCCATTCGTTCGGAAATCGCGACGACCCTAAGATTCTGTGTGGCCGCTGGCCAGAGCTGATCTGCTGACTCGCCGTCAGCAGATCGAAGCCGTCCTGGCGCGCTTGGATGCGGCGGTGGACGTTTCTGGTGTGCAATGTGTGCGCGGAGCGTGGGGATTGCATCGCCCTCTCAATAAGTGGTAAGGCGATTTGGCACCGGTTGATAATGCTGACTGGCGAGAGCCGCATTTAACGCTACCAACGTCTACGTTAGATTGGGCGCATCGTCATCGGTCGGTTCCATGTCTTCGCCCTTTTTCGGCTCCTTCTTATGCGCTGGTTGACACCTTTTCAAGCTTACCCCCATTCACCCAGGGTACCGGCGGATGACGCTGCTATCGCCAGCCTCAGGGCGAGGCTCCGTGGTGAAGTGTCTTCCAGGCGATGCGTTCTCACTGATCGCCACTCTGCCCCGCGAAATCGGGCACATATCGCCGAACAGGATAAGCTGCAGACCGATGACGTGCCCCGATGGCCACAGCGGCTCGTCCTCCCCGCAGAGGGCGTGGATTATCCGTTGCTCCGAGACGCCACCTAAACCAAGGCGTTCAAGAACTCGGGCAGCGCGTCGATGGGGATTACCTGCTCTGCGAAGCCCTCAGCATGTTGCATCGGCACGATCTTGCTCGATATCAGCAGAGAGAGAATGTCGGCTGGCTCTCGGTCGATGACGTGTCGGAGTCGCGAACCGTTGTTCTTGATCCACGCGGCCCTGCGAAGGTGCTTCCACAATTCGTCACCATGCTTGCCCTTGAACCTCCCTAACTGTTCCACCACTTCTGTAATCGTGCGGGCGAAGGAAAGATCCTTGCATTCGCAGAGAAAGACGATCCCGTCTTTTTCGGCAACCACGTCGATGTCGCCAGCGGCTTGATCTTGCGGACAGTGGAGTTGGCTCATTTCAATCTCGGTCCAGGCATTCCAGCCAGCCTCCCTGAATCTGGAAGCAACAGACTTATTGAACTCTAAGCCGCGCGCGGCATTCGTAGAACCTACGTACTTGCGCATTGCCGGTGCGGTGAAGTACTCAGGCTCAAATGAGCCTGTAAACACCTCTGAAGCGACATGCCGGAAAGAATCCTCGCAAAACCCAGGAGCGTAGGCGACTTCTGCATCGTTCAAAGCAATGAGCGGACGATTCATCACAGATAGTTTCCTCTTGTAGCGCCAAGGCCACCAGTCCTTGGAACGGAATGGCGGAGAAACGACCGTCCAATCGGGCCGTGCCGGCAAGACGAAGTGCCGGAAGAGGCGGTCGATCTCACGGTCAGAATAGCCCCTGGTGCTTAGGTCGGAGCGTAGATTGACTTTGGAGCGAACGACTACGTTCCGTTGTTGCAGGAGAGCATCTTCCGCGAGAATCGCTGCAACGTCGGCCAGCCGTATTGGAGAGATTCCGTACTCGTCGAGGAAAGCATTGAGGAACGTCTCGCCGAAGACTTCGGCTTCTGTCTTGGAACCTCGCTTTGGCTCTTCGAGATATTGTTCGTAGCGCGCCACGTCGGACTCATGGGTGATTTCGAAATGGCTGGACATGTACGGTCTCATCAATCCGGAGAAGTCCGAAGCCAGACGAACGTCGCCCGCCAACCCCAACCTCACCCAAGGCGGGATTGCCTCCGCCCGCATGGCATCCGCTTCTTGGGCTGTCGCCGCCAACTGAAGCACCTGTGCACACAGATGGTCGATGTCTTCCTGGTTAGCTTGTCTGCCACCCGTCTCGGGGCAAGTACAAATCGCCATTTCAATGAGCAAGCGGTGCGAGATTTGCGTCCGATCCATCTTCTGGCGGACGGCAAGTGATGCGGAAAGAACATCTTCGCGGTCTTTGTGCAAAGCGGCAACCGCTCGTCTTGTGCGGGTCCAGTTGTCTTGCTCCGTCATGACTGCCTCGTTGTTGCTGAGGCAGCGGATCACGAGGGAACGACGGTCCAATCTCTCCAACTGTCGTTTGCATCGCTGCCAGAAGGCATCGACGATCTTCTTGAGACAATCATTCCCTTCATCTCGACCTTCGATCAACACCGGCCCGGTGAATCCCGCCTCATAGGCAACGCCAGCGTCTGCAAAGTGAGTATCTGCGTCTCCAAGAGATGAAAGTCATCTTCCGCAAACTCTCTGAGGTAATCGCGGTGATCCGACGCGACGATCGTGTGCATGTGGCGCTCGTCGGGAGAAATGTGGAGCGCTGCAATCTCTGCCTCGACGTTCGATCCCGAAAGGGGTTTGCCGCCGAGAAGGGCGGCGCCTGATACGAGCGCCTTTGCCAAGAGCATTTCTGCGTGATTCTCGGGTGTACGGCCCATCGTCACGAACCCGGCAGGAATCTTCACGGTGAATCCGTGCAAATCAATTTCGGTCGCAAACTCGGTTACAGGAGCAATGGACTCCAAGGCTCTCATCGACCAGTCTTTGATCGTTGCGACGCCTGACACATCGAGGCTGATAATAGGATTCTGCAAGACGGGGCTGCGGAGCTGCTGTTCAGCAACAGCGGCTACACGGGCCATCCAGATGTTCGCCGTCTCCCATACCTTCATGAGATAGAGTCGGTCTGCATCCGGGTAGAGCCGCGCGTTGCAGTCGATCCACCAGATCCTTTGCGATGTGACGATGGCGCCCACAAGACGACCTTCAGCGGCAAAGTCGGGCGCGCCGTACCTCAGACTGAGTTGGTCATCCTTGAAGTAAGAAAGAGGATTGACGCGACAGACGGTGACCCAACTCTGAGAATCTGGTCGATATGCCGCGTGGGTATCAAGCCGCAGTCTAGCCATCTCTCGAAAGCGAAAGACTTCGCCACAGAAGATGGGGGTGAGCAGTGGGCCCGGTTCTGTTGCTCCACCGGGAATGAGGCGGTAGTCTTCATTCATCCACGAAGCGTAGAGGATCGCATCGTCCGGGGCCATGTACTCGATATGCCGCTTTGACAGAGTGTCTCTCTGTTTCGAGAGCTTCCAGAGCATACTTTCCCAGTTTCGTTCGAGCCATTGGAGACGTTCGAAATCGTATAAAGACCAGACCTGCAAGAACCAGTTCGCTGGCAGCTCTGTTGGAATCGCAACTCCGTAGGCGCGGCGCACCCCGAGCATGACGACCAGTGTCAAGCCGTTCACGTAGTCGCTGCGCTTCGCGAGAATGGTCGCCACATGGCGGATGTGATCCGTGACAGCTGTATTGGGTGGACGTGTCGTGTCGAACCCGTCCTTGACCACATCTCTCATGTCGTCGTGGAGCAGAATGAGATGGAAATATCGATTGTTATCGAAGCGCAACACGACATCGGACAGGCCGGCAGGTCGCGGAAGATCATTGAGAGGTTGCTCGTCCGCAACGATAGTCTCGGCTCCGAAATGGCGTCGTGCGTCATCAAACATGCGACCACCCTGTCGACGATTCAACTGGTTGTTGAATCCCCGAATCATGTTTCTGGCATTCAGTTCGCGAAGGGTGGACTCGATCAGAGCATCGGCAACGGAGGCTGGAAATATCAGCAGGTACGCATCTCCGAGGCGGAGAAAAACCTGCTGCCGACTACGCACAAGCGTCGAGTTGGGCGCGTCTTTTCGAAGCTCGTCGAGGGTGAGCGAGAAGTGTCGCAGATCACTCGCAAGGGTGCCCAGGGGAGGAAAATCCACCGCGGTGAACGTTTGTGTGAGGACCAAACGCCACAGGGCCTCGTCGGACTCAGGCAGAATGACAGCCTCGTGAGTGCCTGAACCGGAAGTGAAGCGGTCATATCCTCGGCGTCGGACGAGTTCATCAGAAACCGTCAAAACGGCTTCTGTGATTGAGATAAATGGCGCCAAGCTGGCAGGGCCTTCTGTGAGCGCATCGAGCACATCCTGAAGATAAGCATCCGGGCCACTGAGCGACCCATTGAAGATCAGGTGATTGCCGGTATGCGTCCGCACAAGACCAATGGCAAAATCCTCGGCCGGATCCTCCAAGCGACCCGCCGCAGATTCAGAAATTGATCTGTTCAACCATCGATCGAGATCTGCAATCGATGGTGTCTGTGCCCCTTTGCAGGCAAGTGAAGCGATCAGAATCAATGCGTTGATCCGATAGACTAACGTGTGATTTTCGGCCACACTCGCCAGAACCGCGGATGCAGAAATGACTTTTTCTGGGTCGTAGTTCTGCAACTCTGAGGTCAGGTCCTTCAGATCGGTGCGCAGATCACTGATGCGGAGAGCACTCGGTGAAGGCTGGGATTTAAGGTAGTCCAAGAACGATGAGAGATCAGGGAGCGAAGCTGCGGGCGTTGCCTTGGGGCCGCCATGACATTTCTTCCACTTCTTTCCGGATCCACAGGGGCATGGATCATTTCGACCAATCTTCGTTTTCGCCAATCGAGAACCTCAACCAATCAAGTTTGCGCCGCGAAATCGCGGGGGTCGTAGTTCACATCAGCGAACGAGGCCAATCGAGAACAGATGAGCGACAAGAGGCATCATACCGCTGTACACATGCATTCCCTTCTCATCGCCGAACCGAATGTTGTGCGTTTTGTCGAGACCATTCACCATGCCTATCAGTTTATGTGGACGATCTGCGTTTTTAAGACCTCCCGAGCCGTGTTCCGCATGGGAACCGAGACGTTCTCGTAGAGTACCGGGGCATCAATACTTGCGCTAATACAGATTGGAGACTTGCCTTGGGAGCTATCGCCGATGCAGAGCTGGACTGCCGGGTACATAGAACACATACCGTTTATGTCCAAGAAGTGGCTCCGCCCGGTAGAGCTCCGAGGATTGATGTCTCAGTTGGCGATATCAGGCGGAGTCACTCACTGAACTTTGGTTGGGGTGCGCTCTGAGGCACCATAGGGACCACCACTCGGGGTCATGGAGGCGGATGTCGGTGGGGGACACTTCGCTGCTCGAGGATGGCCTTCATGTTGGCTAGATTGAGCTCGGGGGTACTGTTCAGGCCCGATGCCACCCTGATACCGGAAAACGGTGGTGGAGGGGAGCGGGCAGAGTCTGAGCCGTGCTCGCCGACGCTGGTAACGCGATAGGTTCGGAAAACGCCTTTTGTGTCAGGGATCCTGCCGATACAACCCCTCAACTCCATCCTCTCTACCGCTCAGTATTTGTTTTGCTCAATCCAGTCATCCATGTCCTCACGGTCAAGGTGGACGCGCTTGCCGATGCGGACGACTGGGATGGCCTTGTCGAAGATGAGATGCTGGACAGCCTGCTCAGACCTGCCCAGATACACAGCCGCCTGCCTGACATCGTACAGCCGAGGCTGGACGCCGGGCATGGTCGAGCGCGCCAGCTCCTGACGCACCAATAGGGTGACCTCCGCGGCCAGCTCTTTTGCAAGCAGGGTAGTGATGCCGGGTGGGGATGACTGAGCTAGCTGAGTGTCCAAAGTAAAATCCTTTTGAATTTGCGATGAGTGCGGTGAAGAAGAGGATGGCTAGATGTTCAGGCCACCGGGACGAAAGGGAAATCGGGGAAACCCCTGAGACGTGAGGACGGACGACTATCACAGGTCCACGACGGACGCGGATAACCTCGAGCCTCAGTGCTGCTTTCCCTCGCTTAAAAAACTTCTCTGGTTCGGCAATCTGAAACTCCCCATCAAGCATTGACTAGCGTCAGTGCGCGCTGATTCATACCTTGCCACGACGCACCAGTTGAGCCAAAGAAAATACGAACTGACCGCCTAAAAAATGCATGTCGTTGCATGTGTGGACCGGATATTGGCAGCAACCAGATTCCATCCCCGGTCATAAATTCAAGACGGCGAGCCAGAATCTACCCCGACCATAAATGAACCACCGTCCGAGCCAAAGACGAGTGTGCGTATCTCGCGTGGGGCTGAACCCAATGCAGACGAGGCTGCGCCCGGAAAACATTACGCACCGCAGCAGGGAAGCGATACTTAGATGAGAATGACAAATGCGGCTGCGGTTTCGAAATCGAGCGCCCTGACGGAACCATTGACGTCGTCAGAATCGCAGCCGAGATATTGAACTATGAATCAGTTACATTGTGCGCGATCGCGGCGGCTCAGGATTGCCGAACCTAAGTGTCCTCGTCGGGAGGCAAGCAACTTTCAAGATCGAAGGGTATCTGCCCCCCCTGTTGACGCACTTTGCCGCGGCTAAGTCGCCGGCTGCGTTCTTTGGGCCGCCCGGAGGAAGCATCTGCGGGATTTTTTGCCGCGTTCAGGTCCGTTTTCAGAGTTGATAGGAGGCTGCGCCCGGCCGCGGTCGCCGTGATCAACTTCACGCGACGGTTAGCCTCCAAACGCGTACTTCGGATCCAACCCGCGGTTACTAACTTCTTCGCGATGTTGCTCATCTCCGGCTGACTCAACCCCAACCGTTGCTGCATTGCCGAATGCGACATTCCCGTAGCCGCCGAGCTGAGTTCAAGAATTTGTGTGAGAGTACTAGGTGACTCATCTACCAAGGTTGGGGGAACGCGCTTCTGCCATATTGTTGCCATGGTGATGAACAGATCTAGCCCCGTAGCTTCGCTCGTCGCCAACTCTTCTCCTTCCAGAACTCGTGGGGCTTTTCTGGATAGCCCAGCCGATAATACATGGAATTATATATGTAACTGAATAAACAGGGGTTATAGTCTATTTGAAGCTGTTTGCGAACCGCTGATACCTCACGATTTGAGCCCGGTCAATCTTCATCTGGCGACCGGATCCACAGGTTGCCTTTGGCCGAATATTTTCGAGGCTCACACTGGCAGCACATGGAGAAACACCGTTTGCCAGCCGCCAACCTTGTTTGGGACGGAGCTCGATCGGGAATCTCCATGGCAGTGGCCAGCGGCCCTAGGCTCAGGCGAAGCCTGAAACAGGGCAGTAGTAGCAGCGTTACTTGCTGTCGGATACGGCTCGCCCCAGTCATTGACTGGGTCCCGGGTTCCGTTGCAGAAATGGGGTATCCGGCCAAACCGCTAGACACAGTCTAGGATGCCGAAGGTGTATCTACATGAGGAGTGTGAAGGATGACGATGTCAGCGCAACACAAGTCACAAGATAGCGGTCACAGGGGGCCGACCGGGTTCGACCGCTACCTACAACAGCAATATGCCGACTGGTTCAGGAAGGACTTCCACTGGAATCTATACGTGACCTTGACGTTTTCGTACGATCTCACCAGCGGACGTGCAAACGCCGTACTCGGCACATATCTGAGGGCGATTGAACGGGAGGTCGAGGCACCTCTCGCGTGCCTGATCGCAGAAGAGCGGGGCCCCTCTGCGATGGGCAAAGGTCTCGGCAGGGTTCATTTCCATCTCCTGATCCGCTGCGCCAAGCCACTGGACCCCGTTCAACTGACCGACGTGTGGCGTGAGGATCGCTTCGGGGGAGATCGTACCGTTGGTCCATCCCCAGTAGTGCTCAGGTATGAGAAGGAGATTTCGGCTGCGTTCTACCTTATGAAGGGTCTGCGCCATCCTGAGTGGGGATTGTCATTGTGGCGCCTGGAGGGCGCGAGTCAGCGGAAGCCGAAAAGCTTTGCTACGTCTAAGGAGACTCGCAGGATGTGGAGCAGGAGCGTACGCAGCGGTATGCCGCCGCTGCGGCATAGCTGCAACCCGAAGAACCTGTCGTAGCAAGTTCGGTTCGAGATCCTGAAGGCTTTCCACGGCTACCTGATCAAGTACTTCAACCTGATCGTGTTCAGTGAAGTGCCTGCGCTCACTGGCCCCCAGGGGAAAGATGCGCAGGCTTTTCTGAAGCTGCTACTTCCCAAAGGGTCATCCGCCGGCGTGTCGAATCTGCGCTACGCCTCGAAGCACCTGCACCTGGCCTTCAAGGACTGCGTGACTTCCGAGGAGGTTTACGATGTCCTGGTCACTGTGTTCCTGGATGTTTTCGCCCACTACGATCCGAACTACACCAAGAAGATTGAAGAGGTATGCAAGCACCTTGAAACCAAACCCGTATCAGCAGTCGTCCGAGTGGACGAATTCGCCGCTGCCGTGGATTTTGATCCTCTTGGCTGCATCCGTGTTCTCGTGCGTCACGGCCATCTCAAGTCAGTTTCGAGCCCGCGTAAAAAGGTTCAGGGTTATCGACGGAGGCCGGATTGGCCGCCGCCGGAATCGTTCTTAGAGTCGTGCCCCGTGGGATTCAGCTGCTTCGGCACGAAGTGGTTCCGGTACCTCAGGGTGCCCATTCTGGATATTCATGAGGCGCTTGATGTCCTCGAGAAATCCCAGAAGTAGGTCAGTGACGGCTGCCTATTTCACAACACTAAGCCATTAACCAGTTGCCGCTGTCCCAAATCTGGACTGCAGTTTTGCTCTTGTCCTGGGCGGCGCGCAATTTGAACACATAGGAGAATTACGATGAGCCTCCCGGCAAATGTCATACGAGCCCTCCGCAAGGAAAAAAGCCAGATAGAAGAGATGGTCGCTGAGCTGTCCGACAGGTGCGGCCTGATCAGCAAGTTGTTGCTCAACGAAGGGCAAAGACCGCGGACACACATGAAGGGCACTCTGGCGGTGCGCGGGCCGATCGATACCCCACCGGAACGGCGCACCCAGCCTGCACGAATCAGGTCTAAGCCGGTGCATCGCGTCATCTCCTTGTCCAGCGCACCCGGTGTGGCCAGAGTCGCCAACACACAGTCCATGCTCGATATGGCCGGGATCGTAATCCGGAATGCTGGGCGGCCCCTCGCCGTTCAGGCGATTCCTGAGAAGATTCGCAGCACCTTTGGGATCGCGGCGGCCAAGAGTCTGCCGCGGATGTTGATCAAGCGTGCTCGCCGCTCCAAGTGCGGCTTCTACCTCACTTCGGACGGTCTGATCGGACTGATCGAAACGACGCCGATTCATTCGACGCCGCGGCCGTAGTGGCCGCAGTAAGGATGCTAGCGGGGGCGAGTCATTCATTAATAACTGGCTCTAAGCACGCGTCACGGTCGCCGGCAGGGTACACGGGAAATGATCGAGCTATCCGATTCTGAGTCGGGACATGGGCGGGAAAGCTGTAGGCAGACGTTACTGGCAAATACTCTTCGTGGGCAGCCAAAATTGGCGGCGATCCATGTGCTGCTATGCTGGATGGCTGAAGCGACCTCCGCCGCAGTCATGGGTACATTCAACTGGCTCGCTGCGGTTGTCGCCAGCCGGCGTCAAGCAGCTATGCCGCTCTGCTAAGTACTCGTCTCACTTGTGTCGCATACCATCTGCCCTTGCTGGTTGAGGTGGGGATGTCCCTATCATTCAGCGCCGCTGCGATCTCCCGCAATGACGATGCCCCTAACGCTTGGATACGCTGGATGACAGGCAGCAAGTCCGCCGCCCGTTTCGTTGCACCAGCGGATCGCTTCTCCGCGCTCGCATGATTGCCCTTTGCTGCCATGGAAGCGATGTTGCCACGGTCCCCACCCAAGACGACGCCGCGGGCTCGCGCAGCGGCGAGAGCGGCCTTCGTACGGGTGCTAATCATTAGAGCCTCATGTTCAGCGACTGCAGCCAGTATGTGAATCGTGAGTCGGTTTGCCTGGGGGAAGTCAACGGCAATGAACTCGACACCGGCCTCCATCATCGAGGAGATGAAATGTACGTTGCGTGCGAGGCGATCCAACTTTGCAATGATGAGCGTGGCACCGCGAACGCGGCAAACGCTGAGGGCCTCAGCGAGTGCGGGTCGATCATTCCTCTTGCCGCTTTCTATCTCCGTGAACTCCGCCACCCTCTTCCAGTACCCGCCGTTCAGGTACGACCGAACGGCCTCTTGCTGAGCTTCCAAACCGAGGCCGCTCACTCCTTGCTTTATCGTTGAAACCCTGAAGTACGCGACGAACCGATCGTTTGCCATTGATTTTGCCTCTTCGTAACGCTCACCTCTACGAGCGTTGCAGCAAATGTAACGCATACGGGCGGGCACTGCTATGTTCCCCGGGTGAGTGTTCGCAGCCGGTGGCCGCTTCCGCGGCGTCACCGGTGCCTTGACGGGGAGACCAAGCCGACTGACATGTTCGGATGAGAAAAACGGAACAACGACCTGCGACAGACCGAGGAATCGCGCTTCTCTATCTGGACGTCGGCCGCGTTGACGATATACTCGACCCCTTTCCCAACAATGCAGGAGAGATTGGTTCCACAACAAAGGCATAGCGAAATTGACGCGCAATATGCTCGCCCGCGCGGTATGAAGCTCGATTACTCGGGCCGAGGCGAAACGCAGGGGAACGCAACCGTCAGCCAATCCTTAAGAATCATATGCGCGTTTCAGACATATGAGGCAAAGCCAAACGTTGGAATAAAGAACCCGCTCATCTGACAAGGGGGAGAACCTCATGGCTCATCTTGCCGTCGTCGTTCTGGACAGGAAAGTTGATGGCGTCAGTCACATTGCCTCGCAGCCTTATCCAGTCCTTGAGAATCATCCTGCGCCTCTCTTGCAGTTGAGCCAAAAGCTCCGCATTTATGTGCAGTACTCTTTCCCAGGTAAGTGGCAAAACAGTCTGTGTTTGCCCACCTTCGTCATCGACCGTTGTGAAGTTAATGGCCTCAGTCACATTGGTCTGAGTGAGCCTAGCAGCCTCACCCGTCGACAGGATGTGGGTGCAGCGTTGTTCCTGCAGATCGATGTAAGTGAGAGTCGAGACAGTAGCCCGGGCATCCTCTGTCAGGTACTCCGGATCCTGGCCCACGGTCCTCGACCAGGCCGAGAAGCGCTCTTCGGTGATGGCACGCTCGATCGGGCTTAGCTTGTCGGCTGGCGCCTTCCCGGCGCGCAGGAGAGGGCACTTGGCGGCGTAAGGACAGCGTTGCTCAGTGGGCACGCCGACCTGGTTGCCAGGGCAGAGCATCACGGCACCGGCGGCTGGTCCCAGGATGACCAGGGAGCGCTGGAAGTTGGCCAGCTCTTTCGACTCCTCGAGGGTGAGCCCGAGCTCGGCCTGGCTGCCCAGGAGCGAGTTAATTTCATTTTTTAAGGAGTACCAATGCAACGGGGAATTCGGTCTAGATTACTCAGGATTGAGCCAGCGCCAGGCGAATGGGATTTTGACGGCGGGGACGGCGGCGGCAAAACAATGTCCATCTCAGTATTTCAATGGCGCCAATCAGCCGCAAGAGTCGTACGAGGGAGAGCTGTCAGGCACTTCAGCGACATAACGAAAAACCAAGCACGTTTGGAGGAGCGAGCGGAGATATTGTGCCAGGAGTTAGAGAGGAATCCGAATCTCGCACTGTGCAGTGATATTCACGTGAGGATCGAGACCGCACGCGATACCACAACACCTTCTCAGGTTCTTGCTGAGCTGGGCAGAGACGTAGAAGCCCGAGTTCGAATCGAGGTTGCGAAACACCGAAATGCCGACTCCCTCGTGCTGTCTCATTTATCGTCGGACCCTGACGAGAATGTCCGTGCTTCCATTGCTTGGAATCCGAACACTCCAACAGAAGTCACCTCGACACTTCTGAGCGATAAGATTGGCACGGTTGCGTCTGCCGCACGGCGATCGATCGTGATGCGCTGGCCTCTTTCATGTCATTTCCAAGGTTAGATTGAGACGGGCAGACACGGAGTGGAGCGGAGCGACATTGAACTGTCACAAAGCACAGCGGAAACCCACGTTCGATGTGGAACTATCAGGAGTGTTGGAACTGCGCGCTGCAACCCGGTAACGGTTGCAATAGGACTTATGGCACAGGAACGAGCCACCCTTCATCACACGGGCGACGCCACTTGCCGGTCCTTTCGGATTGTCTTGGCTAGCCGTTAGATGGAAGTCGGTATCGAACCAATCTGCGCACCATTCCCACGTGTTCCCCGTCGCAGAATACAGGCCGAACCCGTTTGGCGGAAAGGCTCTGACCGGAGACGTGCCGGTAAAACCATCATCTCCAGTGTCGTTTCGCGGAAACTCGCCCTGCCATATATTGCAGAGATGTTCCCCGCCAGGTCTGAGCTTGTTGCCCCAAGGATATAGTTTTTGCTCTAGGCCACCGCGCGCTGCATATTCCCATTCGGCCTCAGTGGGAAGGCGCTGACCAGTCCAGCGACAATAAGCTTCTGCATCGTTCCATGAGACGTGAATAACGGGGTGATCGCCGCGATGTAGGATGTTTGAGCCTGGCCCTTCTGGCTCCTTCCAATGTGCCCCACGAACCTTGCACCACCACGGCGCGGCCGCGACGGTATCTTCAACCAATTCCTGGAATCGAAGCTTAGGAACGTGCGTCCAGAATACAAATGACCAACCGAAAATCTCACCCTCTGTCTTGTATCCGGTCGCTGCTACAAACTCCCGAAAGCGGTCGTTAGTGACCGGGCATCGGTCGATTTGAAACGCTTCGAGACTCACGGCTCGTACCGGTCCTTCGCCATCCTGTTGAAATGCCTCGGCGCAGTCTGTCCCCATCAGAAATGTACCGCCCGGGAGGGAAACCATCTGTTCAGGCGCGCGGCAATCCGATGGGCTCCGCGTCTCAATCTTTTGAGTACTTAACTTGCTTGAAGATGAATCTGAGCGTGCCGATGACGGGACACAGCAGTGGCTTTTCTTCGCCTGAGTGATGTCGGTCTCGGAACTCATTGGTTTTCACCCCCTAAATAAGGCGTTCGATTGGCCGGTCACGAGAGCGTTTTTAGGAACCTGAGTTCCTGTGTCTGTCCCGACTTGCAAAAAGGGTAGCAAAAGCAGCCGCAGAAGGTCGACGCTCTTAATAGACGAAGATGACTCATCTCCCAACAACAAGCTCCGCCGTTTGTCACCAAGACTGAGCCGTAGTTAATACGAACGGAATCTCCGTTTCGCTTCAGCAAAACAGGTATGAGCAAGGTCTTTGTAAATGAGGGCTTGTGCGTAGCGGTCAGTCTCCTCGGTCAGATGGCCGGAATGGACTGGGAACAGACGGGCATAGTAACAGGTCCGGGCTAGTAACTCTGGAGCGAAAATGAGCACGTACCGTTCCGTCTGCCGCCCGTGTTGCGCTACGCTTTGCGACGTCATAAACATAATGCTTGTACCCTATCGATGACCATCGGTGACCACCAAAAGCATCTTAGGTGAGGAAACCCAATAGGTTGTTCTTGATGGAGGCCTGTTCGGCTGACGGGTGGTTGTAGTGCAAGACTAGCATGTGGTCTATGCCAGTTGTATTCGTTGATCCGTGGGGCGAGGTGGAGCTCTCGCTCTGCTGAGTTCTGGCACGTGCGGGCGTAGGCCCCTCATTGAGGGCGGTTTTGATGAAACGTTCTGCTTATACCGTGGGTGCGCGGGGTCTAGGGCATGGTGCGGCGATGCTTGAAGCGACGCGCACGGCGTAGATCGGCGAAGGCATGGCTGACTCCGTTGTCTATGAGGACGTCCTTAAATGCAGGAAGTGCAGCACGGAAGCCCTGGTCTCGTCCGGGCAGATGGTCGCGAACGCCAGCCGGCTACGATCGTCCACGACGATGCGGACGAACTCGACGCCGACGCCGGGGACCTTGTCGCGGCGGTTGCCGGTGACCCGGTGAAGATCGCGAGATGCGAATCAGGCGCTTGATGCTGCTCGACGGACGCTGAATCCGCGTGCTGACGGTCGTCGAGCAGTTCACCCGCGAGTGCCTGACGTTGTTCGCCGACAACTCACTGGGCTGCGAGAAGGTGACTACGGCGCGGGACAAGATTGTCGCTCTGCGGGCGGCTCCAGAGTCGATCGCCGTCTACAATGGACCGAGTTCGCGAGGAAGGCGATAGACCCCTGGGTTTACAAAGAACGGTATGTATGCACCTGGACTTTCACCCGCCTGGCAAGCCGGTGGAGAGTTGGGTACGTCGAGTCGTTCAACGGCAAGCTGCACGACGAGTGCCTACCTTGCAGATCAGAGGAACTCTTGCAAGACAGTCATCTAGTCCGCTTGGCCACTTTTTCACTAGTCCATAGTCTCCGCTATAGTCGCCATGATCTGAGGTAACAAATATTGCGGTGTCCCTTGGCTCGTCCATTTTTCTCAATGCTGTTCATTAGCTCCCCGAGTAACCAGTCGCTATCGCTGACTTGGCCATAGTAGACCGCACATATAGTGCTTCTGTTAATCGGTGAGCGATGACCACGAAAGGCCTCTGGCGTCTTGTGGAGGCAGCTTTGCCTTGATGGGGACAGGTCCCATTTTCTTCCGAGGTTTCAACCTTTCCTCGCAGATGCGTCCCAATCCTTTTGATAGGTGTCGTTGTAATGATCGATGTAGCTCTTTGGTGCTTCACCATTTATTTGGGGTCTTCCTTATCCAGGGTGCTCCAGTTAGCTCTTCGGGCGTGTGGAGGCTTCCATAGGCATACCCGTGTCGTAGTCCAGCTCGCGGGGAAGATAGCCGTCTGCCTCGCGTTGGCGAGTCATTCCCGAGTTTTGCCACGACACTGGAAAATCACTTCTCCAGGGGCGTCGTCCCCAGTAGTAGCCTCGAAAAGGATCACGCGAGACGTTCATCCAATTCAGCAACCGGTCATGCAGGTCGTTCCGGGACACAAGATCGTTCTCGGAATCGATCAGATTCTCCAATTCACTTGGATCACTCTCAAGGTCGTAGAGTTCATCGGAGGTCATGAGATGAATGGAGAGCTTGTACCGGCCATCAAAGACACATCGTATTGGCTGAAATGCACCGAATCCGTCGTGGTCAGCCTCATATCGGCCCCATTCGATAAACACTTCACTTCTGCCCGCAGCGGTTGGATTCTTGATCAAGGGCAGCATGCTGCCGCCTTCGAGGGTTTTGGGAACCTCAAAGCCAAAGAATTCCATCAGCGTTCCACTGATATCGATATGTGAAACGAGGCTTGACGAGGCCACATTGGGTGGTGTGTGCCCAGTCCACTTAACAAGGAACGGCACTCGCGTAATCTCGTCATACATCGCAGGTCCCTTATCGGTCAGCCGATGCGATTCCAAAAAGACCCCATGATCGCTGGTATACATCAGCATTGCACCTGGAGTGCGCTGCTCGGCTTTGTCCAGCACGCGACCGATCTCATGATCGATGAACGTGTGCGACCCAAAGAAGTGCTTGTCTCGAATCGGTGGCTGGCTCGTTGTAAGTCTTCCGTCCGCCCACACGCGCTGCTCTTCGGGCTTGTGCAGAAGAACATCATTCACATTCGCATTGCTCGGGAAGATGTAGTCCTCGTACATCTTTGAGTATTCGATTGGACAGAGGGAAGGGCCATGCGGCTCATCATAGGCAACTACGAGCAGAAAGTCCTCATTTTGATGCTTGTCCAGGAAGCCGAGGGCGCGCTGAGTGCAGCGGTGGCCGTAGCAGTGTTCAGCAGTCCAGGCAGGATCGTCGCCGGTTGCCGGATTCCTGGAGCGCAGGCGATCTGACGGAGACAACTCTTCGAGGTAGTCGCGCATATCGTACCAGTAGTTCTTGTCCCACCCAGAGGCGGGGCGTCCGGTATCAAAATAATCTACACCGCTCAAGTGCCACTTCCCGATGAACGCGCAGTGTATGCCTTGGTCCGTCAGCCTCTGACCGACGGTGTGCGTTGTGTCGCCAAGGGGCATGCTGTTACCCCAAACTCCGTTGGTGTGTGGGTACAGCCCCGTCCAGATCGACGACCGCGCAGGTGAACAGACAGGCTGGCAGTTGTAGGCTCGGTCGAAGCGAGCGCCCTGCGCAGCTAGGCGGTCCAGATTAGGAGTGTGTAATCCTGTCTTGACATTGCAGTTGAGCATGTCATAGCGGACGGATTCTCCAAGGATGACGATTGCCTGCCTCAGCTCTGCTTTGCCTTTGTAGGCTGAGGAATCTGCCTGTTCCGCACTCGTCGCGAGGCCAGCTGCTCCCGCGAGTTTGATGAACGATCTGCGATCCATAGATCCGTCCTCCTCCGCCGCCAGAGAATGGCGCGATTGTTGCCGCCGCGTCCGTGGCATAATTTAGTTAAGTAACCTTACTATTTCGCCATTCGCTTTGTCACTTTCTGAATATGGTCTGGCGACGGTGCGGCGGCCGCAACCGTCAAGGCAACACGAGGATATCGAGAGAACTTGGCGTGGTTGGAGAGTGGTAGATGCTCTCCGTCGCTTTCACGAACTGCTCCGGCTTGGCAAATGGAATATCCGTAAAAGTCTGGGGATTTCTGTCGGTCAACGGGAACCATGAGCTCTGAATCTGCACCATGATGCGATGACCTCTCAAGAATGTGTGGTTGATATCGGGCATGGAGAAGTTGACTTTAGTGATGGCGTCTGGCGTCAGCGGTTGCGGTCTTTCCCACGAATCGCGGAACTTGGCGCGCATCGGTTCGCCACGAACCAGTTGTTGATATCCAGCCATGTGTGCAGGCGGCGAATCGTGATAGTCATCTGGATATACGTCAATTAATTTCACTACAAAGTCTGAATCGGTTCCAGTCGATGCGATGCGCAACTGTGGCGCAACTGGGCCAGCAATAGTGAGGTCCTCTGTTAGAGGCTCTGTTTGATAAACCAGTACGTCCGGGCGACGGGAGGCGAAGCGCTGATCGCCATCCACGTAGCGCGCGGGCACATCACTGAAATTGAAATTCAGAAACGGGACCGGCCGCCCCGGATCGCTCACATACTGGTCGTGATCGTCCTCGCTTGCCAGAGGAGGGTCAAAACTCAGACGTCCTCCCGCGCGAAGATACAGAGTTCGCTCAATGGCGATCTTTGGTGGCCACGAATCGTACTTGTGCCAGACATTTGTGCCGGTCTCAAAGACATATGCTTTGGGAAGAGGAGCGCTTGCTTTATTTTTTAGATAGTGCTCGAAAAATGGAAACTGAATCTGGCTCCGGAAAAACAAGGACGTCTTCGAACCGAACTCAACATCGCCGAGTTGGTCGCCATCGTTGTGTGCCCATCCGCCGTGGTTCCATGGGCCCACGACGAGAGTGTTAACCGCATCCGGATTCAGCGCATCGATGGAGTGGAAGGTCTTGAATGGGCCGGCCAGGTCGTCGCCATCGAACCAGCCGGCGACTGTCATCACCGCGCAGTGCACGTCAGTCAGGTGCCGGGAGATGTCACGCGACTGCCAGTAGTCGTCGTAAGTATCGTGGATAAGTTGATCGTGAAAATAAGGGTTTGGGTCGTGCAGAACCTTAGTCTCCAGATTCGACGTGGCTCCGATGCTCAAATAGAACGAGTACATATCTTGCGCACCGAATCGAAATGGGGAATGGGGCGTCTTCGTTGTTGGGGTATGCATCGGAAGGAAGCCGAGGTAGAAGCCGAAATTGTCCGCCAGCATGAATGCGCCGCCGTGATAAGCGTCATCGGAGAGGAAAAGGTCGGTAAGTGGCGCCTGCGGGCTGGCCGCCTTGATGGCCGGGTGTGAATCAATGATGCCAGCCGAGGTGTAGAACCCCGGATAAGACATACCTACAAGCCCGACTTTTCCGTTATTGCTGGCTGTGTGCTTCAGAAGGAACTCGACCGTGTCGTACATGTCCGATGAATCGTCCACATCCTTTGGAGACTCCTTGATGCCGAGATGGGGCCGCATCTCCATAAATGTGCCCTCTGACATGAAGCGTTCGCGCACATCCTGATAGGCAAAGATGTACCCCGTCTTTTCGAACTCATCGCTCGGGCCCAAGGCCAGGGGATAGCTCTTCTCTCCATAAGGACCTACGCCATAAGGCGTTCGCGTGATCAGTAGGGGATATGGGCCGGGGTCCGCAAAGGCGCCGGGGCGCGGCACATACACTGCGGTAAAGAGACGGACTCCATCTCGCATCGGGATGCGGAATTCATGCTTGATGTAGTGCGATCGGAGATACGCGATCTCGGACGCAGATTCAGGCTGGGGCGGTTGAGCACAAGCCGACATAAAGCAACAAATGGCCAAAACCAGATTGGAGAGACGCTTCCGCACGATCCCCTTTCTATTCGATCAGAGCGTGGCCCGCGGTGAACGATTCCATATTATTTACTAACATAGATAAGTAAGTTGACTATATCGCAAATAATAGGCTATATTCTCGCAAAATAACGCGCACATGTTGAAGACCCCTCAGTCGGGGTGAAACTGCACGTGAGGGCATCCAAAATGTTCACGACGCGTCGCACGTTTAGCCAAATTGCCCTCATGGCCGCAGGAGCCGAGGTGCTGCTGCGCAGCGCACCGGCTTTGGGTGCGACCACGGTCGCCTTGCAGCCTCTGGCGGCCCAAATCAAACGGCTCCTTGATGCATTGCAGTCGATCGGCGAGCCGCTTCCGGCGGCACAACGTGCGGCGCTTCAGGCTGCCTTTAATAGCCACACTGAAGCCGCTGGGGTGAGTAGTATCCAGGAAGTACTCGACGCATATGTACTGCTGAACATTGAAATCAATCCGGAAGATCGAGTAACCTTGTCGCGCGGTCGAGCCAAGGCTGAACTGGTCGAACAGGGATGGACGACCTTCCTGGTAAAAGTTCTAAACGATGCGGGCGACGCCTCAACCTTGAACCTCGGTTGCCAGCAGGCGGGCCCGATGGGACGGCAATCCAACGGAGCGAGCATAGCGGCTCACGATGGAAGCATTGGCGCAGTTGACTCATCGAGGCGAAAAACCGGTGGATTGCAGTCAATCTGTGGGACAAGCCTCCGCTTCTGGAAACGCTCTCCGGGCTTGCCATCGAGTATCGGATCGTGCAGATCTATAGCAGGGACCAGGGTAAGCGCGAGGCTACGTTCCGCGCGCAGACGAGTGCGGGCTCGCTGACCGAGCAGTATCCATTTTTCTACTCGATGCTGCCGGTGCTATTTGACTGCCGTCCGGCGAAGGATGTGTCTGTGAGAATCCACGACGAGGACGGTTTGCCAACGACCGCTTCTTTGCTGATCACCGACTCACTCGGAAGGGTCTATCCGGCACAGGGAAAACGCGCACTGCCCGACTTGTGGTTTGAGCGGCATATATACCGGAAAGACGGTGAGGCGATCCGACTTCCGGCTGGCACTTTCGATGTGGATTACGGTCGCGGTCCGGAGTATCTGCGAGAGAAGAAAACCCTCGCGATAGGAGATGCTGGAGTCGCGTCGATGAAGCTTGAGTTGAAACGGTGGGTGAAACCCTCAGACTTTGGTTACTACAGCGGCGATACTCATATTCACGCTGCTGGATGCGCGCACTACGATAGTCCGTCTGAAGGAGTGACGCCTGATGTTATGTATCGGCAAGTGCAGGGCGAGGCGCTAGATCTGGGCGATGTATTAACGTGGGGTCCCGGCTTCTACTACCAGCGTCAATTTTTCAGCGGACACGTCCGCCAGTTTGCGTCTTCGACAATGAAGCATATGGACATGAGTCTGAATCCATCGATGACACAGGGGGCAGCGCTGCTCCGCTATGACCTTGAGATCTCCGGTTTCCCATCCAGTCATTGCGGACACTTGGTATTGTTGCGCCTGACGAAGCAGAACTTCCCCGGTGCGCCGACACTGGATGACTGGCCAAGCTGGAACATACCAATTCTCAAGTGGGCCAAGGCTCAGGGTGCGGTGGTCGGCTACGCGCATTCGGGCTTCGGGTTGGTGGTGGACACGCAGGAGCTGCCGAACTACCTAATGCCGCGCTTTGATGGCATTGGCGCAAATGAGTACATCGTAGATGTGACTCACCGAGTGGTCAACTTCGTCTCCACGTGCGATACGCTCCCGCATGCGGAACTGAACATCTGGTATCACACACTCAACTGCGGATTTCGCACGACGCTCGCGGGGGAGACCGACTTTCCATGCCTCACCGACGTTCGCGTCGGCGACGGCCGCAGCTACGTGAAGCTAGACAAGCGCCCAATTGGCGACGCCGGCTATAGCGATTGGATATCTGGCATTAGGGCGGGTCGCTCTTACGTGGGTGATGGCAGGAGCCATATTTTCAACCTCAAAGTTGTTTCTGAAAGCGGCTCGCCGGTATCGAACTGGCGTGTAAACGCCGTAGGCTGCTCGGGCGTGCGGGTGACCGCACAGATTTGCGCGCGGTTGGAGCCGGAAATCACCGACGTCACGAAGCGCATCGCCAACTCGCCCCTACAGGAAAAGCCACAGTGGCATCTTGAACGCGCTCGCATCGGGCAAACGCGCAAGGTCCCTGTCGAATTAATTGTGAATGGAGTGGCCGTGCAGCAGTCCGAGATTCAAGCGGATGGTGCTCTTCATGAGTTGGAGTTTAGCCAGAAGATCGACAGGAGTAGTTGGATTGCCCTGCGAGTGATGCCCTCATCGCACACAAATCCGATTGAGGTATTGGTCGACAATGCCCCCATACGGGCTTCGCAGGCGAGCGCACAGTGGTGCCGCAAAGCCGTAGACGTTTGCTGGGATAGTAAGTCGTCACGGATACGGCCCAAAGAAATAGAAGAAGCTAAGAGAGCCTATGAGCATGCGCGTTCCACGTACGACCGAATCATTGCTGAATCGAAAGCGTGAGCGGTCAAAACGGTCAAACGCTACCTCGGAGATCAGTGGCGCGAGGGCTTTTTCTACCTCAAGGATCTAGGCCGCGTCTCACTTTGCTTCATTTATGGCCTCTATGAGTGCCGGGACGATCTCAAAAAGGTCTCCGGCGATGCCGTAGTCCGCCATCTCGAAGATAGGCGCGTTCTCGTCCTTGTTAATAGCGATGACGGTCCTCGATCCCTTCATGCCGACTATGTGCTGAATCGCACCGGAGATTCCAACGGCCAGATAGAGCTTCGGAGCAGCCGTGTGGCCAGAGCTACCCACCAGGCGTTCCATGGGCAGCCACTCCGCGTCGCAGACGGGACGCGAGTCGGCCAACTCTGCGCCCAGGGCATCGGCCAAGTCTTGCAACTGGGGAATACTTTGCTGTTCGCGGATGCCGCGACCGACCGCAACAATTACCGGGGCGGCCGCCAGATCTATCGCATGCGCCGATTCGCGGAACGGTTCGCTCGGTCTAGTGCGAATTTGCGCGGGCGTGAGGTCGACAGCGATCACCTCTATCGCCGCCTCGCCTCCGACCTCGAGCATCTCGGGACGGAAGCTGCCCGCCTGGATCGAGACCAAACATGGATTGCGGCCCGCGTGCCTGTAATCGGCGTTAAGTTTGCCCTGAAAGAGCTGCCTCACAAAAACGGACCGTCTTGAATCGCAATCACATCGGAGACCAACACCTGCTCAAAACGCGCTGCCAATGCCGGCGCAAAGTCCCGCACTTGGTATGTATGCGGGAAGAGAACATATGCGGGCGCGGTCTGTCTTACGACCTGCTCGAGCACGTGGACATAGCCATCCGCAGTGTAGTTCTTCAGCAGCGGATGCTCGACCACAAACACCTTGGCCAGGTTCTTTCCGCTGAGTCCATTCGCTAGAGTCGTGATGCCTTCGCCCAGCACCACGGCCGAGCATTCTACCCCCCGTGCTTTCGCCAACTGCTGGCCCGCAGCGAGAGTCTCGAGGCTGATCCGGCTTAGCCCCGCCAACCATTGATCAACAGCAACGAGCACTCCGGTCATAGCACCCTCAACTCGAACTTCAGCTTCTCGACCAACTGGGCGGCGATCTCGGCCGGTGTGCCCTTGAGCATTTCCGTGCGCTTCTGCTTCTTCGGCAAATAAACGCGTTCAAGCGTGAGGTTCGCGCGCACAGTCGAGGTGGCAGTCTCGACGGTCCGCGTCTCCTTGCTCTTCGCTTTCTTGATACTCATCAGCGTCGCGTAACGCAGCTTGTTGCCGCCCGAGTGGATGGCGAGCAGCGCGGGTAGCGGCATGTCGACGTTCTGGAACCATCCGTCTTCGAGCTCCCGCTTCACGCGCAGTCCTATAGGAGTCATTTCCCCACGCGTGATAATGGTGGCGTGGGGGATGCCGAGTCGCTCAGCGAGGACGACGCCTGTCTGACCTAAACCGAGGTCGTCAGACTGTATACCGATGAGGATGAGATCAGGAAACTCGGGGCGGATGGCGTCGGCGATCAATTGCGCGAGCGCAAGAGTGTCTCGTTGTACCAGATCGTCAGCCAAGATATGGATGGCTCGGTCGGCGCCTTTGGCGAGGGCCTCGTGGAGGGTCGAGGCGGCACGCTCGGGCCCCGCGCAGAGAGCAATGACTTCGCCTCCATTCTTCTCCTTGAGTTGGAGGGCTTCTTCGAGCGCATAGGCGTCGGGCTCATTGGTGGTGTACGTGAGATCGCTCTCATTGATCCACTTGCCATCCGGACCGATGGTGAGCGCTGCGTCGCGTTCGGGCACTTGCTTGATGGCTACGATGATCTTCATTTGATGCGGCCCACGATATCTCCACTTAAATGCTTAACGTTCTGCGTCTCGAATCCAGTGCTACGGAAAGACCTCATTTTCCAAGAGAATGGGCTTGGCACCGATTGTCACGGTCGATCCCTGCAATCCGTTCACATTGCCATTCAAATCTTCCCAATCGTTCGAATAGGAAGGAGGTACCGTAAATGTGCCGGACCCACAGGGGGCGGTTGCGGCAGCTGGCGTAGTAGGACACGGATAAGTAGTGTAAGTGCTATCCCAAACCAAGAGACCGGAGTAACCGCCCGGCTTGCTGATGGAGCATTGCCAGACTCCTGTCGCCGGTGTCGCTGCGCAGCTGCCACCGTTGGGACTGGCACTGCAGCTGCAGGGAGCAGAATAGGTTGCACCCAGAGTCCACTTCTTGACCTGCTGCATGGCGAGTCCGGCCGGGCAGTCGTACCCACCCTGGATCGGGTCGGGTACCGTACAGCCGTCGGAAACGTTGGTAGCGCCCGATGCCCAGAACTCGCCGGTACCTCCGTTGGGATGTCCGGGGTTGTTTGGGTCGGGCGTGTTGTCCACCGGAAAGTCCTCGCCATACCAACCCACTCGCTGCAGCGCAGGGTAGAACGATTCCTGGAGAATATATAGCCGTGCTGCCTGTGCCGCGCGCATATCCGGAATTGTCACATTCTGATATCCGCCCCAACTGAACTCCGTGTTGATCGCCTTCAGCGATGTGAGGTTGAGCGTAGTAAGCACATTCTGCAGTGCAGCCCATTCTGAAACTTCGTACTCCGGAACGGGGCAAAGAGATGGACAGGCGCCTGTGCCTCCCGGAACCGGGAGAATATCGTAGCCATGGAAGCCGACCAGGTCGTATGGAGTGGCTCCCGCTGTGAGAATCGTCTGCATATAGGCGTAGCTGGAAGTGCCACCAGCGGTCGGCGGCGAAGTGATCAACACTCGTGGATCGTATTGATGGACCAGCGCACGGGCATCAGACGCAATTCTTGCCAGGTCGGTTGCCGTTGCCACCGCTCCTGTTGCAGGCACGCCACAATTTTGCGAGCCGTCAGAGTGGTTCCACGCCTGGCACGTGGAAGGCTCATTCCATATCTCGATATACTGGATACTTTCGGAATTGATCTCCATGTGGGTCATGAGAGCGGTGAGGAAGTAAAGGAGGTTCTGATCCGTGCCTTTGCCATCGCCGCTTCCGGGCGTAGAGTCGAGGTCGTAAGGGGGCACGCACTGCCCGTCTGCCGCGCCAGTGCCCGAGCAGTTGGGATTCGCCGCGTATGCGCACGTTAGGTCAGCACCGTTATTTCCGATGCCCGCGCCGGTGCAGCGCGATCCTTCTACGCTGAGAAAGTCCGGCGTACTGGTGAGTGTGTACATCCAGTCCACGTTGCCTGTGTTGTAGAGATGTGTGAAGAAATCAAATTGGGTCCAATAGTAGGCGCAGTTGGCAGGGTCAGTAGGGGACTTCAGGTTTGGCTGGCAGCCAGCATACAGAAATGACTTCGAGCACTTGACACCATTTGCCCCAACGCCATTCCTGTCGCAGCCATGACCGGCAATCGGACAGACACTCCCGGTCGGGTCACACTCCTCCAGGTCACTCCATTTCAAAGTGCTTGAACCGAGCGAGCGTGACCAGCTGAATGGCAACCCCGGCATCGAGTGGCTCTCTGTGCTGTTGCAATTTAATGCCTGGTTAGTAGGGCGCTCGTTCGAGATGTCGCAGCCCGTGTTAACAGTGAATCCATAGAAGCTGAGGGGAATCGGGTTCAACGCTGCCACAATGCCGGTTCCTTTGATTGCAGCCGTTTGGACAGAACCAGCAGCATTGTCTGCGACGGAGATGCTCGCCGTAAAGGGGGCAGGCGACTGCGGCGTAAATGTAACCGAAATCTCGCAACTCGCGTTAACCAAGAGCGTCGATCCGCACGTATTGGCTTCGGCAAAGTCCGCCGGATTGGCCCCAGTAACCGTGATGCCGGCGATGTTCAGCGTCGCCGCGCCTGTGTTCGTCAGCGTAATCATTTGCGCCGTGGACGTGGTGTTTAGGGTTGTTGTCGGCATTGACAGGCTCGAAGGAGTCAGTACGGCGATTGGTACTGGTGTTGCAGTGCCAGTGCCGGTCAGAACAGATGTTTGGGCCGAGCCTGACGCGTTATCCGCAACAGAAAGGTTGGCAGCAAAGGTAGCAGCCGCCGCCGGCGTAAACGTCACCGAAATTGCGCAGGTTGCATTCGCTGCCAGCGTGCTGCCACAGTTGTTGGTCTCGGTGAAGTCTATTGGGTTGGCCCCTGTGATGCTGATGGTGGATATGTTGAGCGCTGCAGTGCCCGGATTGCTAAGCGTGAGGATCTGCGGTGAGGTCGACGTGGTGGCAGTCGTATTGGGGAAACTAAGACTTGCCGGAATGAGTATCGCCATCGGCGCGGGCGCAGAAATGCCCGCCCCCGTGAGTTGAAGCGTGGCTGAGTTCATTGTCCCAGTAGCGTTGTCGGACACGGTAAGAGTCGCGGTGAAGTTGCCGGGTGCGGCTGGAGTGAAGGAAATCGCGATAGAGCAATTCGCTCCAGAAGCAAGCATGGTTCCGCAGGTGTTGGTCTGGGCGAAGTCGCCCGCATTTGCCCCTGTTATGGTTATGCCGCTGATGCTGAGCGCGGCATTGCCCGGATTGGAGAGTGAGACCGTCTGCGCCATAGCAGTCGAGGCGACCACTGTATTGGGAAAAGAAAGGCTCTCAGAAGTGAGCAGGCCCGCGGGCGTTGTGGGCTCGCTCGGTCCGCTCCCGCATCCGCCAAAGGCGAGCAGAGCCAGTGTGGGGAAACACAGAAGGGCAGAGCGGCGGGACATTCATTCTCCTTGTAAAACGTCGCTGTGCCACTCCTGGGCTGGAGGCATCGCTGGATACAGGCGCTCCTGGTTTTGCATTGGTAGATGATAGTGCATGACGGAAATGTAGTCAACCTACTTAACTATTATTAACGGTGGCTACAAGACGATCGCTCAGGTAAGCGACGAACGGCCTGCGTGATATCTCACTCAGGCCGTTCGAGGTTGACAGTTATGACAGACAAGAGCCGATGGAAGCGGCCCAAACCGTGCCTATTTTTCATCCGCGAGACCAGTTAGTTTGATGGTGTAAAAGCGGTCACGATGTGCTGATTCTCAATCAGAATCGGCTTCGCTCCGATTTGGACTGTAGTTTGGGAAGTCCCGATGGTAGTTGGAGCAACTCCGCTCAGAGGCTGCCATTGCGAGGTCCCGTTTTGGAAGTTGGACATTGTGCCGCCCGGCTCCGTATAGGTGGGCAGCGTGTAGGTCGTATTTCCGCACACGGCCTTTTGCGCAGACGTGGAATACGAACTGCAAGGGAAGGTCACCTTTGTGTTGTCCCATACAAGTTCGCCAAAGTAGGTCAGGTTCGTGCCAGTGGATGTAGACTCTTCCAATTGACAAACGAAGATTCCGGTTGGAGGTAGACCACTGATGGCTGTCGGCGAACAGTTGCCTGCGTGGCCGGTCGGGTTAGAGCATGTGCATGACTGGGCCGAACCGACAGACGCTGCAATAATTGCTCGTCGAGGTTGTGTTGACAGTGGCCCTTGCCTGAACCAGTTGTTTGCGACCTCCCAAGCCAGACCACCATTGCAGAGATATCCTCCTTGCGTGGCGGACAAGGTCGTGCAGGCATCGGTATCAATGTTAGTTGTAATGGTTGTCGGACTCCATAACTGCCCGGGGCCGCCACCAGGATCACAAGGCGGGGACAGCAAACCGCTTGTGCATGTGTTACATGGTGGGCCGCCCGCGGTGCAACCATTGTTAAAGGCTGTTTGCGGGACTGTTCCGAAGTCCTCTCCGTACCAATCGATGGCTGTGAGCATGGGGTAGAACTGGGCCTGCAGAATGACGCTTCGCGCTACCGATGCTCCGTGCTCGTCACCATTCACGACGTTCGTACCGATTTGCCAGCTGTACTCGGTATCTATTGTTGGAGGATACCCTCCTAGTGCCGCGTAGTAGGAGTAGTACGGGTCGCAATTGGTGTAGTTTCCGCTGCCTCCAATACTCCCGTTGGGGCAAGGATTAGACCCACCATTGTTCAGAGTAAAGAATATCTCAGACCATGTCTGAGTGAAACCTTCTGGTTGAGGACAGTTGACCAGTGCCGTTCCGCCTCCGCCTGTTGCGGGTTCGTTGTAGCACCATTGATCTGCTTGGCCGGTTGGATCGGTTGAGGGTGCCGCGTAATAACCGTGGAAGCCAATCGCATCGAATTGATTTGTTGTCGTAGTTGTTCCGACGACAACTCCGCCCCCCAGTGCCATAGTACTCATTTCGTTCAAGATAGTGGCCAGATATCCTGTGTAACTTCCCGGGCCTACTGTCGGCGGAGATACGATTAGTGGGGTTGTACCGGTTTTGTTGATGCCCGTGTTATGGGCAACGGTTCGTACCACATGACCCATCTTCACCAAATCGTTCCCGCTAGCCGTGGCGCTGGAGTTGCCGGTACCATTATTGTTGGGGCAAGGGCTGGAACTCGAGCCTCCGCCGCCGCCATCACGATGGTCCCAATAGTTACAGTTGTTCGGCTCATTGCCGATTTCTATGAACTGTAAGGACTGCGTCGTTGACATGTGATTGAACATAGCCTGCACGAGGTAACTAACATAGTTGTTCGGCCCGGTCCCATTTCCCAGTGCGGCAGCGCTTACGGAAGAATCGGCGTCCCAGGCCTGATTGCAGCCGCCTTCGGAAGGCTGCAAAGACAGGCCGACCGATGGCCCGAAGTTGAATTCTGAAGCGCAGTCAACATTAGGGACCGCATAGCAGTGCAGATCTGTGCCATTGTACGAGGTGTGCAAGCCGGTGCAGCGCGATCCCTCAATACTCAAAAAATCAGGAGTCACTGCCAGAGTGAGCATCAGTGGAACGCCCCCATTTGAGCCGTTGAATTGGCCGACAAATTCATCAAACTGGTCTTTGTACCAGGAAACTCCGTTCATAAGATTCAGGTTGTTCCAGTTCCATGTGTACGCGCAATTTGCGGGATTATTTGCCGCAATGGGATAGGTCGTATTTGCATAACTACTTGGAATACAAGGGTTCGGTGTTAACCCCGGCATACACCACAGGGCACTCCCGCCGCCGGTTCCGGTAGGGCAAATCTGTACTGCGGAAAACCCGTCAATCCCGTTCGGTCTCAGGCAAGTTACTGCCTTGCCATTGATATCTGTAGCTAGGGCGTTATTGGTTCCTTTGCCGCCAGTCGGCTCATCTGTCGGGGTTGGGTCGTAATTTGCTGCGCAACCGGATCCCGCAATAGGGCACCAGTTGCCATTGGGATCACATAGTTCCAAAGTATTCCAGGTAATGCCAGAGCCTAGGGTGCGCGACCAGTTCACCTGCAGAGAAGCCGACGGGAAAGCGAAGCTGCCCCCATTGCATGGCGTGTTGGAAGCGCTGGAGATATCGCAATACTGGTTGAAAGACATTCCCCAGAAACCTGGCGGAATGGTGGATGTTTGGCCACCCTGCTGGGCGTGTGCATTTTGCTGGCCTGCTGTAAATAGACAAAGCGCAAAGAATAGACAGACGAGTTTTTTCATGGCGTAATCTCCGGTGGCGAAGCAACGGACGCTGACTTGCTATCCGGCTGGCTGTCAGGTTGAAAACGACCTCGGGGCAAAATGGGAGTCTCCAAGGCCATCTACGATAGTTCGGCGAGATACAGGCCTACATGGATACAACTCTGATTGAGACCGCTCGGGATGAAACCACTTCGGCTGCCCCATTCCAAGACAAGAGGCCCTTGCATAGAAGGCCTGTTTCGACATGTCGATAAGCAGGAAGACGAGGAGAACGAGGAGAACGAGGAGAACGCACCTTGCGCGCCTTCTCAAGCTTTGGCAGAATGTAAGACTAGGACTTGACGATAGTCAAGCGATTTAGTTAACTTTATTCAACAATTTTCACTGTCGTGTGAAGAGCCTGCAAGAGACGTTTCTTCTGACCTGCTAAAGTCGCTTTGTTTTTTCAGGAGCTTACACCATGAATCGCATCAATCGAAGGTCGTTTTGTTCCAGTCTGACGGCGACCATGGCCCTGCATGCTCTGCCCGGGGTCGCCAAACAGTCGGGAGCGGCGAAGCCGAACATCATCTTTGTGCTTTGCGACGATCTGGGCTGGGGCGATCTGGATTGCTACAATCCGCGTTCTGCCATCCCTACACCGAATGCCAACCGACTAGCAGGGCAGGGGATGCGCTGGACGGACATGCACTCCTCAGACGCCGTATGCACGCCCAGCCGCTATAGCGTACTGACCGGCCGCTACTGTTGGCGTACCGTGCTGAAGAACGGCACTACCGAAGGCTATTCGCCGGCACTCATTGAACCGGGACGCATGACGGTTGCTTCCATGCTCAAAGCCGAGGGGTACTACACAGCCGGCGTAGGCAAATGGCATTTGGGACTGGGCAACGACAGGCGCGCAGACTACTCAAAGCCGTTGCATCCCGTGCCGACCGACGTCGGCTTCGACTATTACTTCGGCATTCCGGCCTCGCTCGACATGCCGCCGTATCTCTACTTTGAGAACGACCGCGTGATCGAACAGCCTACGTCTCAAACCGATGGAAGCACGGAACGCGGCGCATTCTGGCGCGCCGGCGACATGGCGCCGCATTTTGACTTCAAGCAGGTCGTGCCCACGATTACGAACAGAGCCTTGGACATCATCAAGCAGCGGGGTGCCGAACATTCGCAGCCATTCTTTCTCTATGTCGCGATGCCATCGCCCCACACTCCATGGCTTCCGCTGCCCCAATATCAAGGACGATCGCGTGCCGGGGAATACGGCGACTACGTGGCAGAGACCGACGACATGCTTGGCCGAATTATGGCGCAGGTAGACGCTAGCGGTCTGGCCGGAAATACGCTCTTCATTTTCACGAGCGACAATGGCGCCGATTGGCGACTGGAAGATCAGGCACTCTATGAGCATCGAGCTAACGCAGACTGGCGGGGACAAAAGGCCGATATCTGGGAGGGGGGGCACCGCATTCCTTTCATCGCGCGCTGGCCGGGACATATCCCTCCAGGCTCGGTTGCCAGCGAGCTTGGCTGTCTCTCCGACTTCATGGCGACGACGGCTGCGATCACAGGCACAAAACTTCCACAGGGGTCCGCGGAGGATAGCTTCAATCAGTTGCCTGTGTTGCTGGGAACGACCCGCAAAACGTTGCGCGATTCGCTCGTGGATCACTCGTGGGACGGAATGTTTTGCATTCAGCAGGGTGAGTGGAAGCTCGAGTTGGGTTTGGGATCGGGGGGCTGGAGTTCGAAACCGGAACATGCCGACCCAGTCCCGGGCGGACCAAAGGGACAACTTTATAACCTGGCAGAAGATCCGCGCGAGCAGCACAATGTCTACCAGGAACATCCGGAGATTGTGGAGCGGCTAACGAAGCTGCTCGAAAAGCTCCAGAATCAGGGATACTCACGTCCGTTGTAGATTCATTTGGACTAGTAGTTAGGCGCAGTTACGGAACAACACGCCGCACGGAGGACTTCATGAAGCCATGGACCCGCGCATGCATGTGGGTAGTGTTTGGAACCTTCGGGCTGCTGGCTCAGGTACCCGGCGTTGCAGGGAAAGATACGCCTGCTCCTGACGTCTCTACGGCGATATCGATTCCGCTCAACGTTGAAGTCGTCAAGGATGTGCAGTTCTGTACCGGGGGCGGACATCCACTGCTGTTGGATATGTATCTGCCTCGGAACTCCTCCGGCCAATCGATGCCTGCGGTTCTGTGGATTCATGGCGGAGGCTGGCATATGGGCGGGAAGGGCAATAGCCGGGTAGCGGCAGAGTTAGCGGCACGTGGGTTTGTCGGGGCCAGCGCGGAGTATCGCCTAAGTGGCGAGGCGCCTTTCCCGGCGGCAATTGAAGATACCAAGTGTGCCGTTCGTTACTTGCGTGCAAATGCGCAGAAATACGGAATCGATCCCGATCGGATCGGCGTTGCAGGCTCGTCGGCAGGAGCGCATCTGGCCCTTTTGATTGGAACTGCACCGGCGTCCGCGGGCTTGGAGGGGACCGGGGGATGGGATGGTATACCAAGCCGCGTGCAGGCGGTGCTCTCTTGGTTTGGACCCGCGGATTTTAGCGCGGGACCAAAAGCGTTCGAACGCGGCAAGGGCCCGTCCATCATTTCATTCCTGGGGGGCACTCCCAAACAGAAACCCGCTAATTACCGAAATGCAAGCCCGGTCACTTGGGTCGCGAAGGGGGATCCACCGCTTCTAATGTTCCACGGGGATGAAGACACGACCGTACCTCACGATCAATCCGGCCGCATGGAATCGGCATATCGCAAGGCTGGTTTAGATGTTGAACTGGTTACCGTGAAGTATGCGGGGCATGGCTTTAGACAGGCGGGCGATCAGCCGATTTCCCCCTCCTTTCCGGAGATACTAGAGAAATCGCTTGCCTTCTTTCGAGAGAAACTTGGGAGCCAGCCATCGGCTCCGGCCGCAAAGCGATAACGCCGGATCTACTTCGTCACTTGGGATAGCCATGAATCGCCAGACCGGTGCGGGCGAGTGCCGCTTCAATGCACGCACCGATACGCAATAGCCTCTGGTCATGTCCACCCGGCGCAGCAATCATCAGGCCGACGGGGGCTTGGCCAGGCGGATTGCACGGGATGGAGATCGCGCAGCCATCTATGAAATTGATAACGCTTGGATTCCTCAACATGGCGGCGTTCTCTTTGAAGTAAGCGGTGTCGCTCGACTCCAACTCCGCTATTGATGGAGCTGTGTGGGGTACCGTCGGCATCAACCACACATCGAAGCCGGCAAAAGCATGTTCGGCAGAAGCAATCATGCTGGAGCGAGCGGACGTCAGGCGGTCATAATTCTTCTTCGAGATCTCTCTGCCGCGAAGAATACGCGAGAGTACCCTGGGATCGTAGCGCTCACTGCGCGACTCAATCCATTCACGATGATGGCGATAGGACTCTGCCGCAGCTAGCCCACCATCAGCGTTGATCTGCGGAATCTGTGGGAGCGACTCCCAGTTTGCCTCTCGCAACTCCGCACCTGCGTCCGAGAGAGTCTTGAGTGCGTTGTCGAAACAGCGCGCTACGTTTTCGCCCAGATCATCTAGCACATAGCCTTGCAGTATCCCGAGACGTATGGAGGTCAGACTTAGATCTGTCGTCTGTGTATGAGTCTCGCTGCTTAGTACGGAATCGAGCAGAGAACAGCATGCCACAGTCAGAGCAATCGAACCAACTGAGTCGAGGCTTCTGGAGAGCTCGAATACACCTTCCAGTGGAACCCGACGTGCGGTCGGTTTGAAGCCGGTCAGTCCACAAAGTGCCGCGGGAATTCGCACCGAGCCTCCTGTGTCCGTCCCAATCGCGGCTACTGCCATGCCGTCGGAGACGGACACGGCAGCCCCCGAGGATGATCCCCCAGGGATGCGACCAAGTGCTCGGTCGTATGGATTTCGTGGCGTGCCAAAGTGCGGATTTAATCCGAGGCCAGAATACGCGAACTCCGTCATATTGGTTCGCCCGATCAGGATCGCGCCAGCTTCCCGCAATCGCTTTATGACTGCGGCATCCTGTCTCGCCGGCGCTGCGTTGTCGAGGACGCTCGAACCCGCCGTTGTTGTCTCTCCCCCAACGTCGAATAGATCCTTGATCGAGATGGGAAGGCCCATAAGTGGGCCTGTGTTGATGCCCGATCGTCGCAGTTGATCGGAGCGTTCGGACGCACCCAGTGCTGAGTTTTCGTAAAGCCCTACGAATGTGCGAGTGCCTTCGCCGGTGGGCTCAGTTGCAGCGTCGAGACACTCCTCCACCAAGCGACGGCTCGTAGTGTGACCCGCCGCAAGTGCCGACAGATGCTCAACTAGTGTTCGCAACGGTCATCCAATTGCAGCCTCTTCGCTCTCATCGTATAGGTGGGTTTCAAGCAGTAGGCAGCCACCTTCTGACTTGAAGGGTCCATGCAATGTGCCGGGTGGCCGGCAGGCATAGGTATGCGGGCCAAACTTTTCGCCGCCATTTCCATGAGCATCATTTCCCACGATCAAGTCGCCGGAAATAAGATAGACCTCCTCCCAGTAGTCGTGCACGAAGGGCGCGGTGGTGTAGGCACCAGGTGTGAACCGCAGGTGTCGCGTGCGGTATCCACGTTTGTTGTTTTCATCGAGTGAACCGGCGAGAATCTGCTGCTGTATACCGTCGGGATAGCCGCGTGGCGTCTCCCACCCGTGATCCAGATCAACCGCGTGAAATTCCTTGTGTTCCTTCGATATAGGCATGAGTGCTCCTTAATCAGCAAAGGCCATGCTGCGAATGCTATAGGCGTGGCTTAGTTGGCGCCCTCGAATCGGATCATCAAGCTCTATCTCGAACAGCTCGCCGCCGCTGACGGGCCCAATCACCGGCAATGTCCCCCCGAACATGACCGTTCCGTCAGTCAATGGGCCATAGAGCGCAGTGTAACGGTCCGTCAGATCGGAGGGCGTTAGCATTTTGTTGACGCTTCCTTCCTGATACGGTCGCCGTGCGCCATCGCACGTAACCCAAGAACGAAGGATCAGGCTATCCCAGTGCTCCATCACCTCCCGCATGGGCCAGATAACTTTCCCGAGGGGCTTCGGGCACACCTGCTTGGAGACGGTCACGCCATAGGCTTCCACTTTGCGATCGGTATGGTCGGACCCGACTCCGAAAAAGAGTCCCTCGGTCAAATACAGCAGGACGAACTCCACTTCGCCGCTGGTGTCCGTGCCTGCCACATCCACTCGCGAATCAGTAGTCAAGAGGTTGGTGCCCACTCTATAAAATGTTGGCGTCGTTCGAGGGCGCGGAACGCCGATTGCTTCGAGCTCAGCGATATGATGTTCGACGACAGCAGAGTCTCGACCGGTCCAGCCGGCAATGATCAGATTATGTACAGGCACGGAGAGGCGAATTCCGCTGCAGTCGAATTGCAACCGCGGCTCATCCGGTAGAGCCTGCACACTGCGGTGAACCTGCTGCATCGCTAGCCCCAGCCTCCGACTGCAAGTTCAGCAAGCGAAGAATCCGGTTGAGGCATTTTGCTCCATGGGTCGCGCACATGTGTTCCATAAGCTCCGCGATAGAACAGGAGGGGATCAGTAGTCTCTTGCAGGTGAAATCTGATGACCTCGCAGAGAAAGATCAGGTGGTCTCCCCCATCGATCTCGGACCGCTTTCTGCATTCCAAGTGCGCCAGCGAACTCTTGAAGAGGGCGCAACCATTATCTGCGCAGAAGTGATCTGCCTCCGTCCATACTGCACTGGATGGCTTCGCAAACATATTTGAAAGCGTCTGTTGGCCGCGGCTCAGTATATTGACAGCAATATCTCCAGCCTCTTGAAAGCTCGCCAGGACATTGGCGGTGCGAGCGAGCGAAAACAAAATGAGCGGAGGATCCAGCGAAACCGATGCAAATGAGTTGACGGTAACGCCAATTCTTGAATTTGTTCTGGTGCGAGTAGTAATAACGGTAACACCAGTTGCGTAGCAACCCAGAACTTTGCGCAGCTGCCGGCTATCGGTCTGAGACATGACTCATCCTTTGAGTTCAGGCAATGTGCACTGCATCTTGTCTGTCTTCACGTCTGCTACCGGGAGGTCGTAGCTTGCCATCATCCGATCGACCATTCCCACCGTCTTGTCCCAGTCATACGCCCGGAAGGAATGCCCGCGGGTGACCATGTTGGCTCCGGAATAGAACATCTCGTATTGCAGATGCCGCGAGCCAAACTCGGACCCAACCGCGTCCCACGCCAGTTTGAATAGCTTAACGCGGTTCAAAGCGCCCATGACCGGGGAGTACTGGGTCTTTTCGATGTAACCTGCTAGTTCGGGATTGTCATAGTCAGACGCAGAAGATGGCAACATGATCATGCCACCACCGGCGAGCTCACGCAGCATGTGAGTGAACTTCGGATACAACTGCTGCGTAAGTACGTTGGCCGCGTAGAGGCGCTTGCTGTTGGGGACGAAGTAGTTCCCGTATTGGTAGCCGCTGATCTCCATGGATTCAACCATCCCTTCCACCATGGAAACTTCAGCCGCCATCTGGCCGAGAGTCTCCTTGATTGGAGGGAACCCTAGGATCCCGTTTGCCTCACATATCTTGCGGGCAAGGCCCAGCAAAAAGCGCATTTTAACCGTGAGGCGAATCTGGCACTGATAGTTCTGATATGCGTGTGTGGGAATCTCATGCCATTGGGCAGTCGCCATATGCACATCGTTGTGAACGAACACACGTTCCCATGGGACTTTGACCTCGTCGAAGTACAGAATGCAGTCATTTTCATCGAAAGAGGAAGAGAGCGGATTGTCAAACCTGGACCCGGCCGCTAGCTCATACGACCTGCGCGACAGCAGCTTGACCCCTTTTGCGTTGAGCGGCACCATAGCGGTAAAACTGTATTTCTCTTCTCCGGGCTTCAACGGCTGAATCGACGCAACCATCAATTCGTTCGCCATAGGACATCCGGTGGCCAGCATCTTTCCGCCCTTGATAGTGATGCCCTCGTGGTCCTCGTCGACAACTCCCGCCACAACGTAGGCGTCGGACTGTTCCCCGGCCGATTTGCTGCGGTCGGCTTGAGGGTTCACAATCGCATAGGTCAGATACAGATCGTTGTCACGGGCATACTCGTAGTAGTCCGAGAGTGCTCTGGCGTATCTATCTCCATGATTGCGAAAGAGATCCATCCCCATGTACATTCCTGAGATTGCAGATGCGACATGGTCCGGGGAGCGGCCGAAGAAGCCGCAGGACAACTCTGCCCAGGATTCCAGTGCCTTGCGCCGCTCGACCAACTCCGAATAGCACGATGGCAATTGCCACATACGATTTACGCGCTCCCCGGTTTTGGGAGAGGCAAAGGTCATTCGTTCCGCATTCTCAGGCTGGGATTGGTAGTCATACAGGGTGGCCGAAGCAAGAATGCTCTGCCGGAAGGCCGGGTGATCCACGTGGTTCTTCAGAGCCACACCGTCGAGGAATATCTCGCGGCCATCCCGCAGGCTTTGCAAATGCTTCTGTCCATCTCTGGGCATAGATCTCCAAGGTTCAGGCAGTCTGGTCGCGTCGGTGAAATCTGGCCCGCGGCTCACTTGTCTCTGGTGCATATAGGGGAGTGGATTACCCGTCCTAAAGCGGAGCCACGAAAATGAGCATAGACGAGGGGAAAACTATTAGTCAAGTAACTTAACTAACTGTAGGTTGGAATTCGAGAGGCGAGATATCCTGAGCACAATCTCTGGCTCGGCCAACTCAACTGATCCAACGTCAGATCTCGCCAAGATGAGTGAAGCGAGCGCCGAACGACTTTTAATTGGGCACACACAAACTGTCAGCCATTACAGTCAGTTACGTCAAGTCGTTCGATTTCGATTGACATAACATGATGGTGTAGGGTTAACTTTGTAAGTTAACTATATGGAAATGGACATGTCGACCCGAGAAGATTTTCTGGGCTACAGTATAAGAATGGCTAGTGTTAGCAAGCGTCGTTCCGATAAGAGTCCTCCGCGTCAGAAGAAGGCAAGAGCCCCCCGCTTTTCGGCCCAATCGCCCGTGGAGCAGGACCCTCACCAAATTTTCACGCTGGCGCCTACCATTTCCAATGTTGAGCTATTGGACGAAGATGGCAAGACGGACCGCCGATTTCGACAGATGCTCTATGATTTTTCGGTTCTGTCAAGCCATTTGGACTACGCAAGAGCACATCTGGCCTCGCAAGTGAATCTCACTTCTCCCCAGTACAACATTGCCATGATCATCGCTTACTACCAGGGGGAGACCGGAGTTAGCGTCAGTGAAGTGGCAGAGTATTTGCACGTGACCACAGCGTTTATCACCAGTGAAGTTGGCAAACTTGCAAAGATGGGTCTGGTTGATAAGAGCCAGAACCCGAACGACGGCCGCGGCGTCCAACTGCGGCTTACGCCGGCCGGTAGCGAGAGTCTGCATCAGATCGGGCCGCAGAGGCTGCTCATTAACAATCATCTGTTCCGTGGTCTCTCGGGAGAAGATTTTCGGCGCTTATCAAGGGTCCTCGCGGAATTGATCGACGAGTTTTCTGAGACAATTAGCATGCTTAAAGCCATGCGCAAGACACGGTCTTTTCGCAAAGAAAAGACGCTTACAAAGCAGAAGTAATAAGGCAGCGCTTAAGCCACCATGCATTCTGGGGAAGATGATGCGCAGGAATTCCACGATCTCGGTCGCGAAGAGCCGGCGTCACTCCGGAGCGCCCCAGATAATTTGCGTCTCTTTTGACATATTGCCCAGCATGGCCCGTCCAGGCCTCTTTGGCGGCGATTAGTTCTATCCTCCGCAACCAGCACTGCCCTACTGCAGCATATAGATTCCGTTCACGGTCAGCCAGCCGCCAACGCGATCTCAATTCTGCTAGCAAGCTCTCAACGCTGCGTCACAAGGAGGATTCCATGAGCATCACACCTGTAACCGACTGTGGAAGATCCGGCACCCACACCAGTTTTGGTCCTAATCTGATCACGCCAGTACCAGGTCCCCTCGCGAAGAAGATGATTGCCGAAGATGACTGCCTGATCTCCCCGAGTTACACCCGCTGTTATCCGCTAGCCGTAAAGAGTGGCAGCGGATGCTGGATTGAGGACGTCGATGGCAATCGGTTCCTGGATCTTACGGCAGGAATCGCCGTCAACTCCACCGGGCATTGCCATCCCGAAGTAGTCGGTGCAATTCAGCGCCAGTGTTCGCAACTGATCCACATGTCGGGCACTGATTTCTACTATGAACAAATGCCGGCGCTCGCGAGACGTCTCTCCGCGATTGCTCCTATGCCTGGGCCACATCGCTTTTATTATGGCAACTCGGGCGCAGAAGCTGTCGAATGCGCACTGAAGTTGGCGCGATACCACACTCGGAGGCAGCACGTTATCAGTTTCATCGGCAGCTTTCACGGCCGCACCATGGGGGCGCTCTCGCTGACCGGATCAAAGATCCAGCAGAAGCGCCGCTTTGCTCCATTTGTTCCTGGAGTCAGTCACGTTCCGTATCCCTATGCTTATCGTGGTTGCAATGAGGCACTCCCCACAGCTGACGCGCTAGGTCTCGCCTGTGCGCGGTACATCGAAGACAAGCTATTCAAGACGACCGTGCCGCCAGAAGAGGTAGCCGCAATCATTCTGGAGCCGATCCAGGGGGAGGGTGGTTACGTGGTTGCCCCCGACAACTTCCTCAAAGAGATTCGCCGCATCTGCGATACGCATGGCATCTTGCTGATCGTCGACGAAATCCAATCGGGCGCAGGAAGAACGGGGAAATGGTGGGCCATCGAACACTCCGGGGTCCAGCCCGACATCGTATGCATTGCAAAGGGAATTGCATCCGGGATGCCCCTTGGCATCTGCATGGCCAAAGCTGACATCATGGACTGGGTTCCAGGCTCGCATGCAAGTACATTCGGCGGCAACCCGATTTCCATCGCTGCGGCACTGGCAACCATCGATATTCTTGAACGCGAGGGGCTGCAGAATGCGGCGGAGGTTGGCACCGCGATCGTTGACCGCCTGAATACATGGATGGAGAAGTTTACGATTGTTGGGGATGTCCGCGGTCGCGGATTGATGATCGCCGTCGAATTGGTGCAGGACAAAGATTCTCGCAATCCCGTGCCCTCCCTGCGGGATCGCGTAGTTGACCTTGCATTCAAGCGTGGTCTGCTCCTTCTCGGTTGCGGAGAAACCAGCATCCGGCTCTGCCCGTCGCTGCTGATCAATGTGCAGGAAGCAAATACTGCGCTGGATATTCTTGAAGAGTGCATTCAACTCTGCTCGGAGAAACGGGGATGACTATTCGGAATTCTCAGTCGATCTCAAAAGTCACTCCTTGCGCCAGCGGTAGGTCATCCCCATAGTTGATGGTGTTGGTGGCGCGCCGCATGTACTGCTTCCATGCATCGGAACCTGATTCGCGGCCGCCACCCGTCTCTTTTTCCCCGCCAAAAGCGCCGCCGATCTCGGCGCCAGATGTGCCTATATTGACGTTCGCAATGCCGCAGTCGGATCCTGTCGAAGACAGGAACAACTCTGCCTCCTGCATGTTCATGGTGAAGATGGAGGACGAGAGGCCTTGCGCTACACCGTTGTGCATCACAACCGCCTCTTGCAGTTCCCGGTAGCGCATTACGTAGAGGATTGGTGCAAACGTTTCACGCTGGATGATGTCCGCGCTGCGGTCGATTTCCACCAACGCCGGCCTTGCATAGTAGGCCGCTGCAAATTCATCTTGAAGCACGCGCGTGCCACCCGTGATGACGGCGCCTGCACGCCGAGCCTTGTTGAGAGCTTCTTGCATTGCAAGCCAGGCCTCCTCGCCGATGAGCGGACCGACCAGCGTGCCGGATTGTCGCGGGTCCCCCACAACGACCGACGCAAAGGCCTTACGGAGTTGAGTGACGAATGTCTCGTAGATAGAGTCATGCACAATCAACCGGCGTAACGTGGTGCAGCGTTGCCCTGCAGTTCCCATGGCTGAAAATGCTACAGCTCGCAATGCGAGCTGCTGATTTGCGGAGGCACAAACGATGGCAGCGTTATTTCCGCCAAGTTCGAGGATGCATCGGCCGAAACGCCGGGCAACTCGTGGGCCAACCTGGCGTCCCATCGCGGTCGATCCGGTTGCCGAGATCAGGGGCAATAGCGAGTGGTCCACCAGATACTCACCTAGCGCAGTGTTGCCGATCATCACCTGAGACAAGCCAGTTGGAGTGCCACCGAATCGCTCCGAAGCGCGCACGAACAGCGCTTGAACGGCAAGAGCTGTTAGCGGAGTCTTCTCCGATGGTTTCCACACGACCGAGTCTCCGCAGACAAGGGCCAGCGCCGCATTCCACGCCCACACCGCCGCTGGAAAGTTAAAAGCCGTGATGATTCCAACCGCGCCGAAGGGATGCCAGGTCTCCATCATGCGATGGTGGTTGCGCTCGGAGGGCAGGGTTTGTCCGGCGAGTTGACGCGAGAGCCCCGTGGCGAAGACGCAGATGTCGATCATCTCCTGAATCTCACCATACCCCTCGGTGAGCAATTTGCCGGTTTCGATAGTGACGAGCCGCCCAAGGGCGGGTAGCTCCATCCTCAGTTCCTCGCCCAACAGCCGTACCAACTCGCCGCGTCGCGGGGCCGGCACGAGACGCCACTCCTGGAATGCAGCGTGGGCCGCGCCTATCTTCGCCGCCGCCTCTTCAACGCTCAGTTTGCGAAGCTGCCCGATGACTTCACCGGTAATTGGCGTGTGGGCGGCAAGATCGCCATCTGCGTATTCGCTAGGCTGAACACCTAGCTGGTTCAGCAGGCCGCGAACCTCATGTGCAAGTGAAGTCGAACTCACCATCTCAATTCTCCTCCTACCGACCCCATCCACTCTCAGCCCTATTGTTTGAGTGGGCCTCCGATGCAGGGTGGTCTCTAACCAGCGCCGTTCCAATAAGGCCGGAGACGACGCCGAAGCCCATGTTGCCCAAACTATACGCTGGCCGACCAAGTTAGTTAAGTGACTTGACTATATCGAAACCACCGACTATCTTTTTCGCAATCGGTTAACTCAATGGAGGTTCTCTTTCAGCGAGCTGACCTTCCAGAACCTTCCGCTCTGCCCGGTTTTACTTTGGGTCTAGGGGAGCATCACAGCTAGTGAGTTATTCGAATGCGATCATGGATCTTGTTTTTCACGCAATGATTGACAGAGCTTAATAAGACGACTGCGGCGCCTGAAGTATCTGGTTCTAAATCCCCGGTTCCCCGAAGGAGTGCCAGCATGCGATGGAAGAACCTAATTCTCATCATAATCTCAAGCTTTCCCTGCGTTTTCTTACATCAGGGTTGGGCTCAAGCGACCACGTCACTCACTGGCCATGTGTCAGACCCTAAGGGTGCAGTTATTCCAGGAGCAGCGGTTACTCTCATACTGACGGATACTGGAGCGACCCGTACTGGGGGCACAGATAAGAATGGCGAATACTATTTCCCGCAGATACAGCCGGGCCGGTACGAACTGGATGTTTCATTTACTGGATTTGCACTCTCGAAGAACACTGGCCTCGATATTCTCGTCAATCAGCCGGCCACCTACAACGTGACGCTCGCGCTGGCCACGACTACTGCGGAAGTAACCGTGAACACAAACGGGCAGCCATTGTTGAATACCACTGACGCAACTTTGGGCAATGCATTTAATCAGGAGCAGATTGAAGATCTGCCCACGGTTGCGAGGAACACCACCACTCTTTTGACTCTTCAGCCCGGCGTTGTCTACCTTGGACCAGGATCGTCAAGTCTGCTCAATGACACACGCAGCGGTGCGGTGAACGGCGGTCGCTCCGACCAGGGCAACATGACTCTGGATGGCGTGGACGTGAATAACATTAATAGCGGCGCCGCGTTCAATCCCGTCCTGCGGATCACCGAGGATACGGTTGCCGAATTTCGTGTGACGACCGGCGACCCAACTGCGGCTCAGGGCCGTGCGTCCGGCGCCCAAACTGCCCTAGTAACCAGAAGCGGCGCAAACAATCTCCACGGCGCCGTATACGAATACAACAGGTCAAATTTGTGGCTCGCGAATGATTTCTTTGCAAAGCAGACCGAAAGCAACAACGGCACTTCCAACATCCCAGCAAAGAATATCTACAACGTGTTCGGTGCAGCTGTTGGCGGGCCCATTATGAAAGACAGGGCCTTCGCATTCGGCAACTACGAAGGCCAGCGATATATCAAGGGTCAAAATAGCAATACCATCGTGCCCACCTCGAGTTTTCGCGCGGGCAATGTGACCTACGTCTGCGCGAAGGCAAGTCAATGCAGCGGCACTTCGACCGCACCCGGCCTGGCAGGACTGACGCTCAATACCCTGACCCCAGCCCAAGTGGCAAGCATGGACCCAAAGGGCATCGGTGATAATCCGGTTGTGCTGTCCCTGCTGCAGAGCCTGCCCCAGCCTAACAACTTCAACCAGGGCGACTTCTTGAACTATGCCGGCTACGACTTTATCTATAGCTCCGAGCAGAAGCTAAACGACTGGACCGCGCGTTTCGATTGGAACATTACACGCAATGGTAAACACAGTGCCTTCTGGAGAGGTACCCAGCAGGCTGACTCGACGCCGGCAGGACCAATCTTTCCGGGGTTGCCTCCTTCGTCAAATGCAACCAGCCACAACAAAGGGTTCGCCACTGGCTATACCTATGTGCATAGCAGCAACCTTGTGAATAATCTCACCTTTGGCCTTACACGACAAGGCACCAGCACATCGGGGCAGTTATCGTCGCCCTACATCACGTTTTACTTCACGACGCCCTATGCAACCACGCCAACAACTTCTACGGTCGCTCCGGTATATAGCCTCCTGGACAACCTGTCATGGAATCTGCACAGTCATAGTTTTGCTTTTGGCATCAATACGCGGTTCATCGAGGACATTGAATCCAGCAACGCAACTTCGTTTGCGAATGCCAGCGGTGTGCAACAGTATTTCAACGGCGGCGTGGCCGGCGCAGGCGGAGCGTTTGATCCTGGCGCATATGGCTACCCAGCCGTAGGCTTCAAGGGCTTCAATGGCCGCGTGCCCTACAACAATGCCATCACCGCTGCCGCGGGACTCTTGTCGGTAGGCACGGTCACTTACAACACCACTAAGACCGGCGCACCCTTGCCGCAGAACGCGCCGCTGATCTACGACTACCGCTGGAATGAGTACGAGTTCTACGCGCAGGATACGTGGAAGGCAACCAAAGACCTCACCATCACTTACGGACTGCGCTACAGCTATCAGCAAGTGCCCGCGGAGAAGCAAGGCGCGCAGGCGGGCGTCTGTCAACTGGTGAATGGAGCGTGCGCGCCGGGACAATTCTCTCTGGCCCGCTACCTGAACACCAGCAGCGCGCTGGCTGCAACCGGCCAGCCTGCCAACAGCGCAGGAGAACTCGGCTTTCCACTGAATGGTCGCTACAACAACCAACCTGACTACTGGACGCCGGACAAACTCGACTTCGCTCCGCGCCTTGCCATCGCCTACTCCCCAACCGGCTTCACCGGGCTACTGGGAAAGATATTCGGTAGCGGGCGCACAAGCATCCGAGCGGGTTACTCAATGGCATATGACCACTTTGGCGCAGGCATTGTGAACACCTTCGCTTCCACCGGATCGTACGGGCTTGCAACCACGCTTTCAACCAATGCCGGCACCTATACCGCCGCTGCCGCGCCGCGCATCTCCAGCTTCAACAGCATTCCGTCGGTTCTGTTGCCTGCCGCTCCGCCGGTCGGCTTCCCTGGAAATCCGCCAGCCAGCGGTCCAAATAGTGCCGCTATTTACTGGGCTGAGGACTCGGCTATCAAAACTCCCTACTCGGAAATGCTGGATCTCTCAATCGCGAGGCAGGTTGGAAAGGGCTCCTCCATCGAAATCAGTTATGTGGGCCGATTCGCGCATCGCCTTCTGGAGCAGGAGGATGTTGCGGCCCCAACAAACTTGACTGCCGGCGGTACGGACTACTTCACTGCTGCCCGACAGTTGGCTCTTCTGGGCCGCGCCGGCACCCCTATCGGATCGGTCCAAACGAATCCATATTGGGAGTCGCTGTTTGCTGCTCTCGCGGGGAAGAACATCGGATATGGCTCTGGTTTGACGGCGACCCAGAACGTGTATGGCATCTTCCTCGCGAATCAGTTCAACGAAACCACCGCACTGTATAACTTGGACCTCCCAAACTCTATTACCAGCGCAGGCGTGAACCCGAGCCAATCCTACCCTTCGTACCGGTTTTATCATGACCAATTTTCTGCGCTGTATGCGTGGCGGTCGATAGGCAATTCAAACTACAACGCCTTACAGGCCGTTTACCGGCAGCGCTTCGACTATGGGTTACTGGCTGATCTCAACTATTCTTACTCAAAGTCGCTGGACATTACGTCTCAGGCCGAACGCGAGACAGATTCGGGTTCAAACAACGGTGCGCAGATACTCAATACATGGTCGCCGAAACAGTTGTACGGTCCCTCGGACTTCGACATTCGTCATCAAATCACGTCGGACGTGATCTGGAACCTGCCGGTCGGACGTGGTCAACAGTTCTTCCCCTCCGTCGGGAAGCTGACCAACGTATTGATTGGCGGCTGGCAGTTGACCGGCATTATCCGCTGGACTAGCGGCCTTCCGTTTGAAGTTGTGAACGGCAACAACTACTACCCCACCAACTGGGACATTGCAGGTTACGCAACGCTGACAGGTGCCCCTCCCAAAACTGGGGCCGGATCAAGTTCAGGCGGTCTGATCCAACAGATGTTCGCTAATCCGACCAGCGCATACGGGGCTTTTTCCCACACCTTGCCTGGTTACTCCGGAACCCGCAATCCGCTGCGTGGAGACGGCTACTTCGATGTGGACACTGGGCTGGGCAAGACAGTCTTTGTGACTGAGCGCGTGAAACTCAAACTCGGGGTAGAGGCCTTCAACATATCTAACAGCGTGCGGTTCGACCCAAAGACCATTGGCAACGATCTCGACAATGCGCCCGCCTTTGGGATTGCCACACAAACGCTTACGCAATCCCGCCAGGCCCAGTTCTATGGACGTGTGAGCTTCTAGTTGTCATCGGGGTTCCGCGCTTTAGTCGTCAGAGCAGATTGTGTTCATGAGGAAAGGACCGCATCCAGTGAAGCTCACTCGCCGCCGTGCCTTAGAGTTCATGGCTTATACGGTTCCCGTTCTTGCAGCGCCGCGACTCTTCTCTCAGCAGACTTCAGGCCCTGACCTCGGTTCTCTGTCCGGACCGTTCGCGGCCACGCGCGCCTCGCTGAAGACCTACACCATCCCAAGTTGGTTTCCCGATGCAAAGTTTGGTATATGGGCGCACTGGGGTCCGCAGTCCGCAATTGGCGATGGTGACTGGTACGCGCGCAATATGTATATTGAGGGATCGCCGCAATACGAGTATCACCGCAAACGTTTCGGCCATCCGTCGAAGGTTGGCTACAAGGACGCCATCCCTGTATTCACCGCGGAGCGATGGGATCCGGACCACCTCATCGACCTTTACACCAAGGCGGGCGCAAAGTACTTCTTCAGCATGGGGGTGCATCACGATAACTTCGATATGTGGAACTCAAAGTTCCATCCCTACTGGAATGCTGTAGATATGGGACCGAGGAAGGATATCGTGGGACTATGGGCACAGGCGGCCCGTAAGCGCGGTTTGCGATTTGGCGTAAGCGAGCACCTTTCCAACAGCTACGACTGGTTCGCCACATCTCACGGCAGCGACACCACTGGTGAACTGGCGGGTATCCCATACGACGGAGCCGACTCGCGATATTCCTCCCTCTATCACGACTACACTGGCCAACCCGCCGACTTTATCAAGAGAGCGCAGCCCATGGGGGTGGTTGCGCCAGACGTCTGGAAGCGGGAGTACTTCACACGCATAAAGGACCTTGTCGACCAGCATAAGCCCGATCTGCTCTATACCGACGGCGGCATTCCATTTGACGAGTACGGCCTTAGCCTGGTGGCCGAGGAGTACAACACCAGCGCCATGGCCAACGCTGGCAAGGTCGAATCTGTCTATAACAGTAAGACTATGGCGGACTGTACGGTCGGCACGTGCGTTTTGGACCGTGAGCGGGGCGTGTTGGATGACATTTGGCCCAACCCATGGCAGACGGACACCTGTATCGGCGACTGGCACTACAAGGAAGGTTATGAATACAAGTCGCCGAAGAAAGTAATCGACCTATTGGTCGATATCGTTAGCAAGAACGGCAATTTGCTTCTTAATTTTCCGCTGCCAGCCTCCGGTGAACTTGACGCCCGCGAACTTCAGATACTTCAGACCGTCACCGAGTGGATGACCGTGCATGGCGAAGCTATACACGCCACCCGCCCGTGGAAGATCTATGGAGAAGGCCCTTCCACAAGGGTTCTGGTCGGCCAGGAGAAGTTCAATGAGAAATTAAAACCCGATCTTACCAGTCAGGATATCCGCTTCACCACCAAAGGAAGAACCATCTACGCATTCATCATGGGATGGCCAGATAAGGAGGCGCTGATCCCATCGCTCGCGTCCGCAAGCCCGCAAAACCCAGGCAAAATTGTCAATGTACGTATGCTGGGCTATGGGGGCAATCTGAAGTTTGTCCAGGATCCTGGCGGTCTCCGCGTCTTGTTACCGGAGTTGAAGCCAGCAACTGCAGATTTGAGTGTCGCGTTCGAAATGATGATCGCTTAGCTCTCCGTTCGAAGGCGTGCTACTTCTATACGCCTTACCGCAGCGCTGATCGGCATTGCGAAAGCCATTTCAAATGACCACTTGCTGAAGCCTTGTCGCTGTCGATCTGCACCAGCCGTGAATCCTCGAGCGCTACGCCCGCACCCGCCAAAGTCCAAGGAAGGTTGTTGTTCTCGACATCAATGCAGCGTGCATGATCGAACGAGAGAATCGGTGTATCTATCGGTCGGAACGCCTTGTAGTCCGTGTTGATGCGAACAGCATTGTTGCGAAAAACGAGCCCGTTCACTGAGTTCGCGACGAGCAGCGGCCGCTCGAATACGGAGAAATCGTTTTTGCGGATCAGAATTCGGCGCACACTGTATCGCTGTGCCTCGCTTGTCAGATCGACACGCGGATTGATGGTGATCGGAGCCGGACCATAGGTCGAAACCTGGTCGATGAAATGGTTTCCCGAGATTATGACATTGCTTGCTGGCTGTGATTCAAACCAGTCAATTGCATCCGCGATCAGCAGGACAGCCGGGCCAGAAAGGTGGTCAAACGTATTGCCCTGCACCAAAACTCCCTTGGTGGTCTTGAAGATTGTCCCGCGCGAACGGTTGCGGCGGACGATATTGTTGCGATAGATAACACTGGGTTGCCAGTCGGAATTTACGACAGCATCACTGACCTGCGTTCGGACGGGCAAAGGATCATTTAAAGTGACTTGCAGATGCCGATCGTCGATCCGCTTCATGCCCTTGACAACACCTACCCCATAATCAAGCAGTGTGGCAGACTTGACGAACTGAATGTGTTCGCCCGGGGAAGCAAACGAGAAGCCAAACGTCTGCGGATTGACCCACTCCAGTTGCACCGAACTCGGAGAGATAACCTTAGCTATGCGTAGATAGTCGCCATGCACATTGATGCCATCGTCCAGCATGTTTTCGAAAATTCCGTTCTCAACGACGACCATTCCCCGGCAATTGGAAAAGTGTACGGCATCCGCTTCGCTTGACACATAGCGCGCATTATCACCACCAAGCCTCACGTTGAATCGATCGAGATGAATGTTCGCGCTTTTCTGTGCAAGAAACCCCATGCCCTGCGCGCTGAAGACATCGACGTTGACGACTGACACCGCGGAACTCTCGCTCACCCAAATGGCTGGGTTGGGGCGGTCGCGGTTCCATAGGATAAGACGGTTCCCCTTGGTCGGCTCTATTGACATACCGTTGACGCGAACTGTGCCTGGCGAAAGCTCGACCGCGCTCAAATCCCCAAAATCAAGATCGGCATGGGTGTTCCAGGCGATGGCTTTGCTGACGCTATCAAACTCCTGGCTGGTTCCCAGGCACTGCTTCCATCCCTCTGCGCTTGCACAGATGTGGCCGTTCTCTACTGCGTATATCTGGCCCGTTGGGATCTTTAGGTCGACAGCGTCACCATCCACACCGGCGACTACCGTCTCTAACACATGCGGTGTCGCGTAGTCGATCGAAAAGTCGCGTAGCGTGACTTTGTTGTCGCCAACAACGCTAATTGGCAGGATGAGTCCATGAAAAACGAAGATCGAGCCATGGCCAGCCAAGGTGATGTTCCTCACCCCTTCTAGCGGCATAGCAACCGCGCGGCTCTTTAAAGCGTCGTGGTTGGAGATGAAATAGTGACGGTGCTGTGCTTTGTCCGGCCAGAATTCATAGCGTCCTGTGGGAAAATCGAGGACGGGACGGACCAGAGTCTTCGCGAATGTGATGGCTCTGGCAACTCCTGGCGTAGCATCCTGGGAGGAGTCCGGCACAGCGCCAAAGGCTGTGACGTCCACTTGCTGCGCTCGCAATAGCGAAGCTCCTGGCAGCACCAAGGCCACGAGAAGGACGGAATTAAGTAGGATACGTTCCCGCACAGCGACCGCCTCCGTGTGGATCAGCCGCTTAGACTTGCAACGGCAATATAGTTAAGTTACCTTACTATCCGTCACGCCTATTGTCACCGGGCTCCTTTATTTTTCGCAATCGCGCAGGTACGCAAATCTTCCCCGTCGGTTCTGACCGGAGTAACTTCATCGCACGGGGAACTTTGGATCGAGCTGATGGCAGAGATTACCCGAAGAGCGTTGGTTATCGGAGGAGCGGCCTTCGCTGGTTGCTTACGTGGGCTCGGCGCTCCGGGACTGGGTACCCTCCCTGTCGCCGCCGAGCAGACGGCACACGGAGGGGCCGGGAACGAGGCCTCTCTGATACGAACGCCAGATCAAGAAACTGAGCGAAGAGTGAGCGATCTGCTCAGCCGGATGACTTTGGATGAAAAGGTACGGCAGCTCTGCTCTCTGAAAATAGGCACCCACGTAAACCGGTTTACAGACTTGGGAACATACACTGCGGAGACTCTCAAGAAGTACTTTGGTGCTGCGGGGATGGGATCGATCAGCCTACCCATTGCCGATATGGATGCAAGGTCGGGAACCGAGGTAACGAATCTTATTCAGCGTGTTGCGGCGGAAGAGACGCGACTTGGCATCCCTGCGCTGGTTGATGGAGAGGGCCTTCGCGGGCTGCGCGCCAATGGCGGCTGCATCTTCCCGACTCCGCTCGCCATGGGGGCAACTTGGGACCCGGAATTGGTTGGGCGAGCGGCCGTCGTTGTAGGCCGGGACGCACGCAACCGAGGTATTCGGCAAGTCTTTGCACCCGTACTCGACCTGGGGCGCGATCCGCGTCATGGCCGTACTGAAGAGACCTACGGCGAAGATCCATTCCTAGCTGCTAGGCTTGGCGTTGCCTTTGTTCAGGGATTGCAGTCGCAGGGTGTGATTGCAACGCCCAAACACTTTGTCGCAAACTTTGTAGGAGAGGGCGGGCGCGATAGCGGCGACGTTGAACTATCTGAGCGCGCCCTCCGCGAACTCTACTTCGTTCCGTTCAAAGCTGCGGTCAGGGAAGGCGGAGCGCTTGGCCTGATGTGTGCCTACAATACGCTGGGTGGTGTACCGTGTGCTTTGAATCGCTGGCTGCTCACCGACGTGCTGCGCACGGAGTGGAATTTCCAGGGAATTGTCTTGTCTGACTGGGGGGCGATTGCCAACTCGATCAACGATCTTCATGTGGCCGCGACATCTGGAGAGGCAGCACGCCGTGCACTCTCTGCGGGTACCGATGTAGAGACACCGAAGCTGGATGTCTACAATGGCAGCCTCGCCGGGGAGGTGAAGGCTGGTCGCTGCGAGCAGGAGGCTCTGGATGACGCGGTTCGCCGAGTCTTGCGGATCAAGTTTCGCCTCGGACTATTCGAGAGCCGATATAACGATTCGGACAAGGCTTCGTGGGATGCCGATACAGAGGAGGATCGCAAGATTGCTCTGCGTATGGCGTGGCTCTCCATCGTGCTACTGAAGAATGATCGCTCCGTGCTCCCTCTAAAGTCCACGATCAAGTCGATCGCGGTCGTAGGACCAAACGCGGACGTCGTCAGCCAAGGAGGCTACACGCCTGAAGTCTACAAGGCGGTGACGCCGCGACAGGCTCTGGTCGACCATCTTGGCGCAAGTGTTGCAATCCACTATGCGAAGGGCTGTGAACTAGACGGGGATAGTATCGACGGCTTCCCAGATGCCATCGCTGCAGTGAGTCATTCAGATACCGTAATCCTCTTCATGGGCGGCAGCAGAGAGACGGCGAGGGAAGAGATGGATCGCGCTGAACTTGACCTGACGGGCAAGCAAGAGGCCTTGATCGATACTCTCTCCACGCTCGGGAAGCCGATTGTGGTGGTGCTTATCTCCGGCGGGCCCGTCACCCTATCACGTTGGGTCGAGAAAGTGGATGCCGTTTTGATGGCCTGGTATCCCGGCGAAGAGGGCGGCAATGCCGTCGCGCAGGTTCTTACCGGCGCGTGCAATCCCAGTGGACACTTGCCCATCACGTTCCCTCGGTTCACCGGACAGCTTCCCATGCCGTACAACCATCGACCCTACGGCCGAGCCGGATCGACGCTCGAGGTTCCGGACGTGTTTGACAGCGTTCGCTACAACCCGCAGTTTCCATTTGGTCATGGACTGTCTTACACCACATTTGCGTACTCAGGTCTCGATATTGTGCCGCGTCAGATTTCGCGGGAAGGCACGGTTCGGATCAGCGTCACGGTAACCAATACGGGGACGATCGACGGCGAAGATGTCGTTCAACTCTATCTCTCGTGCTCAAGTTGCCGAATCGCCCAGCCGGTGCAACGACTATGCGGATTCCAGCGAATCTCGCTGGCCGCCGGTGCAAGTCAGACCGCGACGTTTATCCTGGGCCGAAACGAGTTGGCATTCTTGAACGAGCAACTCAAGCCCGAGGTCAACCTCGGCCTCTACTCCATCCTGGCGGGCGGCAGCAGCCAGGACGGCCTGCGTGCAACTTTCGAAGTGGCCGAAGTCGGTCATGGGGACCCATCCGCTTGAAGGCCAAGCGAGATATCGGTTTTGGCTCACAGCCATGCCGTTTGAATGGAGAAGCCAATGGGCTTTAAGTTTCAAGGCTTTGACTTTATTCAGTTTGATTCTCTGCTCTCCGAGGATGAACGCCTTATTCGCGATCAGACTCGCGGATTCATCGAGCAAAACCTTATCCCGATCATCGAACAGTGCAATCGCGAAGGTCGCTTTCCCCGCGAATTGGTTCGACCAATGGGTGAGTTAGGATTCTACGGCGCCACGCTCGATGGCTATGGCTGCTCCGGCATCAGTAATGTCGAATACGGTCTTCTCACCCAGGAGTTGGAGCGCGGCGATTCCGGAATCCGCAGCTTCGTCAGTGTGCAGTCAGCCCTGGTTATGTACCCTATCTACGCTTTCGGTTCTGAGAAGCAGAAGGAGTTCTGGCTGCCGAAGCTGGCCACTGGAGAGAAGCTTGGGTGCTTTGGCCTCACAGAGCCCGATTTTGGCTCAAACCCTGGAGGCATGCGCACACGGGCACGCCGCGACCGCGACGGCTACCTCCTGAATGGAGAGAAGATGTGGATCACCTCCGGCTCGGTCGCCGATGTTGCGGTGATCTGGGCGAAGCTCGAGGACGAAGAAGCCGAAATTCGCGGCTTCCTGGTCGAGACCGATCGCCCCGGCTTCTCCGCTACTGATATCCACGGAAAGTGGTCGCTACGGGCGTCCGTCACCTCGGGGCTTTCGCTGCAGGACGTCCGCATACCGGCGGAGAGTATTCTGCCGACGAGCGGCGGTCTAAAATCTCCGCTGATGTGCCTCTCGCAGGCACGGTATGGCATCAGTTGGGGTGCAATTGGAGCGGCAATGTCGTGTTACGACGCGGCGCTGCAATACGCCCAGCAGCGCAAACAGTTTCGCAATCAGCCCATTGCGTCGCATCAACTCGTGCAGGAGAAACTCGCCTGGATGCTGACCGAAATCACCAAAGGACAGCTACTGGCACTGCAGGTAGGTCGACTCAAGGATAGAGGCAAAGCCCAATTCCAACACATCTCGATGGCTAAACGGAATAACGTATGGATGGCCTTAGAGTGTGCGCGTATGGCGCGAGACATTCTGGGTGCGACCGGCATTACGGACGATTACCCCGTCATGCGCCACATGATGAATCTAGAGTCGGTGAAGACGTACGAGGGCACCCACGATATCCACACGCTCATCCTAGGCCAGAGTGCGACAGGGATTTCAGCATTCTAGGTACAGGCCTGCCGTACTCGCCGATTGGCCCAAAGGATTACTCCAACCTTCATTCATACGCAATAGCACGGCTAATCCAGAATGTTGCCGGTAAGGCGTTGCTTGCAAAATATACGTCACAAAATTAGTTAATCTGCTTGACTACTTTAGTTGTCTGGACTATCTTTGTGTGAAGTCGAGGCCGCGAAAGAGGTAGGGGCGGATCGACCAGGCCATTTTTGTCGGCGATCTCGTTTCAAAGACCGGACAGATTGATCTCTCACATAGGGGTATACCCGTGAACAAGCCCACTCTCTTCGCTATTGGGATCGCCCTCATCGGGATTCCGCTCTCTCTTCACGCTCAAACAGGGTGTACTGATTCTCCTGAGAACCCCACGGCAATCCTCGGGCTTGTCGGAGGCGCTGGCGCTCTTTTTGCCTCTCTTAGAAATCGCCATAAGGCGAACAAAGCGGCTCGTAAGTAAACCCCGTCGACGGATCCCTCGGAGGAGACCAATGGTCATTTGTTCTTCAACAAGTGCAAAATGGGCAGCCGGAGCTGTTTTAGCAGGACTCTCGCTGCTTATGACTGGGTGCGGAATTCAGGACCTCGCTCCGGAAACTGCAACTGACACTCCAATGGCACTTGCTGGAATAGCCCGAGGAGGCCAGCAGCCTATCGTTGGCGCAACTGTCACTCTGTATGCGACCCAGGCAAGCGGTTACGGTGGCACCGCATTACAGCTGGGCACGCCCGTCACAACCGGAGCAGGTGGCACCTTCAGCTTCAACAGTCAGACCATTACTTGTCCTGCAGGCCAACAGGCGTACATCACGTCCAATGGCGGAAATCCCGGCGCGGGGACCAATAGTAACGCTCTGCTGATGGCCGCGCTTGGTCCATGCGCCAACCTAACCAAGAGCACATTCGTCAACATTGACGAAGTCACAACTGTTGCGTCAGCCTATGCGCTCTCTGGGTTTACCAAGATCAGCGGCGCAACAGTAAACGTGACGACCAGCGCGACCAATAACAACGGTTCCTCCGGGACCGGCGTAACGGGAAACTACGCCGGTTTGGCGCATGCTTTCGTAAACGCAGCCAATTTGGCCAACACGACGAACGGCACCGCGAATGCAGCAACGGTAGCCTCGGGCAGTGTTGGGACCGTGCCTCAACAGGAGATCAACTTTATCGCCGACATGATGGCGACCTGCGTCAACAGTACGGGTGGAGTCCAAAGCGATGGTAGCGCCTGTGGCAAACTCTTTGCGCTGACACCAGCAAACAATGGTACTTTCCCAACCAATACCCTCCAATCGATGCTTAACTTGGCACAACGCCCGTACATTAGTGACGCCAATACCACGAGCCTCTATGCGCTGGTCACAGCAACACCACCATTCCCGACAACCTACAGTGCAGCGACAGGAACAACCGACTGGACGCTCGCTATCGGTTACAACTACGCTACCTGGAGTCATACCGTCACACAGCCCTGGGCCCTGACTGTGGACGCCAATGACGACGCGTGGGTATACGTACCTCCTGTCACCGGGGTATCGCCCATCGTCGAGTTGAGTCCTGCTGGTGTAGTGCAGCCATTACCCACCGCGACCTGCGGCACGACCTGTGCCAGCAATATCACGGGCGAGGTCACGGGAGGAGCCTTTGATGCCACTGGCAACCTCTGGTTGGCGGTTCAAACGGCAACCCCGGGGCTATACAAGTACGTGCCTTCCTCCGGCAACTTCACGTTCTATATTTCCAACGTTACTGGCGGCACCGGTAGCGGCACTGTCGGCGTGCCTTACGTGATGGCCATCGACAAGGCTGGCGACGCGTTCTTCGCTGGCTATAGTCAGGCGGGTTGCCCCAGCACGACATGCCAGCCGGCCGAACTGCTCGCTGGAGGGAGCGCGCTCACCGTTAGCTTTGGCAGCAATAGCCTCGTCCCTCAGATATCGGGAGGCGTGCAGGGTATCGCAATCGACAACACTACAAATGCAACGGCTGGTAACGTAATTGTCGCTGGTACCGCATCCACGTCTAACATAGGAATCTTTACCCCGGGCTCGCCGACCACGCCGGCCAGCTACACCGAAATTGGGGAAACCGGAGCATTTGCACCCACCGGCGTCGCCATCGACTCGCAGAGCAATATTTGGATGGTGAATTCCTGCGGCAACTGCAACGGTTCCCATACCTCGGGCCTCTACCAATTGAATTCGGCCGGTGGAGCTTACTCCGGCTTTCCAGCAACCAGCGGCCTATCCAATGCGCGTTACCTGGCAATCGATGGCGCCAAAAACGTGTTCATCTCGGACTTTGACGGAGACGGGATCGTTGAATACAACACCACGAGGGCGTCCTTTGTCTCGCCTTTGCCACCTAGCTACGACAGCGGCGGCGGCGGATACAACTCTGTCGATCGGAACGGAATCTCGGATTCACCACGGGGCATTGCAATCGATAGTGCCGGCGCAATCTGGACTTCCAACAGCTTCAACGACGCACCCACGTTTGAGGTTGTCCAGACCCTGGGTGTGGCTGCACCCACTGTCGCAGTGCAGGCACTTGGCAAATACAACACGCTTCCGTAAGGGGATAATTTCGGGGCAATCTGAGAGTGTGGCAATTGACGCAAACAACTGCCACCCTTTATTTCACCCCAAGGCGTCGAGTTCATAACAAAGGACCGATGGGTCACTTCACCGATCCGCGACATCTGTTTCGTCCACGAGGTAACCAGCGTGTGCGAGCTTTCTTGGAGACGCTTAGAATCTACTGGCATGCTTGGACTGAAGTCATCTGGCCGCAGTTCCGGCATACCCTGCATACGATTCTATTGAGTGACGCATGGCTGAAACTCCAGTCTCCCCTTCGTCTAGTTCTGTGAGAGTTGGCTCGGACAAGGCGTCTATTTCAATTAGCTTGCCCTGATTGTGAGCAGGGGTCTGCCGTGTCGCGTGTCGTGACACTCGAGGTGCTTCATGCGTCTTGTCTTTTGTATCTCGCTCATAATCCTGGTGACATCATCAGGGTGCGGAACTCCTCGCGAACCGGTCAACGGTTCCCAGTTGACGGCTGCTCAGAAGCACAGGATCGAGGACAGTGTGAAGCACTTCGTCCTCGACGTGGCCCATGACGTCAGCCAGGAGGGGCCTACAGCTTGGCGCAGGCATTTTGCGGACAGCCCGGCCTTCTTCATGGCCGTCAACGGCCACCTCGTGTTCCCGAACAGCCAATCGGCTACTGAAGGAATCCAAAACTTTGCCCACACCGTCCAGCACATTGACCTGCACGGGGAGATGACCTTCGCATAGATTCGCTCACTCCAGATTTGGCGGTGGTTGGCACATCGTGGGTTGAAGTCCAAACCGACCTGAAGGGGCACGAGACAACGACGAGCGGTTTCTTCACGGCACTGGCAGAAAATAGCAATGGTCAGTGGCAATTCCGGAATGCTCACTGGTCGGAGCCGGTCTCCCTTCCGAAAGTTCCGTGAGATGCCACTACGGGGTTGCATGTTGAATTCAACCGGGTTCCACTCGTTAAGTATGGTTACCTCATCGCTTCAGGCGCCTGCACTGCCCTGAGCAAGGAGCGTCGATAAAGATAGTGTTGCGGGGCAGATCAGGAACAGAATTCGGACTGAAAGTTTTAGTGAAAAGAGTTTTCTGCAGGTCATGTGTAACTCCTTGGGCACAACTTGGCCGTTAGCCACGTGTGGAATGGGACCTTCGCAACGTAGGCGTCAACTAGTATCGAAGTCAATATCTCCAACGTGGCGCAGCCTTCACTTCGGCCGCATCGGCTACTAGCCCGAATCGGACTCCTTTGGAAATACTGGGACGGATCTGCCCGTGTATTTGATCGAGTGGCCCAGATCTCTTTTGTATGCAGTCATGGGGCAACCCGCCGCACATAACAGCCCAATGATCCACCCGCTCTGTTGTCTAAAGTAAGCGACCGAGCAACGCACCTGTTAGCGGGATGGGGTTTGTGATGAACTCTGGTGATGAGTGTGGATGCTGGCGTGTTGGTTGGTCGTCGTAGCCGTGGGGAGATCGAGCGGCTGGT
>JANXZS010000072.1 GCA_025355385.1 Acidobacteriaceae bacterium | reverse complement strand
CGGAGCCTCCGATGTAGTGGCGGCACATGGTAGTACGGGAGAATCGGCCGAGAGCACGGCGAATTATGGCCCCGCTCAACAGAACATCGAGCTCAGCGGAAGCGATGTTGACAACGTCGTCCTGAGCCTGCCAGCTGTCGGTGCGCACAACGCCGACACCACTGCGCAGCCTTAGATCTAACAGCCTCCAGGACGTGGACAGGCAACTCAAGCCGAGGTCGTCACGTTGTCGGTAGTCGGACGAGGGCGATTCTTAATCCAGGTCGTCAAAGGTCGCGCTAGAAGCACGACGCCGAGCATCACCGTGATCGTCACCGGAGTTCGCACTCCCGACTTCACCAGCCACCAGTAGTGAATCACACCGAGAGTCGCCGCTACATACACCAGCCGATGAAGCTTTTGCCAGTTCTTGCCGAGCTTGCGAATCGACCACTTGGTCGAGGTGAGGGCGAGAGGAAGCAGCAGGAACCAAGCCGCCATCCCGGCAGTAACATAACGCCGCTTGAGGATGTCTGCCCCGATGGCCTTCACATCGAAGTAAGAATAGAGGCCTACATAGGTGAGCAGATGCAGGGACACATAGAAAAAAGCGAAAAGGCCCAGCAGGCGACGAAAGCGTATCAGCCAGGACAACCGAGGAGAGAGCCGCCGCAGAGGAGTAATGGCTAGCGAAATTACCAGCAACCGAATGGTCGCCAATCCCGTCGAGAAGGTGATGGTGTGGGTGGGATCCGGCCCCAGAGACGTAAACACGGCCCGATACACCAGGCTTGCCAACGGATAGAGGCAGGCCAGCCATACCAGCACCTTGAGCGTTACGATCTTGCCGTTCGACATTTCCTTCGTCCCTCGGGTGGTCACTCATGCATGTTCTAAAAATTCTTCTTCAGGTCCATGCCGGTGTAGAGTTGCGCCACCTGATCGCCGTAGCCGTTGAACATCAGGGTCGCGCGGCGTTGTTTATAGAAAGCTTCCCCGATTCGCCGCTCATTCCTCTGCGTCCACCGTGGATGATCAACGTCCGGATTGACATTGGAGTAGAACCCATATTCACGTGGGGCCATATCGTTCCATGCCGTGTGCGGCTGCTCAGCGACAAAGCGGATCTTGACGATCGACTTAGCCGATTTGAATCCATACTTCCATGGCACGATCAGGCGAACCGGCGCCCCATCCTGATTGGGCAGCGCTTCCCCATAGAGACCAAACGTCAGCAGCGTCAGCGGGTGCATCGCTTCGTCCATACGCAGCCCTTCCGAGTAAGGCCAGTTCAACGAAACTGTCTTCATGTATGGCATTTGTTTGGGATCGGCCAGTGACAGGAATTGAACATACTTTGCTGAGCCGAGCGGCTCACATCGCTTGATAAACTCCGAGAGCGAGTACCCTACCCAGGGGATGACCATGCTCCACGCCTCAACACAACGGAGGCGATAAACGCGCTCTTCCAAGGGAACCAGCTTCAGCAGCATATCGATGTCAAACGTTTTCTTGTTCTTGACCAGGCCCTCGACGCTGACTGTCCATGGACGCGTCTGCAACTTCCCCGCGTAACGCGCCGGGTCGCCCTTATCCGAGCCAAATTCGTAGAAATTGTTGTAGCTGGTGATGTCTTTTAGGGTTGTGAGCGTCTCGCCCGTAGTGGAGAGCGGGCTCGTCACCGTCTCCAGCTTCGTGCCGGCATAGACCTTGGACGTAGGATCAACCAACTGCCCGACACGGTCTGCTCCGAGTGCCATTGCGCCAGCAGCGGCGGCCCCGGAAATAAAATTGCGGCGATTGAGATAGGCAGACTGGGAGGTAATTTCGGAAGATGGGATATCGTTTGGTTTGCGGATTAGCATCGGAAAGCCTCTCGAAGATTAGACGCAACGGCCCTTCTAAGATTACAGTCAGATCCTGCAAAACTGCAGAACAACTGATTGCTTTTGCTGAGATGAAATTAATCCCGCTATTACAGAAATGCATATGACAGAAGCGATGAGAGTTAGCACGCTCGACCGGGACCGTATGCGCCAGGCAGCGGAACTTTTGCTGGAAGCGAGGCGGACCGGCGTTCCCATCGAGAATTTGCCGAAGCCCCTGCGCCCGAACACGCTGGAAGAGGCTTACTTTCTGCAGGACATCATCGTGGAGGCCATGGGCGCGATCGGCGGCTGGAAGGTTGGCGTGCCCCACCCGGACGCAACTCCGGTTTTCGGCCCTATGCCCTTGATGGGTGGATTTGCGCGGTCCGGTGCCACGCTGGCAGAGGGGTATCGGCGGTTGCGCGGTTTGGAGGCAGAGATCGCGTTCCGCTTGGGCCGTGACCTGCCCCTGCGCACCGAACCGTATTCGCGGAACGAAGTGGTCGCCGCCATCGCAGGCTGTCATCCAGCCATCGAAGTGCTGGAGTCGGGCTTTACAGATCCCGAAAAAGTGGACCCATTTTCGAGGATTGGCGATCTGCAGCTAAATGGGGGCTTTGTTTATGGCGAGCCCGTGGCGAATTGGCGAGACATAGATTTTGGCGCTGAGGGAGTGGTTATCTCTGTGAATGGCGCGGTACGCATGGAGGCACGCGGTTCGTGCGGCGCTGGAAGCGACCTGGTGCGCCTGCTCGTGTGGCTGGCAAACGAAGGTCAATACCGGACTGGAGGCCTGACCACCGGAGACTGGATTACGACCGGAAGCTGGACTGGCAAAACGACCGCCGCAAGACAATCCCAGGGGCTGGTGCGCTTCGAGCACTTCGGCTCTGTGTCCATTCGCTTTAACTAATGGTATTTCAACATTAGTAGCATCACCCCTCTAACACTACCCATTTGTGCCATCAACGGTTGCAAATGGCCATTCCCTGCGGATGCGGGAGCGGGCGAGAAATATTACCGCGCCGGAAACAGCCACCGCGGTCGCGTAGGAAAACTCCCGAATTGCCTGGTGGCGCGATATGAGGATAAAGAGGAACCCTGCAAAAGCTAGAATTGGGGGCAGCGGGTAGAGCCACATGCGGAAGGGCCGGGCCCGTTCCGGCTCGCGGATGCGCAGGACAATGACACCCACCTGCTGCAGCAGAAACTGCAAAACGATTCGAATAGCTACCAGTGCCGCGATCACATGCGGGAGGTCGAAAAAACAAAACAGTGTGGCAACGCTCCCCAACGCAATCAGCGAGCGGTGAGGGAAGCCATGCACCGGGTGCAGCTTGGCAAAGAAGCGAAAGTAATTGCCGTCGAGCGCCGCCGCATATGGCACGCGCGAATAACCAAGCACCAGGGAGAAGACCGAAGCAAACGCGCTCCAGATGACCAATGCTGCAATCACGCGGGCGGCGAACGGCCCGAAGGTTCTCTGCATCAGCACCGCAACGACCGCCACCTTTGCGCTGGGCGTAGAGCCCGCATGCATCTCCTGCCATGGCACTACGCCCAGCACACTGACATTCATCAATAGGTAGAGTGCCGCCACCAGGACAATCGAGAGAAGGACCGCGCGAGGGATGTTGCGTCCGGGATCCTTTATCTCTGCGCCCAGGAAGCTGACGTTGTAGTAGCCCCAATAGCAGTAGGTGGCCAGAAGCGTAGCAGCGCCCAGCCCCTCGAAGAAGGATCGATCCATGCGAAATGCACCCGGCGGCAATGTGAACGCCAGGGCGGGATGAAAGTGTGTGAAACCGGCAAAGATGACCGCGCAGATCGTGAATACCACTCCTACCCAGAGCACCCAAGCCATGCGGGTGATGGATCGAACATTGCGGTACAACAGCACCACCACCAGCACACAAGAGCTGGCTGCCGACAGAGTGGTGTAGTGCAGAAATCCAAGCAAAGGTACTGAGGGGAAAACCCTGGCGGCCAGGGGAGGCCAAAGGTAGGCTGCGTACTGCGAAAGACCTATGCATCCTGAAGCGATAGAAAGCGGAGCGCTGAATCCGACCTGCCACACATAAAGAAACGAGAACAGCCGCCCCATACCCTTTGGTCCATAGATCTCACGGAGAAAAGCATACGATCCACCAGCCTTGGGCATGGCCGCGCCAAGCTCCGCCCACACCATCCCATCACAGATGGCAATCAAGGCACCCAATATCCAGCCCAGCATAGCCTGCGGGCCTCCCATGGCGATGATGATGAGAGGCATCGCAATGAATGGGCCCACGCCGATCATGTTTAGCATGTTCAGCGAGACAGCGCCCCCTAGGCCTATTTGCCGGGAAAGTTGCGGCGGACCAGGAGAAACATCTTCGGGCTGGGGGAGGTTGGTGTGGGACATCGAGAAATCAAAAACAGTGAACCGGTGAAACTGGATTGTACACTGGCTTCAGGGCAATTCTCCTTCAAGTGCATCCGGGGCAACCGAGCCCGGCGCGGCCTTTACGTTAGGGAAAGCTGCACCTCGCCACTCTTACGAGGGCACGGTAGAAACGGAATCGCACTCTACACGAGACGGCAATACGGGAAGCGGAGTCAATGATCTTTCGAACCGACGATAGGCAGGAATTTGGCGATATTCGAAGCCAATTCTTCGGAAAACTGCGCTCCGGCTCAGACGCAAGCAAGATCGGCGCGAGGTATGGCGTGGCAGTCACCGCTCTCGCTGGGATTCTCCTGTCACAGTTTGGCGGAGGTCCGCTAGCTTCAGGACAAGCCGTTCCCTATGCCACCACCATCAGTCCTGCGACTTCTCAGGAGACGGTGCCCGAGGATCGCGGCGCCGCTGGGCTGTGGCAGACGTTGCGCAAGCTTGATACCTGGGCAAGCCTGATGATGATTACGGCCCATCCTGATGATGAAGACGGTGGCATGCTCACCTACGAATCGCGCGGCGCGGGTGTGCGTACTTCCCTGCTCTCCCTTACCCGCGGCGAAGGCGGACATGTGCTTGTAGTTTGTTTCGTAAACGGCGTTATGCCGAATGGTGATCATATTACCCGA
>JANXZS010000004.1 GCA_025355385.1 Acidobacteriaceae bacterium | reverse complement strand
TTCAAGTTCTCCACCAGGCCCTGCGCGCAGTTCGATAATCCGGCTGGTGTAGTCCAGTTCATTACGGAGGCCGTCCAGCTTGATCTGTTCGTTTTGCCTGTATTTCGGATCATCAAACAGGCCGCCGGTTGCGATCCCATTGAAACCGCCCTGCAGCCGGTCGGACGATGGCGAGACGAAGCGACCGCCAGCTATATTCCCTCCTTCGAGGTCGGTACTGCCGTTCTGTACTGTGTTGGGGTTGTACTCTCCAGGTAGCAGGAGCGATGGTGCCTTGCGGAAGAATGCGGCCTTTTCCTGCTCCTGCCGCGTCACGATGGTCTGTAGCAGAGAGCCAGATCCGCCGACAGTCAGAAACCCTTCGCCGTTCGCCCGCAAAGCCTGCGCCTGTTCGAGGATAGCGACATAGTGGGCTTCGATCTTCGCGGCCACTTTCTCCTGCTCCACGATTACCTTGAGGGCGGCTTTCAGCGCCGCTTCCTCGCGAGTAGCGCCCAACAGTTGCGCGGAAGCGTTGCGCGCCTGATCTGTCGTCAACTGCCCAGCCAGAGGGCCGTTGCCGCTGTTTTGCCTGATAATGTCTGACGATTTATCCTGGACGGATCGCTGAATAGAAATCTGACGCTCAATGCCGCTGCGGGAAGAATCCAGTCTTGCGAGAGTCGACCTGGCCTCGTCGCGCAGCGCGATTGCCGCCGCCGACTGTACGGCGCTGTCGGCCTTTCCCTGGCCCGTGGCGAGGGACTGGCCAATTATCTGCGAAACCTCGCCGTCCGATACTTTCGTCCCGGCTGCCGCCTCTGCCGCTCTATCCCTCTGGTACTGCGTTATAGTCCGGAGAGATTGCAGGAACGTATAGGATCTCGCCGCCGCCACCTCCAGAGCCTTCTCCGCTGCTGCACCAAAAGCCTGGAACCCTGTGCCGAGAGAAAGAATTTCTTCTTTCAGATTTACGGCATCGCGCCTGAGCGCATAAATGCCATTTCTGTCGGCATCTGAAAGCGTCAGCGACCAGTCCTGAACGGCTCTGGAGCTTTCAGCGAACCGCTCATTCAGTTGCGGCAAGACCTTCCCGGCGAGGTCCGCGCCGAAGATGTCGACGGCGGCTTGGGCCCGCTTTACCGGATCGTCAATCTGGCTGAAGCCTTTGGCGATGCCAGCAAGAAGTTCCGTAGATGCGCCGCCACTTGCATACGACGGAACCCCAATCGTCCGCAGAGCGGACTGGGTCTTCGCTGATTCGACGTTGCGCTCAAGTGCGGCGAACGCAGCGGCGATATCGGAGTACTTCGCTCCGCTCAGGCGTGATGCGGCACCGATTCGCTCGATATTACCGAAGGACGTGCCGGAAGTCGCGGACAGTAGTGCCTGCTGCTCAATCAGCTTGCCGCGCGCATTGACCAGCCGTAGCGTTTCCTCCACAAGCACGCCAACGCCGATAGCGGCTGCCGTGAAAATCGTCGGCGAAAGTGCGAACCGAAGCACCCGGAATGAATTCAGGAGCGTGTCTGTGCTGGTGACGGCAGGCGCAAGGGCCGCAGTATAGCGAACCAGACCCCCCGCCAGCGCCTCATACGTGCCGGCCACTGTCGCCGCAGTCGCCGTGAGCGCCTTTAGGCTCCCCATGGCCGATTCTCCAGCCCTGCTGGCTCTTTCCAGCGCGGTGCCCAGAAGGTCGACTTTATCTGACCCGGCTACGTTCGCGTTGATGTCAAATACAATCGGCATATATTAGGCAGTCCACTGCCATCGAGCCAGCATCCTTTGCTCAAGTTTTTGTGTGGCTCGATCCAGTTGCTGTTGCGCGAATGCGGCGATTCGTCGCGCGTCATCAGGAGATGGGCAGAAGAAGGCCTCACGGGCCTCATTGATTGCCGCTTTCTTGATGGCCGATCCAGCCGCAAAGGTAATGGTGACGGATGTGCCGGATGTCTTCTGCACGATAATCCCGTCCAGCATGTGGCCTCCTTCCTTCCCGTCCCCGGTGAGATCGCGCACTGGTCTAAGGCCGTGCCTGGACTTCCATCTGGCATCACGCGCACTGAGCGGCCTCATTGGCGCTCCGCTGGAGCCAAGCCCGCGCTTGATACGCGCCACAATCGTGGCTCGCGCGAATTCGCCAATCGCGGGAATGTCCAGATCGCGCAGGAGCGCGGCACCGTAATGCCGGTCTGAGCGGAGATCTAATGTGAGATCAGCGGCCATCGTTAGTGATTCCGATTATTGCGTTGGCGTACCGTTGCTCTGATGTCAGGATTTCCACCGCGTCAGACCACCAGGCAGGCCACTTACCAGCATCCGTTCCATAGATCGTGCCCCCGCTCCGTACTGCCATCTGGTTAGAGTGAAACTGGCCGTTGATGTACTCGATAACGGGCGAGACCATCGACCGTGGACACTCCGCAGTGCTGGTATGCTCTACTGACTCCTGCTCGCCTTTTATGTTTGTGTAGTAGGCGATAAAAGCGGGCGATTTCCGCTCTTTCCGTTCCTCTGGAAAGAATCGGCAATTGCGGTGATGATGGGTCTTTAAACGCTTGCAGGGTCCGCACTTGTACCGCTCGTCTCGGTCGCCACCTGTGCGGGTCCAGTGGTAGGCGACTCGGAGTTTTTTACCTGCGCCGATGTCAGTCCGGATGCTTCCCTGGAGGCATCGTAAATCTCATCAATCAGCGTGTCAAAATCGGCGGAAGATTCCAGCAACGTGTCGGGCGTTACCGGAATCCCGTCGATCTCCGCGCCCGTGATGGAGACAAGCCCCGCCCTGATGTAGGCTGGCTTCAGGTGCTCATTCTCGATTAGTTCAGCGCGGTAATCCGCCATGCTGCGAGCGCGTGCCGTGGCTGGTTCCATCGCAGCCAGTGCCGCGATTCTGGCCTTTATCCCTTCCGGCGTGTCAGTTGAGATTTTCAGGAAGCCATCGGGAAGCAACCGAAGCGCTTCCCCAAACGCCTCTTGGTATTCGTACACATGATCCGCAATGGGGAAATCTCGCCGCGCCCGCTGGATTTTGTTGAGCGTCCGCACGTCGAAGGTGACACCAGGCATCCCCTTCGACTCGTGAGCTACTTTTGACTGGATAGAGACCATAGGTTATGTGAGTGCCAGCTTATACTCGTTCGTGTTGGTGATAGACGATGCGTGCAGCGGGGTTGTATCGAACTGGATGTTCAGCCCGTTGCCGGATTCGGAGAATGTCGCCCCGCCGAACTGCGCTGCCTTCAGCGTATGCGTTGCGATGTAGCCAGCCACGCTCCCTTGGGTAGCGATAATATCCATCGCGACCTTCGATGCCCGCGCATTCTTCACCGTCGCAAGCGCAGCGCCATCGGAATCCGCAAACGTAAGAGATTCGACAGAGATACGCCGGCGGCCCTGGGTAACACTGATGTCTGGGTATTTTCCGACACCATCAATCCGCAGATCGCGCCCGGTGCTGCCCTTGATCGTCATCGAGCGAAACTCAGCAATTGCCGCTCCACCAAACGTAATGGATGCTGCAAAGTCAGGGATCATATTCCCTGCCAACACGGGGCTGGAAGGTTCGGTGACCGGCGAAGTGGTTAGTCCACCCTTGCCAGTCGTGTCCTCGTTTGCCCAATTGTCGGACTCCAAAATGTAGAACATCTGGCCATCGACAGAGAGACGGAGCGATCCGTTTCCTCCGATTGCCAAACTCCATCCCTGGACGAATCCACCATATCCCAACTGCTGGGTAGTTCCGCTGCCGGATTCGTTGTACAGTGCCGCCAGGAACGCCGGGACTGCCGCCGTAGCGGTATGGTCTGCCCCGTTGTAAGTTACGCTGGTCGCTGCCACCACGGTCCCGCCAACGCCGAACAGATTATCCAGCAGTGCCCCGATGTTCGGCGCAGTTCCTGCTGCACCGCTCAGCATGATGTCGAGTTCGCCCGAGAATGTGCTGAGTGCGAGACGGCCAGCCACTCCCGCCTGCATAGAGCCGGTACCTGTTTTGTATTCCGATTCAATCAGCGTCGGCTCTCCCCGCTTCATTTGCCATTTGACATGAGGAGCCAGTTTGTAGTTCGTTAGCGTGGCAACGCCAGCGCTGTTGGGTACCGTCTGAAGTGCCGCTTGCGGGCAAAGGTAGAGCCTCGAAAGAGGCCCTCCGCTAAAATTCGCTGCCATTTATTTCTCCTTCTTTTTTCGGATCTGGAACAGGATCTGGAACAGGGACTGGAACAACAATCGAAAATGGGAACTTATTGTCGATGAGTGCAGCCCCCTCATCGTCGGAAACCTCTATCGTGTCGCCGCTGCGAAGGACCTGCCCTGCAATGTCGATGCGGTCACCGGTATGTATGAGTCTCATAATGTCGCCACTGTTGCCGCAAACACGTCGCGGACCTTCACCTTCGAAAAATAGCCATCGCCAAGAGGCATCTGCCGCTCTCGACTTGCGGTTGTTTTACGCGCCCGCCAGATACCCGTTTGCCCGACCACCGTGTGCGGTGAAATGCCTAGCAGAACGCTGAGCGTAGCGTCCTCCAGCATGTCGATCAGGCTCTCCGTGTCCTGCGATTCAATCCCGTCACGCGGTCGCACGAACCAGTCAATACATGCCGTTAGGTTGCCAGTGAATGCCACGTTTCTCGGCTCCCCGGTGTCCATCGCCTCATCGGTATACAGGCATCCGGCGACGGGGTAAAAATCAATCAAATTGGATGTCTCAATATTCGATTCGTCGATGTAGGTCTGTGCGAAATTTCGCGAAGAAGATGAGAAGTCAACCGCAAATGCCGGAACGCCGTACACGCCAGCCAGTTCGCTGATTTTCGCGTTGAAGTTGGCCGCGAGTGCGGCCATAATCGTGTCGCGTGTGAGCTTGCGATATGTCAGGCTCATGCGGTATTTCGCCTCATATTTCGATCATGATGGACACACGTAACGAAGCTCAAGGTTAGCCCACCCGGTAACCGGGTCCATGATGATTTCCTGGACCCGATAGATACCGGATTTCATCGGAGCAGGGGCCGCCGCAATTGTCAC
>JANXZS010000294.1 GCA_025355385.1 Acidobacteriaceae bacterium | reverse complement strand
CTCGCCGACGCCGTCGCACTCATCGGGGAACAACTCGAACTCCAACCTGCTTGACCGCTAGGCCAGGAAAATGTCTCGGACGCCTGCGCCCATGCCCGAAGGTTGCAACAGAGCCCTTCAGAGACTCGCCGGACAGGGCGGGGATCCAGTAGTCCAGCTTCAAACAAACTTTGGCGGCGGCAAGACACACTCGATGCTGGCGCTCTATCACCTCTTTTCGGACGCTGCCCCGGGTGAGTTGGCCGGGATCGACGACGTCATCAAAGAAGCTGGCATGTCGCGACCACCGAAGGTGAATCGTGTGGTCCTGGTGGGAAACAAGATCTCCCCGGGGAATCCCGTAACCAAATCCGATGGGACAGTGGTACGTACTCTGTGGGGCGAACTCGCATGGCAGTTAGGATTTTCAGCAGGTGGCTTGAAGGAAGCGAAAAAGGCATTCGAACAAATCCGGCCCGACGATGAAAGATCGACTAGTCCTGGCGACGCGCTCCGTATGCTGATGAACCAATACGCACCCTGCCTGATTCTGATCGATGAGTGGGTGTCCTATGCGCGTCAGTTGCACGACCAGGGCGACCTCCCAGCAGGAAGTTTCGAGACCCATTTCACATTCGCCCAGGCACTCACCGAGTCAGCTCGAATGGCGAAGCAATGCCTGCTGGTCATCAGTCTGCCTGCATCGGACGCAACCGGCTCTCCGCACGCTGTGGCCGATGACGTGGAAGTTGGCGGCGAAAGGGGTCGTGCTGCTCTAGATCGTTTGCGTAATGCAGTTGGTCGCGTCGAAGCATCTTGGCGCCCTGCTAGCGCAGAAGAGGGTTTCGAGATCGTTCGTCGCAGGCTCTTCGAGCCGCTGATTCAACAGAGCCAATTCGTAGCCCGCGATACCGTTGCACGGGAATTTTACGACCTCTACCGAACTCAGCATCAGGAGTTCCCGCCTGAATGCCACGAATCTGATTACGAGAAGCGCCTCAGAGCTGCATATCCTATTCATCCTGAGATCTTCGACCGCCTATACAACGACTGGTCAACACTCGTGAAATTCCAGCGCACGCGCGGCGTACTGCGCCTAATGGCAGCAGTAATTCATTCCCTCTGGGAAAAGGGGGACCGTAATCCGCTCATTCTTCCCGCGAATATCGCAATTGATGATCCACGAGTGCAATTTGAACTGACTCGCTACCTGTCAGACAACTGGGTACCGGTGATTGAACGGGACGTGGACGGTCCCAATTCTCTGCCGCTTCGAGTGGATGGCGAGGTGCCGAATCTCGGCAAGTACGCCGCTTGTCGACGCGTGGCGCGAACTGTCTATCTTGGTTCAGCACCGACCGCGACCGCCGCGAATCGAGGAATTGAAGATCGACACATCAAGCTTGGTTGCGTGATGCCTGGTGAATCCCCTGCGGTCTTTGGTGATGCATTGCGACGCCTTGCCACCGCCGCGACGTACCTTTACCAGGATGGTGCCCGGTACTGGTACTCAACTCAACCAACGGTGACGAAACTCGCAGAGGACCGGGCAGAACAATTCAAGCGTGACCCCGACGCTGTGACGCGCGAACTCGACGCTCGGCTTCGTCTCGACCTTCGCAGAACTGGCGATTTCAAACGCGTTCACCCGCTGCCGCAATCCGGGCAGGACGTGCCGGATGTCATGGATGCCCGACTTGTGGTCCTCAGCATCGATCATCCTTATCGAAAAGAACCTGGCAGCGCGGCGATGGCGGCGGCGAAGGCAATTCTCGAATCCCGGGGCAATACGCCTCGACTGTTTCGAAATGCGCTCGTCTTTCTCGCCGTCGATCAAACTCGGCTGCAGGACCTCGACGAGGCAGTTCGACGGTATCTCGCTTGGGATTCCATCATTAGTGAGCAAGAGTCGCTTGACCTTGCGCCTCACCAGGTTAAGCAGGCAGAGACTCAGAGGACATCAGCCGACGGTGCTGTTACCGCGCGCATACCTGAGTCATACCAATGGCTTTTGGTACCGGTGCAGAATTCGCCCCAGGCGGAGATCGAATGGCAGGCCTTCAGGCTCTCTGGTGGGGATGCGATCGCGGTTCGCGCGAGCAAGAAACTGCGCAACGACGAATTACTGGTCACTGCGCTCGCAGGAACTCGCCTTCGAATGGAGCTCGATAGGGTGCCTCTCTGGCGCGGTGACCATGTGTCAATCAAGCAACTCGCAGAAGACTTTGCTCGCTATATTTATCTGCCGCGACTGTCGGAATCACAAGTTCTTTTCGAAGCAGCGAGCGAGGGCCTAACCCTCCTTACCTGGGAACAAGAGACGTTCGCCTACGCCGATGGTTTCGATGAGGCAAACGGTCGCTATCGAGGCCTTCGTTTCGGGCAGCGTGTGACGATCATTGATGGCACGGACGGTCTTCTGGTCAAGCCCGAGGTGGCTCGTCGCCAGGCCACACCGGAGCCGATACCGGTACCTCCGGGAGAAACGCGGCCACCTGGCACGACCACTACTACGACCACACCTGGTTCACCGGCTCCGACCGCACCTGTGCAGCCACGGCGTTTCCACGGCAGCATTACCGTTGATGCGGCTCGCGTCGGTCGAGACGCCGGAAGGGTTGCGGACGAAGTGATCTCACACCTAGCTGGATTGGTCGGCTCGAAGGTCACTGTGACACTGGAGATTCAGTCCGAGATTGCTGATGGTGTGCCGGAAAAGGTCGTCAGAATCGTGACAGAGAACTGGCGAACAGTGAAGTTCACTCAACATGGTTTCGAAGACAGTTAACGGGGCTAACGACAATCCGGCCGGTGGCTTTTGTGGATGGTTTATGGGCTGACAAGAAAGTGAGCGAAAGGACAACAATGCATCGGCACTGAGAGGCAGTCTCGCGCTGGTCTCCAGAGAACTGGGATCGCTGTTCAACCTTCCAAAGCTATAGCACTTATGAATCCTCGAAGAAACTATGCGTGGAAGTGCGATCCCCGTCTTTCCGCTTTCTTGTTCTGTTCCGAGCCACCAAAGATAACTGCTTCTGCTTTTCGGGAGCGCTTTCCGGTGCAGAGCATGAAGCAGCACAACGATCGGCAAAGACTCTCAGAAGTTTCCGACCTGCTTTGGTTAGCGTTAGTTGCTTCGTTCGTTCTACTGTCCGACTCTCGTCTCGAAGAATCCAACCCTTTTCGCACGCACGGCTAATGATCTTGTTTACGTTGCCGGCGTTTAGTGCGGTCGCTTTACATATCTGATCCTGGGAAATCGAGGGGCTGTTGGCACACTGATCGAACACCGCAATCACAGCCATTACATCTTGCTTTGGATATGCGCTGCCAATTGTCTCGCGATACGACGCCACCATTTCCACGAAAGGTTTGTATGACATAGGATCCTTAGTTTCCACGTGGAAAGTGGAGCGAAGATGCTATCGGCGCCCCGCCTAGATTTCCATGTAAAAATCCAAGTATCCCCTTCAAGCCGCTGATTGTACAGAGATTTCCACGTGGAAAATCACGATGCGGGAACATCGGGCTGAGCTGACGAACCTCGGTTCTGTCGAACTGAGTCTGCTGATAGCTTCCCTAATGGATGATCCTGTCGGCGGAAAACGCCAGATCTATCACCTGGCCACCCTAGCGGGTGGAGTCCAGGTGACATGCGTTGATCCGTACCCTCACATGAGTTGAGGATACGTGAACATCACGATGGAGGTACCGACAGAGTCACGCCACCGGTAGTTGAGCTCCCGCTGACCGCAGCTCACTGGCGACGCCGTGTCGGAGCCACTGGCGGGCTCCTGGGCGGGATTCTCAATCGCATTGACAAGAGCGGAAGAGACACTTTGCATCTCCGCCTTCACGATTGCAACCGATGAGCGCGATCTGCGCAGCCTGGCCGCCAGGAACTCGTCGAGGTCATCCTTGCGGATGAATACCCTCCGATCGCGTCGTTGCACCCGCAGCGGTGGATTCCTGTATGTCCAACCGTAGACGGTCTTAGTCTGGACCGACGTCATCGCGGCAACTTCTCTAACCGACATCAGGCTTTCTGTTTCCACTGGTTGATACTCCCTTGGGCCTTCTTGAGGCCAGAAGCAGACCAGCATTCTGCTGGTCATGCTCTGAGGATGCAGGTTTGTCGGGATCTACCAAAGACAGGGATGTTTCCTGGCGGAAACCCTTACCCTTTGAGTAATACTTAATATAAAGAGTAGCTCCGTAAGGAGATACTCAATGTAAGTAAGATACTTATTATTAAGTAGTACTTAGATTATTTAAGTATTACTTAATTGAAAGGGATAAGTGATGTTGACACGTTGAGTGGCTTGGGTCAAAGCTAACTTGCAAATAAAGGCTATTTTTGACCTATTCCTAATGCATTCGCCTTATTTGGAGATTGTGAGGTGGAACTCAAATGTGAGTACAAATCCCCACCCAACCCCTCTTCCGCGCGCCCCTTCCCTCCCAAAGCTAAATGGCCGCCCAACGGCGGCGATTTTATACCCCATTGGATTTGTCGAACCTGCCGCGGAATCTCCGCCCGGATAAACCTGCCGGACAATCCGATGGTTACCATCAGCGAAACACAACCCAAGGACGGCGAAAGCCGCCCTTTTTGTATTGGAGCTTGGATGCGTAATAAGCCCACAACTGACGGTCCGAACCCTGTTATTCAAAGTCAACCCACAAACCACCTAACCGACCAGTCCACACAATCCAACCTGCTTGCTTTCCCTGGCGTTGTAGTTCCCTCCGCTGCTGCCCCAGCGGAAGATCCAAATCTCGAGGAAACAGCAATCCTGTTCCGGCCACGGCTGGTTTTGATACCAGAATAGAAGCAAACACAGCTGAGCCTTTGGTAGATCCAGGCCACAGTTCACGATGGCAATAGGTGCAAGGGATGCTCCGGGCGCGAGCCGGGATCAAAGCGCATCCGACGGAGCTTCGGCCCGGACATCTCCAACCACCGCGTGAACCGGAGGAAAAACTATGCAAGGCACAGAAGCACCCCGCTTGTTGCAGAAGACCGATGTGATGGCACTTTTGCAACTACCCGAACCGCAGGTCCAGTGGCTCATCGACACGCAGCAGATTCGTTCGCTTCTTCTCTGCGGAGAAGAGCGGTTCGATGCCCGTGAGGTTGATCGGCTCATCGCTACCTACCAACAGATCTCTGAAAGGAAAGAACCTCATGTTCAGTAACACTCCCACAACACTCTCATCAATAGCACCGGAAGAAGAGTCAATGGAGGTGGTCTATCATGGCCGCCTCCGTGACGGATACCTATCACCGTCTGAGCGTCGCAAAGAAAAGATTCTCGGTCCTACCGGGCCTTTTCGCCATTTCGTTGAAGAGTACATCGCGGATGGCGCAGCAGCCCATTACAGGAAGGAAGCATTCAACAAGGTTCAGAGAAGCCTCGGAAAGTTCTTCCGATATGTCGTCAAGAGCGAGCAGATCGAAAACATTGATGACATTCGCCCTTCTACCGTCACACGTTTCCTCCAGGCGGAACTGCAACGCGGTATCCGCAACAAGATGATCATTGGTCACATCTCAAGGTTCTTCGACTGGATGATTTGCAGCCGGCACTCCGACTACGGCAATCCTCTGGTTCCACCATTGCACCGCCCGCTCGTTGGACTTTACGACTACAACAATCGCCGACTCAAAGAAAAGGATGCTGATAGCAATGGGTAATCACATAATTGACACTAGGACTTCTGATGCAAGACCCAAGATAAAGTCTGCGCCTGTCACGAACACCGGCCGCTTCTCGGCCGATTATCCTGCCCCAAAAAGGTACTTCGAAGCCGCACCATGCGAAGGACCTGACTGCGAACATGTCATTCCCGCGGGCTTCTACGCTCCGCAGCGGACACGCTCCTTCTGCAGTCTGTATTGCCGCAATCGCGAAGCTGCCAGCAGGTATGTTGTCGGCAAATGTCTGCACTGCGGCGATGAGGTCTTCGGTCGCAAGGACGAAGTCGGCAAGAAGCCGTTCTGTACTGCAGAGCACGAGCGGGCCCATGAAACTGAGCTGATCATGGGACCAACTGGCAAGTTTCGTCCTCTGATCGACGAATACATGAGCACCGGAGCGGCCAACTTCTATTCTCTCGGAGGACTCTCCAACGTACGGGTCAGCCTTGCGAAGTTCTTTCGGTTTGCAGTTCAACTCGAGAAGACTACAACCCTCGAGGACATCCGTCCTTCGGCTATCACGCGGTTCATCGCATTCGAACGCGCGAGGGGACTTACCAGTCGCAATTTTGTGGGGCACCTCGCGACATTCTTTCGTTGGCTCATCGCTGAGGAAAGGTACCAAAAGGCGAGCCCGGTTGTGGCAAGGATTCATAGTCAACGTAATGGGCCAGCTCAACCTCGCCCCTACACCGACAAGGATCTTCAGATCGTCTGGGATTGCATCGAGCAAAGCGGCAAGCTTGAACTAATGCTCGCCGTTGCGATCGGCACTGAATGCGGATTGAGGATTGGCGAGGTCTGCAATATCCGCGTCTCGGACGTCGATGAGAAGTCCCAGCAAATATTCGTCCGGCTTCCCACAAAGAATCAGCGCACCCGCACAGTTCCCTTTCATGGGAAGGTTCAGCACTTCCTGAAGCTATGGCTCGCTAAGCGGGATCCCCGCTGCACGAATGATCACCTTCTCCACAACAATGTCCTCCATCGCTTCACTGGGAGTCAACTGGACGCGTGGTTCAAGAAATTGCTATCGAAGGAACCAGATCCGGCTGGGTCTTTTAACTTCCATCGCCTAAGACACACTTGGGCCACGCGCCTTATGAATGGAGGAATGGAGTTGGCAGTGTTGAAGGAACTCGGTGGCTGGGAGTCCTGGAACTCAATGCAGTGCTATATCAAGGTTCTCGAAAGTACCGTGCGCAGCCAGTATGAAGCGAGTTACTCAAAACTCCAAGAAAAGCACGAATCCGATGAAGACGAGGCCATCTCGTTGGTCGATTTTGCCCTCATGGAGATCGAGAATCCAGCAACTAGCACCGAATCAATTGTCTATAGAACATAGCGGGTAATGGCTGTTACCCGCTGTCTTTTCTCCAACCTTAACCAAAGAAAGGGCGTATGAATATTCAAGGATTTCTTGATAATCTGGCGAGCCAAACGAGCAGCGAGGAAACACTGCGTGCCTATCGCCAGGATCTCTCAAGGTTCGAAGCATTCCTTCAGGCCAAGGGCTTGCGGGTCACGCAAGCCAAGCCAAGCACGATCACCGAATTCATCAACCATCTCTCTATCGCCCATGGCAGTCCCCTCGCGCCAGCGACTGTCGCGCGCCGTCTTGCAGTGCTCTCCGGTTTCTATGAATTCCTCCGAGACAATGCGAATGGCACTGTTACGAATCCAGTTCAGCGGGTCAAGCGGCCGAAGGTTAACAATGACATTCCGCGAGCCGTCGAAGATGACGTACTCGCTAAACTGGTGCACGGAATTACTGACTTACGCGACAAGGCGATTGTGCTTCTTTTCGTCTATTCCGGCTTTAGGCTTGCCGAACTGTGCCAGCTTAATAAAGACACGATCGTGACACGCAAGCGCAAGTTGGCAGACGGCACGTTCGAGTATTTCGGAGTGGGCGAAGTTATCGGCAAGGGGAGAAAGCGGCGCCAATTCATGGTGGGACCTATTGCCATTAAGGCACTCCGCCAATACATCAAAGAATGCCGGACGAAGGACAGCATATCAGCCCTCTTCTTGTCACAGCGTCACCAACGGATCTCCAGTCGTACGGTCCAGGAGGTTCTAGAGAAGTGGTGCAAGAAGCTGGAGCTGCCCCATCTGCACATCCATCAACTCCGCCATTCCTTCGCCACGCGGAACGTCAACGCCGGGATGTCTGCTGCAGTTCTTCAAACCTTGCTCGGGCATGCCAGCCTTTCTACCAGCCAGAGGTACTTCCGAGTCAAACCAGAACGCCTCTCGCGAGAATACTTCGCAGTTATGGAGTTCATCAGTAAGTGCTCGCCGATATAGCCCTTGCTTCAGCAACTCTGCAACGCGAGCCTTTGGTAGATCTCTCCACCAACCTAATATCACATCAGCGCAACTAGCGCCCAGGACCAGTCCATGCCCAATCAGTAGCCGAATCGGCAGGTTCAAAATCCATTTCTCAACGTACCGGCGACCAACTTACCAGAATCCAGGAACACTTCGAGTACTTCTTCGAAGAGCCCTTAGTGGGCGCAGAGCGCTTGGCGATCCAAAAAGTCTGCGAGCCTTTGATACATCCGTCACAGCTGTCATAACTAGAAGTGAACTACACAAACTAATCATTGAAGGAGCATTATGGAAAGCATCCGTGTTTCACCGCGTCACCTGGGCCAGATGCGCACTGGCTCGTTTTGTCCCCGCTGCTTTTGGTACTTGATCGCCATGAAGTTCAGGGCACCTTTTGATATGGGCATGCCGGGGATCATGTATCACCTTGATAACTTCGAAAAGAGGATAGTTGAGGCGCACTTTAAGTCTCATGACTCTGCGCCCAAGTGGCTCAAGAAGCTGGGCTGCACGGCCCCTGTCAGCTTCCCCTTCAAAATGACTCAGGAGTTTCCAAAGCTTGGTTTGACCCTGGTCGGCATGCCCGATGCGGTGTTCACCAAAGAGGATGGAAGCCTCTTGTTGGTTGACTATAAGTCGGCCAAATACAAAGGCGAAGACGATCCGTTCTTGCCGTGTTATGAAACGCAACTGTGGGGATACGCCCAGCTGCTGAAAGCAAATGGGATTGGGAACGTAACAAGTGCAGCGCTGGTTTACTTCGAAAACCAGCTCGCAGAGTACAAAGAAAGGCCTCTCGATCTCCTCACAAACAAAGGACTGCAGGTTCCATTTGAGGTCAAGCTCCACGACATCGAGATTGATCTTGATGCGCTCTTGCCGCTAATGAAACGCTTCCGTGCTTATGCCGATGCCGCTACACCACCTGAGGGCCGTGAAGGTTGTAAGAACTGCGTGCGCCTCAGTGGACTGCTTGATGTTGAGCAGGTGCGCCGCAACAGCGAAAAGACACTTAGGAATGTTGACAGCTCGATTTCCCGCACCATTGTCCAGTCGATGTACCAGAATCGGCACCGGTCTACTGCGAGTGGAGCTGATGGCTGGGAAGACTACCTCGTGGACGGTATCGCGTCTGATGCCGACTCCATGCCAGCAGCCTGGGATATTTAGTTCTCCTCCGCACAAACGGCGGTGATCCTAATGATCACTGCAGGTTGTAACTATGGCAGCTACGCGAGAGCTAGCTGCCCCAACAAGGGCACGATACTGTCCCTCCTTCATACGAAATGCGCCCGGTTCGCAGGCATCTTTCCCCATTGAGAGCAATGCTGGCAGCCAGTTCAAGAGTTCCCTCGGGCTTACGCTGGCGACCATTGCCAATCTAGTTGTTTCCCATTAGGGCCTCCGCGGCACGGAACCGTCATCATGTCATCAGAGATAAATCAATCGCCTCAGTTGATGAAACCTCACTGTGCCGCTGGGTATATTTCAATGTCGATCCTTTTGAAGAAAAAGGGCTCAAACCTCACCCTCAACACGGCGCGAATGCGCCACGGAGCAACTAACCATGTCCATTCCACAATACAAGCACGTGAGCCGTTCGGAGTACACGCCTCGCTCGCTTTCTAAGACAGATCTTCACCGTATCCTCGCAAGCTCCGAAAAGGATCCGAAAATGGGGGACCTCCATGATGTAGCGGTGATCGTCTCCAACACCGGGCTTCGTGCCGGTGAGTTGAGGGATCTCCGCTGGAAGGACGTCGATCTCCCAAAGCGCTGCATCTTCGTCGGCCAGGCTAAGTCGCGCGGCCGGATGGTGCCATTCGGGTCGAGAACGCTCCGCATCTTCGAGAGCCGTCTCGAAGAGCAGCCCGGAACAGAGTTTGTCCTCGGGTGTTCTCCAAAGAAAACTATGTCTCGCGTAACGCGGCAACTCCGGGGACTGGCCGGAAAGCTTGGAGTAGATCGCATAAGTTTCGGAGTGTTGCGGAACACTTGTGCAAATCGTCTGTTGCGTTCAGGAGCCAGCGTCCATTCACTAGCGACAATTCTTGGATGGAAGTCTCCTTTTCCGATGATGAAGTCTCTGATCAGCGGCCATGCGCGGTATGCGCTAGCCGCTCTCGATCAGGCTCGGATTGAAGAACGGGAGTAGCGGATCGGTACCAAGGTCAACTTCAATCGAGATAGTGTGGGCCAATCGTGAATATACAAAGCGGACAAATCGCACCGTACCCGGAATGGCTGGATCTAAAAGCCACCCAGCGGTACGCGTCGATGTCCGAGCGGACCATTCGCGATTGGATTCACCGTACAGTGAATCCGCTTCCGGCCGTGCAGGTGGACCGCGGGAAACTCCTCATCAGCCGCACCCAGCTTGACCGCTGGCTAGAGGCTCATCCGTTCTGCCCCTCGAACGCCATAGATATCAGCAAGACCGTAGATGAAGTCATGCAGGATTTCAGGAAGGTAAGTTAATGGGAGTAAGCATCAGGAAGAAGCAGGGCAAATGGTTTGTCTTCGTGACTCACAATGGCCGGCGTAAGGCCAAGTGTGTTGGAGAGAGCCGCGCCGCGGCAATGCAGGTTAAACGCATCTTGGAGGCTAAGCTTGCCCTTGGCGATATCGGCTTGTTCGATGAATCCGAATCCCAAATACCAACATTTGGCAACTACGCGGATCTCTGGCTAAAAGACTATGCGCGGATGGAATGCAAAGAATCCACTGCCGACGGCTACGAAGGAGTCTTGCGTCAGTATCTCCGGCCAAGATTCGCTTCAAAGCGCATGAATGAGATTAAGCGCGATGGAGTCAAGGGTCTGATAAACGACATGATTGCCAAGGAATTGGCGCGTAGTACAGTCCGAAACGCTCTCAGCGTTCTCCGAGGCATCTTCAATCAGGCTATCGAGGACGGTCTACTCGAGTCGAACCCGGCAATTCGTCTCGGGCGCTTTACGCGCCCCGCGAAGGCTGGCGCTGTAAAAGGAATTGCGCTCACCACGCAGGAAGTCGTGGAATTCCTGGACACTGCACGACTCGTGTGTCCAGAGTATCGGACCCTGTTCCTCTTGGCCGTAAGAGCTGGCTTGAGACGCGGTGAACTGGTCGCCCTCCAATGGGGAGATATTGCGTTCGGAAGGGACGAACAAGATTCCAATCGATACATCTTGGTTCAACACAATTATGTGCGGAGGAGACACACCACAACCAAAAGCAAGAAGCCAAGACGAGTTGACATGTCGCGCGAGCTGCGCCGTGATTTGATCGAACTGAGAGATGCCCGCTTGCTTTCGGCCCATCTCCAGGGAAAGGATGACATCTCAAGCGAATGGGTGTTTCTTTCGCCGGATGGAAACATTCTGGATCCCGACAACCTCTACCACCGGTATTTCGTACCAGTATTGGCGAAGTCCAGGATCCGCAAGATTCGCCTTCACGATTTGAGGCATACATTCGGCTCCCTACTGATCCAGAATGGGGCCTCAATCGTCTACGTGAAAGATCAAATGGGCCATAGTTCAATTCAGATTACGGTGGACACTTATGGCCACCTGATCCCAGGCGCGAACGTCTCTTACGTTGACCGTCTAGACGGCAAACTAGCCGAAAATAAGTCAACAAATCGGCAACCGACGGCAACCCCCCAGCAACCAGAGGAAAATGCTGGACTGGAGATTCCTTCCTATGTTGTTGATTTGCTTGGTGGCGGTGGACAGAGTCGAACTGTCGACCTACGGGTTATGAGTCCGTCGCTCTAACCATCTGAGCTACACCGCCAATGCTGACAGGAAAACAGCTGCGGAAGCAGCTAAACCTGATGATACGAAGCCGTTCCGCCTGAGTCAAACCTGTCGCGCTCTCGCGGCAACTCACACCGCAGCCTTGCGGCAAAAGCACCGCTTCTGCTTCCTGGTTTCTACTAACGCCCCACTCCAGACTGCTGTGTTACTGCCAGACGACGACCGTGACAGCAAAAGGTTCCATATGCAGAGTACTGCCCGACTGCTGCGCGCTACGGGCCGCACCCTCCCCCGAGGCATCATCCACGGTCGATACAGTCGCATTGCTCACGCCGTCAGGCAGAGTGACGTCGATCGCAGTCATGCGTTTGTTCAGGATCAGCAGCTTCTTGCCCGTCGGCGTCACGAAGGCTTGGACGGCAATCTGCTTGTCCCCTCCAAAGCCGTTGCCGCCTCCTGTCGTTTCAACCAGCTTGTCCCCCGGGTGGAAATTATCTTTGAGCAGCTTCAGTACCCAGTAGCGCGCATTGGGCTTGCCGTTCGTCCAGTCCATCATGGAGACGCTGGGGAATTGCGAGGGGTAACCCACCAATTGCGATTCTCCAATCACATCGATGCCCTGCTTAGCGAGGTTTATGAACAGGTAGCCATACAAGGATGCGGCAGCGTTCCAGTAAAGTTTGGGAATGTGATCGGGATGCGCCTTGGATTCTTGGATCTCATCTCCATCCGTAGGCAGAATGATGCCCAGTTCGTCCGTATCCGTCTTCGTGCTCGGCGAAAGTCGCTGGCGAATGGCATCGATAAATCGAACGCTCGCCAGAAAACTGTCTGCCTGATTAAAAAAGCTGTATTGCCAGTCGCGGAGTTCCTCGGAGTGAGCGGGCGACGCATAAAAGTGGTACGAGATGTAGTCCAGTGGGATGCCCTGCTTGTGATTCGCCGGGTTGAGGAAATACTCATACCACTTCGGATCACCCGGCGTGTCCGCCAGCGCCAGCCCTATGAACTTCGTCTCTGGCGAAACCTTGTGAATGGCCTCGACTATCGCGTCATACCGTGCGGTGTAGAGTTCAGGTGTCGTGTGATGCTCGGAATCCACCTCGTTGAGCACCTCCCATATCGGAAACTTGTAGTGATAGCCGGAGGTGTGCACCTTCCCATTCTCGTCGGTAAAGCTACCCTTGGTGTACCAGCTCACTAGCCGCGCAAAATAGTCGGCGACCTGCTTGCTTGAAGGATCGATCAGCTCGCTGCCCTGGGTATAGTCCCAGAAGACCTTGTTGGGATCGGCCGGATACTCAACCGCCTTGTCGACCTTGAACATCCACGCGGGGATGGTGCTGAAGTTCATCACCGTGCTGTGACCTTCGGTCGCGGTTAAAAAGTCCTTGGTGTAAGGATCGATTAGCGAGAAGTCCCACGACGTTTTCTCCTTCGTTGGGGCATCCAGCTCGGCGACCGCGAGCTTCGGGTACGGTTCCCAGGGAACGTAGCGAACATAATCCGCACCCAGTTCCTTCAACGCAGCGAAGGTGCCGTCGTGGATGGGAGAACCTTTCGCCAACATCGGATTCACAACCACCTGTAGAGTCGGCGTAGATTTTGACACCACAATTGTCTTAGTCCAATCGACGTGAATCACCCCAGGCTTCAAATCTGGTTGGCCAAAAACTGCAGCCGCCGGCGCTAGAGCGCTGAGAGCGAAGAGGAGGGCATAAGTTTTTAGAGGGCGTCGAGCGTTTTTCAATGTAGGCTCCGGCTGCCAGAGGGGCTTGCAGAAGCCCCTCCCATGCGCAGTGGAACATTAGACCTTCCATCGGTTAGAAATCAAGTGCCTATTGAAATTCACGTAGGGATACCCTCAGCTCGCTGCTGCAAATGCACCTATTGGACTGCTTCTCCCCGCTTCCCCTACCCGCCTGCTACGCCTACACTACTTGGCAAGCCTCACTCAGGACAGGAGCAGCATTGCCCCCTAGCCTAAAGATTCTGGGAGTCATTCCCGCGCGACTGGCTTCCACTCGCCTCCCTCGCAAGGTGTTACGGACCATCGCTGGAGCGCCCATGATCGAATGGGTCTACAAGGCGGCCCGTGCTTGCCGTCAACTAGACGATGTATTGATCGCGACCGACTCCGACGAAGTCCTCGCACTCGCGCGAGAGCGAGGCTGGTCCGCAATGCTCACTTCCCCGGTATGTGCCAGCGGCAGTGATCGTGTCTACGAAGTATCCGGGAAGATTTCTGCCGCCATCTATGTCAATATCCAGGGCGACGAACCACTGCTGAAGCCCGAGCACATCGAGGCGATATTACGACCCTTCTCCCGTCCCGAAGTCCAAGTCTCAACTCTCGCAACTCCCTGCAAGCCCGAGGAGATCAACAACCCCAACGCAGTCAAGGTCGTTACCTGCCCCGATGGCCGAGCTCTTTACTTCTCCCGCGGCCCCATCCCCTATGACCGCGATCACTCCGGAAACGCTCCCTATCTGAAGCACCTCGGCCTCTATGCCTATCGTCGCGAAGCTCTCCATCGCTTCGCCAAGCTACCACCTAGCCCGCTTGAAACTATCGAGCGGCTGGAACAGCTTCGCTTCCTCGAAAACGGCATCGACATCTTCGTTGAAATCACGCCTTATGACACCATCGGAGTCGATACCGAAGCAGATCTGCAGGCCGTCGAAGCAATGCTCGCCGCCACTCCTAGAGCAGAAGAAGGGTTGCTGTAAGGTGAGCCACCGATCTCTGCAGGCATTTTCATTAATAAAATGCCTACATCGCTGACGCTGGATACATCACTCCATCCCTGCTTCTGCTCTAAACCGTAGAGAATATCCAATCTCTTCATCCTCTCCTCGGTCCGTCAATGTAAGGACGATCGTCGGAACAAGCAGACACGCAAAAAAACTGCAAGATGCCGGAAATCCCGCCACCTTGCAGAAGTCACGTCAGAGCGCATCACCTGATGAGTTTGCGATACTCGCCCAAGGTTGTCGATGCTACCTTCGTCCCTGCTCCCGACCCGGTGTCGGTACGGGAATAGGCAGCCTCGGCTGGGCAGCACCACAAGACCCTCAACTTGGCAGGACTTGTCCATGAGAAAGCGTTGTACTTCACCCGCCACAAGATTGGCGTCTTCGTTCTTGCTTCGCCCAGCGCCTCGTTCCGCAAGAATGCCCCGGTTGAATTCACGGGAGCGAGCCTCACGGCCGGGGCAGAGGCTCAAAGTCCAATTCGAGCCCTTCGTCCCGGGGCAGAACCGTCACTCTAAGATCGTCGAGCGAGCTGATAATCCAATCGGCCGCTGCCAGGCTTTCCATGGAGTGTGAAAACGTCGTCGCCAGCACCTTGGAACCGGCTGCGTGACCGGCGTTGGCGCCGGAGGCTGCGTCTTCAATCACGACGCACTCTTGCGGCTTGAATCCCAGCAAGGCCGCACCGCGCAAATACGGCTCAGGATGCGGCTTTCCCTGCTCCACCATCTCCGCCGTCACCATCAGCCGCGGGATAGGAACGCCGCCCTGCTGCAAGCGAACGCGCGCCAGTCTCTCCGTTGCCGACGTGACCACGGTCCAATACTTTTCCGGCAGCGCTTCGAGTATGCGTTTGACTCCCGGTAGGATCGACAAGCCCTCATTGTCCTCGACTTCAAGATCCTCAATTAGCTTGAGCTCCGCCTGTTCATTCAGATCGGGACGTAGTTTGCGGATCGTCTCAATCGCGCGACAGCCATGAGCGGTGCGGATGGCGAGGTCCTTGTCCACCGCCCGCATCGCCGCCCACTTCGACCAACTGCGCTCCACCGAACCAAGCGAGCTCACCAGCACGCCATCCGAATCGAAGAGGATTCCGCGTGTCCGCCACTTCATCGGCCTGCCCCGGCCACTGCCTTGTCGCTCGTCAACGCAAACTCGCTAGCCGCTTGCAGCAGTCTCTTGACCGACTCTTTCGAACAGGATTCCGTGTAAATTCGCAGCAAAGGCTCCGTTCCTGACGCGCGTAGCAGAAGCCACGTCTCGGCAGCATTTTTCTTGGTTCTGGCTTCGGGATTGTCGAGAAAAAACTTGATCCCGTCCAGCGTCTCCACCCGCAGTATCGCCATCCCTGCAATCTCCTTTATACCGGAGTGCGCTCGCGCAACCGCCGCATTCTTCTGCTCATCGGGGATGTGCAAATCAACGCGCCCATACTGGTGTTCGCCATACTCTTCCTGAAGGCTCGCCACCAGATCTCCAAGCGTCTGCCCCTCTTCCGCCATCACGTTGGCGATCAGCAATGCATTCAAAAGTCCGTCGCGCTCCGGCAAGTGACGCTGGATACCGATGCCGCCGGATTCCTCGCCGCCGATCAGAATTTCCTTCTCTAGCATCAGCTCGCAGACGTATTTAAAGCCGATGCCGTGCTCGTGCAGCGTCCGGCCATATTTCCTGCAGATGCGATCAATCATGCTGGTCGTGTTGAAGGCGCGAGTCACGTCTCCCGGCCACTTCCGACGTTCGATCATCCAGCGCAGCAACACGCAAAAGATCTTGTGCGGATCGACGAAGTTTCCATACTCATCGACAGCGCCTATGCGGTCGGCATCGCCATCCGTCACCAGCCCTGCCTGGCACTTCTGCTCTACTACCACGTCCTGCATAGCTCGAATGTGGGGCTCGATCGGCTCGGGATTGATGCCCGGAAACAGCGGATTTACCTCCGCCCGAATCTCAACGCAGTCCACCCCGATCGAGCGGAAGATATCTGCCAGAACGCCACGCCCCGTGCCGTACATGCAGTCGATTCCAAACTTCAGGCCGGACTTCGCGATACAGTCAAGATCCGCAAATTCACGGATCGCGGCGACGTAGGGCGTCTGCATGTCGACTTCAACAATCGCGGCAGACTCCTTCGCATTTGCCACAGGCTGGCCCAGGCAGGATTCGATTTCCGCAATGATCGAGGGCTTTCCCGATCCGCCATACCAGGCCTTGTACTTCACCCCATTCCACTGGAAGGGATTGTGGCTGGAGGTGATCATCACACCGCCGGCGCAGCCCCGTGCCCGCACAGCAAACGAGAGAGCCGGTGTAGGAGTGAATCGGTCGGCCATCACAACCGGTATGCCGGACTCGGCAAGCACCTCAGCTAGAGCCAAGGCAAACTGCTTTGAGCAGAAGCGAGTGTCGTAGCCTACCGCAAAGCCTTTTTTGGGATCTTCTTTACCATGGACGTAGCTCGCGATGGCCGCTGCCACGAGGCGCAAATTGGCATAGGTAAAATCGTCGGCAATTATGGCCCGCCAACCATCCGTACCAAAATGAATCGAGGTTTTGTTTGCCATTCTGCAGTCGGCCTTGAGCTAAAACGGATGCTCCATATCTCGCCTTTGAGACATGGGTTTGCCTGTCGGATCCAATCCATTCTTCCGGTAACGCATCGGGATATCGCTCCGGTAAGGCGCAGGCCCATGCTTCAGGAGCGAGACACGGCGTGCCCACTTTTTCCCGAAGAGTGAACCATTAAATCAATTCCTTGCGCCCTGAAGATTCCAGTTCTTTGACCACCCTGCCAACCTCTTGCGAGCGGTGACGGTCCGCGATCAGGATGGCGTCCTCCGTCTCCACCACCACCAGGTTCTCAACGCCTACCAGCGCAACGAACTTTTTCAGACTGTACACATAGTTCCCCTTCGACTCAAAGCCAACGTGTTCGGCGCACTCGGCGACGTTGCCGTTTTCGTCGCCCCGGCTTCTTACATTCAACTGGTATTCGTAGAGAGATTCCCAGGAGCCCAGATCGTTCCAGCCAAACTCCGCAGGTAGGCAGTACAGGTTGGATTTGCGCTCGCCCTTGGCCGAGCGCGGCTCCAGTATCGCGTAGTCCACGCTGATGTTTTCACAATGAGGGTAGAGGTCATTGAAGACCTGCTTAAACTCCGGGGTGCCGAAGGACGCTGCGATTTCCTCCAGCATGGGTGATGACTCCGACAGGTGCTCGCGTACTGCGTTGGCGAGTGTGCTCGCTTTCCACAGAAACATCCCACTGTTCCAGTGATAGTTTCCAGCGGCAACAAATTCCTCAGCACGCGCATGGCTCGGCTTTTCAGTGAATCGCCTTACCCGCAACACGCCTTCGCTTAGCGCGCTGCCGGTCTCGATGTAGCCATAGCCGGTTTCAGGTCGTGTCGGCGAGATGCCAATCACCACCATGTTCTCGCCGGCCGCCGCCAGCGCAATTCCCTTCTCCAACGTCTTCAAAAATCGGGGTTCATCCGCTATCACATGGTCCGAGGGAAATATGCCGAGTACCGCATCAGGATTCTTGCGCTCGATGAGAAAGGCCGCCAAAGCCGCGGCGGGAGCGGTGTTCCGCGCTGCAGGCTCGCAGATCACTTGCTCCTGCGGCACCCCTTCCAATTGCTCCGAGATGGTGTCGGCCAACAGATCGTTGGTGACCACCCAGACGTCTGAGGACTCAGCCAGCGGACGCAGCCTTTCCACCGTCTGCTGAATCATCGTCCGTTCGCCATCGAGTGCGAGAACCTGTTTCGCGTGGGCCTTGCGGCTGCGGGGCCAGAAGCGGGTTCCGCTTCCGCCAGCCAGAATAATCGGTCGAAAATCGATTTGTTGAGACATAGACACTCCCATCCTAGAGCAATTCCGCTGTCGCTGTGTCCCTGAGGTGGAGAAGTGCGGCTTTCACCGACGGAGAGTCAAACTGGCCAGGGATCAACTCGCAATCTGCGCGCTGAACAGGCTGGACCAACCAGCGAGAGCAGATCCGGATACAGTATTTTCCGCTGCCGTCCCACGGGCAGGCACACCCGAGCTCAGCCCAGCTTGATGAAAAACTCCTTCATACGCTTCAAGCCTTCTTCCACGTCCTCATGAGACACCGCATACGACAGGCGGACATGCTCGCGGGTGCCAAAGGCCTCACCCGGCACGGCCACCACGTGCGCCTCGTGCAGCAGGCGCCTCGCCAGTTCCGTCGCAGTCGCTACGCCCGGCTTGCCCAGAAACGTGGAAATATTCGGGTACACATAGAACGCTCCCTCGGGCACCGTGCAGGTGACGCCGGGGATCTCCGCAAGACGCGCCAGAATCCGGTCACGAAGCTTGATGTACTCCGCGCGCATCGAGGCGACACATTCCTGCGAGCCATTCAGCGCCGCAATGGATGCCTTCTGCACGATGGAAGTAGCCGACGAAGTGGACTGGCTTTGAAGCTTGCTCATCGCAGCGATAATCGGCTTCGGCCCCAGCGCGAACCCGGCGCGCCAGCCCGTCATGGCATAGGTCTTTGACAGCGATCCCAGCACAATCACGTGCTCCTTGGCGTAGACGAACGAGCCTCCGCTTACCGGCGTGTCCTTGAAGTTCAGATAGACGTAACACTCGTCCAATAGCAGATAGATACTGCGCTCGTGGGCAAGCTGCACGATGCGCTCAAGATCCTGCGCTGACACCACCGAACCAGCAGGATTCGATGGCGAATTGAGAATGATGGCCTTGGTGCGCGGCGTGATCGCTCGCTCGATGGCGTCCGCGGTTATGCGGAAGTTCTCCGACTCCTCCGTCTCCAGATAAACCACTTTGCCGCCCGCGTACTGGATGATGTCCTTGAAAGATACCCAGTACGGCACCGGCAAAATCACTTCATCGCCATGATCCACCATTACCTGGATCACGTTGAAGATCGCCAGTTTGCCGCCAGTCGTGAAAACGGCCTCGTCCGGCGCGTAGTCCGAGCCAAAGTCGCAGGCGTGTCGTTGCACAATGGCCTTGCGTAGTTCGGGAATACCCGGAACCACGGTATAGCGCGTAAAGTTTGCCTCAATCGCGGCAATGGCTGCGTCTTTGATGTGACGGGGTGTGGCAAAGTGCGGCTCGCCCGCTCCAAAATCAACCAGGTGTGCCCCCTGGGCGCGAAGCTTGGCGGCTTCCGCGGTTACGGCCATGGTGGCGGAGACTTCGATACGGCCGATTCGGTCGGAAAAGAGTTTGGCGGCGGTTGGAACTGTCATGCTTACTATCTTGTCAGAATTGTGGCCTTACAGGAAACATTCGGATGGAAGAGGAAACCTCAGGTTGGACGATTTGAAAAGGTTTCTCCCGGACCTGTGCCCGCCACCAGCGCTAGCGGGAGCGGAGAGGATGACCCGGCCCGAGAAGTCGGTTCATAAGGAATGACAAAACCTTGGTCCTCCGCCCTCGCCGCCGCGCGATCAAATCCACGCACAACGCTTCGTCGCAACAGGCCATGAATACCCGCGACGTGCCTCCGACAAAGATGATCTCGCGGGTGCCGCGGGCGATCTCTTCTTCCATCAGAAAGGCGCGAATCGCGGTGCCGAAAGACGAGTTTTTCTCGGTCACCCGATTCATCTGCACGTAGACAAAGCTGCGCTGCCCTCGTCTCCAGCCCGTCAGGTAGCTCGCCCAGGAGCCGTCCGCTGCACGGATGCCGAGAGCGAAAGAGCCGGAAATTGCCTGCATCGTCGCTTCCCGGCGCATGACAGACACCACAGGGAGACGATGGGTCGCGCTGTCGGACAGGCTCATAACCGCCTCCAGCCTTTCGTCGCCGTTTAGCTCCGAGAGAAAGCGGCAGCCCTCCGACCGGCATTTACGCAGATAGTAGCGCAGGTTCCGCCGGGTGCGAACGCCGTAAGGCGCCAGCGTCTCCTCCATCGATGCGTGTAGGGAAAGAAGATAGTGGCTTGGCCGCCGCTTCCACTCCAGGCCAATCTTCGAGTCGTTCGCCAAGGTCACAAAGGCAGTCTCAGCATGGGCATCCTGCGCCACATGCGCGATCAACACCGAACGCCTTGCGAACAGCCCCTCGAGCAGAGCGGGCAGGTACGTTGCACGCATGTTGGCCGGGCAGATGAGGGACTCTTCCCCAAATCCTCCGTCAGACTTCAGATAGCCCGTAGGCAGACTGAAAATGCACCGCTCTGCGAACAGCATGGCGGCCACTAGCTGATGCCCGCCAAAGAGTTCCACAACCCAGGGGATTTTTCCGCTTGCGATGTTAATGCCGACGAACCACTCCGGATCGGTCGTCACCTCATCCTGCTGACCGGTGCAGGTTCGTAGGGAGTTCAGTGCGCCGCTGGCAGCGAGAATACTCGGGCCACCGCGCAAAATGGTGCATGACATGGACAGCGCGGGGGTGGGCGTCCGCTCGACATCTCTCATTTCCACAAGCGGTGAAGCATGATTCATCGCTATTGTTCTTCCCTCCGCCCAATTGCGCGGACCGCGTTCACGTCAAAGTTACCGAAAGTGGGGGGGGGGGAAGCCCCAGAATTGACTAGCACTAGCCGCCGAGAAGGGCAAACTGACGTTGCGCGTCGGTGCAGTCGAACTCAATGATCTCAATTACATGCGACTCAGCAGACAGGGCAGCCCGCTACCCGGCAACGCGCCGCTTCATGCGGGCTATGACCGAGTCAGGTACCAGCCCCTCCACCGAACCACCTAACTGAAACACTCCTTTGACCAACCGAGAGCTGACATAGGAGAATTCGCCAGACGTCATTAAAAATACGGTCTCCAACTCAGGAGCGAGGCGCCGATTCATTAACGCCATCTGAAACTCGTACTCATAATCACTGATGGCTCGGATGCCTCGAACCACGACAGAAGATGCCTGCTGCCGCGCGAAGTCCACCATAAGGCCGTCGTAGGTTGTCACCGTCACGTTCCTGAATAAGGAGACCCCTTCCGTCAGCATCTCGACGCGCTCTGGCACCGTGAAAAATGGCTGCTTCTCATCATTTTTCAGGATAGCGACCACGAGGTGGTCGAACATCTTGGCAGCACGTGCAATCAGGTCCAGATGACCATTCGTCATCGGGTCGAAGGTGCCGGGATATATAGCTCTAACTTGACTCAAGGCAGCAACGAGTCCGTACGATTGGTTCGCCCCAAAGCAGTCCTGCTTTCTCGCGCCCTGCAAAGAGCTTATGAGGTGCGGCTTTCCTGAGCGAAAAAGTGCGCTTCGGATATACCGGAATGAAAGTTCAGAGTAACCCCCAGATCTTTCTTCTGAAGCGTGGGTACTCCGGTCAGGAATTACCTCTTCCCGCTCTTCACCACCTCCGACGCCGTTGCCGCAGCATTCGTAGGAACAGGCGGCACTTCGACCACAGGCAGATTGGCGATGCCAAGCTTCTGCCGCAGCGCTAGTTCGACGCGGTTGAAGGTGTCACGATTGTCCTTGAAGAATTGCCTGACATTCTCTCGACCCTGCCCAATGCGCTCCCCGGAGAAGCTATACCACGCCCCGGATTTCTCAACAATATTCTGCAGCACGGCTTGATCCAGCACGTCCCCTTCCCGGGAGATCCCCTCGCCGTAAAGAATGTCGAACTCGGCCTCGCGGAAAGGAGCCGCCACCTTGTTCTTAACAATCTTCACGCGGGTTCTCGAACCAGTTACCACGTCGCCCTCCTTGACAGCGGCGATGCGGCGAATGTCGATGCGTACCGACGCATAAAACTTCAATGCCCGGCCACCCGTCGTCGTCTCGGGATTGCCGAACATGACGCCGATCTTCTCGCGAATCTGGTTGATGAAAATCAGACTGGTGCGCGACTTCGAGACCGTTCCGGTCAGCTTACGCAGCGCCTGCGACATCAGCCGGGCCTGCAATCCCATGTGAGAGTCGCCCATCTCGCCGTCCAGTTCCGCCTTCGGCACCAGTGCGGCAACCGAATCCACCACCAGCACGTCGATCGCGCCCGAGCGTACCAGCGCCTCGGTAATCTCCAGCGCCTGCTCGCCGTAGTCCGGCTGGGAGATCAGCAGGTTGTCGATATCCACCCCCAGCTTCTTGGCATAGGCCGGATCGAGCGCGTGCTCGGCATCGACAAACGCCGCCAGTCCGCCCGCTTTTTGCGCCTCGGCGATGATCTGCAAAGTGATCGTGGTCTTGCCGGAGGATTCCGGTCCAAAGATCTCAATCACCCGGCCACGCGGGACACCGCCCACGCCCAGCGCCGCGTCAAACGAGATCGAGCCGGTGGAGATGACCGCGATTGGTACAATCGCCTCTTTACTGCCGAGGCGCATGATGGAGCCTTTGCCAAACTGCTTTTCAATCTGCGAGAGCGCCAGTTCTACCGCACGGGTACGATCGTCTGTCAATTCTGTCTCCAATATCCGGGGCCGTCTGCATCATCCACGAGCGGGCGCACCCGGTCTGCCAACAAGACATACAGGCCCGAAGTGAGGCATGCTGAATGGGGCGGCACGATTTTCCAAGAATTTTAACACTCGCAAAGGCTTAGGCGAACGAAAATCGAAGATGCAAATGTAACCCTTTATCGCGTTTACGGCGGAAATTGTTGGCGCCTTCACAACTCTGGCGCAACTCGATACAGGCCTTGCTTCCTTTTCGTGACTCTGCCTCTGTATTATCAGTCTTGAATTCTTCAATAACGCAGAATTAATGTCCGCTGTGCTTGCCGGATGATCATTTCTTCCGGACAGAAGACATCGATACGCCGCTCCAACCATCTCCCGTGCGAGGAAAAGGATCGATGAAAGTTCATCTGGTAAACCCTAGCGATAACTCTTTCGGAACAGCAGTGATCACTCCCCGCTGGCTCTTCGTGCTGGCAGCGGCAACGCCCAGATCCGTTGGCGACCCCATCCTGGTCGATGAGTCCCTCGAACAACTGGATCCTTCTACGATTCAGCCCGGCGACATCGTCGGGATAAGTGTCCACACCGGCAATGCCCTGCGCGGATATCAGGTTGGCTGCATGGCGCGCGAACGCGGCGCGTGGGTGGTCTACGGCGGCATCCATGCCACTCTCTTTCCTGAAGAAGCATTCGAGCGCGGTATGGCCCACTCCGTTGTAAAAGGAGATGGCGATATCGCCTGGGGCAGTGCCGTCAAGGACTGCGTCGCCGGTCATCCGCAGAAAATCTACGACGGTGGCAGAATAGCTGGCGACCAGTTCGTTGCCGCTCGTTGGGATCTGATTCCGCCCGGGAAATATATGTGGGCATCGGTGCAGACTATCCGTGGATGTCCCAAGCATTGCTCCTTCTGCTCGGTGTGGCGCACCGATGGCCAGAAGCCCCGCCAGCGTAAATTTGAGAGTGTCATCGACGAGATTGTTGACCTGCGCCGCATGGGGTTCCGCTTTATCGCACTCGCGGACGACAACTTCTATCCCGTCACGCTGACCGATCTTCGCCTCGCCCGCGAGCAGAATAATCATGAAAAAGTAGCAGAGCTGGAGCAGATCCGCAGCGAGCGATTCATGCTCATGGCCGAGCTGGCCAAGCTGCCGAAGGACATGGTCTTCTTCACCCAGATCACGATGGAGTCGGCCGAAGACCCCGACTACCTCGATGCCATGCGCAGAGCCAATATCAAGGGCGCGCTGGTCGGCGTTGAAGCCGTCACTCCCGAAGGGCTGAAGGCGGTATACAAGGACTTCAACTACTCCGGCGACCGTCTTATCGAGCAGTTGCAGACATTCCAGAAGCACGGAGTTCACGTCCTGGGCTCCTTCATCTTCGGCCTGCCCACGGATAAGCCCTCCACCTTCGACGCGACTGCCGATCTCGCACTGAAAGCGAATGTCACCTTCGCCCAGTTCGTGATGATGACCCCCTTCCCCGGTACGGTCGATTTCACGCGCTGGGAGAAGGAGCAGGAGGCGAGTCCCACCCTCGTCGACGGCGTACCCATCACGCGCTACTGGCTGATCCCCATCGCCGTTCGGCCGAAGATGTTCACTCCGCACCCCATCA
>JANXZS010000292.1 GCA_025355385.1 Acidobacteriaceae bacterium | reverse complement strand
CTCGCCGACGCCGTCGCACTCATCGGGGAACAACTCGAACTCCAACCTGCTTGACCGCTAGGCCAGGAAAATGTCTCGGACGCCTGCGCCCATGCCCGAAGGTTGCAACAGAGCCCTTCTCCTGATAGTCACCGGCATTCTCTCCTTCTATGCGTTTCGGCAGTGGGTCGCGGTAGATAAAACGCTAGAACAAATAAAAGCGCAGACACCAGCGGTCCTGCAGAGCGGCGCTGCCGCCGTCTCTTCGGCTCATACGTCTGCAACGGAGGCAGCTTCATCGGATGCAAACGCTCAGATCACTCTTGGGGAGATGAAGAAGCAATCCACCTCGGTACAGATTCTGGCCAACGCCACGAAGACAGCGGCTGCGACGGCTGTAAAGCAGTTGGATCTTTCTGAACGACCATTGCTGGTTCTAACGGACACAATGGTTCCGTGGGTGGTCGTAAACAGCTTTATGATGTTCAGTTACGATCTCAATCTTCTAGTAAAGAACAAGGGCCGCAGCCCTGCCACAAACACAGCTCTTCTCTCGGATTTGATCATTGAGGTACCCGGAACGACCGATTCTCCTCGAGCAGATATGATGACAACATGCCACAGGGCAGATAAGTTAGGACCGCTTGCCGGGGTGATGATCCCTCCAGACGAAAAGGCTTCGTCCATCAAGCAGACCTTTCTTCCGCCCAAAAAAACTTTACTGCGCACCGCACTGATGAAGAGTGTTGTTACTCAGTCGGGCATCCGAGAAGTGAACGGCATCTTAGTGGTTTGCTTGCTATACAGAAGTCCCTTGTCCGAGCAAGTCCACCATACCGCGCTGATGTACGAACTAAGTTTGACATTTTCCAGTGAAGAGGTAGCAAAAATCAAAAGCGTTTCAATGACCCCTGGTGATTCAATTTTGCTTCAATCTGACCGGATCTTGTTGCGAGAAATGGAAATAATTAATGGCTTATTTGATTGATTTGCAACCCCGTCCACAGCTACGCGAGCTAAGGTTCTCTTTCTTTCGTGTGTGATTATGTAACAGGTGATCTTGCCCCCGCTAATCGTATTCGTTAGCTGACAATCAGCGAAGCGGAAAGACGTCGACCTGCTTCAAAACTTCGGCATTACCGCTTCGATGAGCCGCAAAGGCAACTTCTGGAATAATGCGCCCAGTGAGTTTCTGTTCGGGTCTTGCATGAAATCAAATCTGTCCGAACGCTGCGTGAGACACGGATGGCGGTTAATCAAGTAGTAAAAAGCATGTTGAGTAGGTTGGTAAGATGGGGCAATGGGCGCGAAGACTCTGGCAGAGAAGAGGTTTGACGCAATACTGCGGCGGATGCTTACGTCGAAGCCCCTATCGCGATCTTAAATCAGCACTAGGCTCCAGAGACGGCGGAAGACACGCAGCACGGGGAAGTAGTTGGCTCTTACAAGGGTGAGTTAGAACGCGACCAGCGCTTTGTACGGCAACGGTGTTCGACCGACCATACTCTCCAGCGCTAGATCGAAGATCGACGTCTGCACACGGCGCCGGTTGTACCTCCAGCAGAACTCCCGCAGGTAGCGGTACAGATGCCAGGGACTGAGCTTGTGATAGTTGCCGACGATGGCACGCTTGAAGAGCGAAAAAGCGTTCTCCACCGTCCGCGTCGTTGCCCAGATGCGCTCTCGAAGATCGATGAAAGCTACATCGAGGCCAGCTTCGCCACAAGGGTTCCAAAGTGGCCAAGGCCTCTAAAACCATGGTCATCGGAATGGCCGAACGCAATGGGCGGATTCATCTGGAGTCGATGTCCAACCGCCGCTTCGAATCCATCAAGCCGGTACTGGATGCCAAACTGGCAGAGAACACCACAGAAGTTGTCACCGATGGCAATCCCAGTTACAAGGGCCTTATTCCGAGAGAGAAACACTCAAGAGGAAATCACAGCAAGGAACTTGACGGTGGTGTCGGGGTCTCCCAGCTGAATGTCTGGTCACAGATGACTTTGAACATTCGGGGGCGCAGAGATGCAGCTCGAACGACATGGAAGATTTTGAACACTCGGAGTCAGGCAATAGTGCACTGGACGTCATTCTCTTCGAGCATCTTTCGAATCTCCGGTGCCAATCCTGAGTCGGTGACGATCTGATCGATGTCCGACAAGGGAGCGACGTGGATCATGGCGTCCTGCTCGAACTTCGAATGATCGGCGACGATCACCACTCGCCGCGCGGCCTTGATCATAGCGCGGAGCGATTCAACGATCAGGCTGTTGGAGTCGCTTATGCCCGCTGCTGTAATGCCACGAATTCCCATGATCAGGAGGTCGGCGGACACGCTATGCAGCATTCTCTCGCAGATAGGCCCTAGTGAAACCCCAAGCCGGGGATAGAGATAGCCGCCCGTCAGCGTTACCTCGATCTCCTTACTGTCCCAGAAGATCTGTGCCACGGGCACGGAGTTGGTTACGACCTGGATAGACTTGGTCAGGAGACTGGTTGCGACTTCAGCGACCGTAGATCCGCCTCCCATGATAATGGTCTGACCGTTTCCAACGAGTGCGGCGGCAGCCTTGGCAATCCTAATCTTTTCCTCACGGAAGCTGCCTGACAGGCGGCTGAAATCCATCACCTCGTCACGGATCTGGAGCGAAATGGCGCCTCCGTGAACTCTTCTCAGAACCCCCTTATGTTCCAGCTCCATGAGGTCACGGCGAATACTCGATTTGGAGGCGCCAAAGAGTTCACAAAGGTTCTCGAAGTTCACAAACTCCTGTTTGGCGAATACTTCTTGAACTTTGAGTAAACGTTGTGCCTGTTTCATGACTAATGATAATAGGGGGATTACTGGCCAAACTCAATCGATATTCTTAACGAACTCAGCGCCAGACGGATTGGCAGGTACAGGTTGATAACTGAAATATCGGAAGACTAAAACCGAGCTCAGCTTAGAGACTAAGGTCGAAGGATTATCACAATGATTCTTGACAATTCTCGATAGACGAGGTTACAGTCCACATTAGGCCAAACAAGTTCATTATCCGTCATCACAATTCGCTGGTCCCAGGAGCGATGTGCACACTGATTCGGATTCTGAAAATGGCACGATACAACTTGGAGGAGGACACATGTGGCTGTGTAAGAGTTCAACCGGCATACTGCGTCGTTTCAGTCTCGTTCTGTTCGTTCTTCTGTCATTTATGGTTCTAGGAGAATCCGCCCTAAAGGCGCAAACTGCCACTGGCTCGATCGTAGGAATTGTTGGAGATCGTTCCGGCTCCGTTATACCAGGGGCGCAGATTCATCTGCTAGATGTACTCAAGAATCAGACATCCGAGGCTGTTACGAATAATCAAGGATACTATTCGTTTCCGGTGTTGCAGCCTGCTCTTTATAAGCTGACAGTTCAAGCGCCAGGATTCAAACAATTCGTGCAGGAAAACATAGCTCTCAACGTTGCCAGCTCGTTGAGCATCAATGCCCTTCTCGAAGTAGGTCAAGTCTCAGAATCGGTCACTGTGAACGATGCGCCACCGATTCTCGAAACACAGACCTCCTCGCTCGGCCAGGTTATCAGCAATGAGTCGTTGGTTGATTTACCTTTAAACGGCCGCAATGCTTATGGATTTGCAGCACTGGTCCCGGGCGTAATTGCGCCATACGGCTTTTCACAAACTGCATTTGATGAATACAACAACCAGTTCATCTCCATCAACGGATCGCGGCCCAATCAGAACACATTTCTTCTTGATGGCGGTATCAATTCCGAGCCGGCCTTCACCGGCCCCGGATACTTCCCCAGCGTCGATCTTGTCGACCAGTACAAGGTGCAAACCAGCAACTTTAGCGCGGAGTACTCGCACACCGGCGGAGGGCTAATCAACGTCATTACGAAATCCGGCAACAACCAGATACACGGTTCAGCCTGGGAGTTTTTTAGAAATACCGGACTCGTCGCTAATGACTTTTTCTCAAACCGGGCGGGCCTCCCACGAGCCAACTTTCGCTTTAATCAATTCGGCGCGACTCTAGGCGGTCCCATCAGGAAAGATAAGACTTTCTTCTTTTTTGCCTATGAAGGCCTGCGATGGATACAGAGCGGATCGGGCGTCGGTACTCTACCTACGGCTGCACAGCGGGCGGGCGACTTCTCATCTACTTACGATAGACAGGGTCAATTAATTCCAATCTATGACCCATTCTCGACGAGACCCGACCCCAGCAATCCAGGTCACTCCATAAGAACCCAGTACCCCGGAAACAAGATTCCAGCGGGCAGTATTAATCCCGTAGCCAGTGCCATCCTGGACTATCTTCCCCTGCCCAATCACCCCGGCGACTCAGTAACCGGCGACAACAATTACTTCACAAATTTCAGCAGTCCCATCACCGAGAATTCCTTCTCGCTGCGTATCGATCAAGAGATCTCCGCTACTCAGAGATTATTTGGGCGCTACTCGCTCAATGACACTACCCAGACGCGCCCGAATCTTTATGGCACTGCATCGAAGAATTACCTGGCCAGCAACCCTACCGCTGGAAACGACACTCTTCGCCAGCAACAGGTAACCATCGACTACACCAATGCGTTTACCAAGAACACGCTACTGAACCTCAACAGCAGCTATGTCCGGTACTTTATCGGACGCAAGATCCCAGGACTTAACTTCAATCCCACCACCCTCGGCCTTCCTAGCTACTTCAATGGCCTGGCGCAGACCAACACCCCCTGCTTTCCCTCGATTGGCGTGGCCGGTATGGGACTCAATCTTTCTCTGGGCAATATTGGCGGAGGATTCGTAGGATCGGGCTGCTACACCTTGAGAGATGCTTATCCCAATCTCCATGAAGACGGCAGCCTGACGCTTGTGCATGGCGCTCATACTCTCAAGATGGGAGGCAATTTCGGCATTCTCTGGCTATCCACATCACGTTACGTGCCTGCAGGACTCGGCGCCGGTTTTGGTCCCAACTTCACGCAAGGGCCAAACCCAGAGGTCGCCAACGGTACGGGCGTGGGTTTTGCCTCGTTTTTGGCTGGCACAGGTGGTGGAGGCTCAGGAAGCGGTGGACCAAACGAGATTCTCTCCAGCAAATACTATGGAGCATTCTTCCAGGATGATTGGCGTGCCAACCAAAAACTGACACTCAACGTGGGCCTTCGTTATGACTACGATGCTCCGTGGACAGAGCGTCATAACCGCTTTACCAACTGGTCCTCCACCGCGCAATCTCCTCTGCAAGTTACCGGACTGCCGAGTTTAAGAGGAGGGTTGCAATTTCCAGGCGCGAACGGGTTGTCGCGATACGAGTTCGATCCTTTCCGGAAAGAGATTGCGCCTCGCATTGGCTTCGCTTTGGCGGCATCTCCGAAAACCACGGTGCGCGGCGGCTTCGGTATCTTCTTCGCTCCTCTGGGCGGTTCAGGTTTCAATGGATTGTCCGTACCAAACACCGGCTTTACGGCGTCCACTCCGTGGATCAGCACTCAAGACGGAGTTACCCCGCTCAACACCCTCTCCGACCCATTTCCGCAAGGGTTTGTTTTGCCGACAGGAAGCTCACAAGGACTGGCCACACAACTTGGCCAGGGCGTAACCGGCATCGATAGGCACCGGCCAGTGTCATACGCCGAAGAATGGAATCTCGACATACAACAGATGTTACCGGGCAATATTCTTTTCGATGTAGCCTACGCGGGCAGCCACGGCATTCACCTTTACGGAGACTACAATCCCAACCAGCTCCCCGATCAATACCTTGCCATGGGTTCTAAGTTGAACCAGCAAGTCGCGAATCCCTTCTATGGGAAGATTGCCTCAGGGATTCTAAGCAACCCGACGGTGTCGGCCAGTCAGCTGCTGCGTCCGTTCCCGCAATTTCAAAGTGTAATTACGGGGAATTCGTCATTCTTTGGCGCGTCCTCATACCACTCTGGTCAAGTCAAACTCGACAAGCGCTACTCGAACGGTTTCAACTTCTTGGTTTCGTATACGTTCTCGAAGCTGATGGATAACCTGCCCGCGTCTGAGACTGGTTTTCCAGGCGGATCTTTCGGTGGAACTGCGATTCAGGATTGGAACAATCTGGCTGCCGAGTGGGCGGTCGCTTCCTTCGATACTACCCACTACCTGGCCATCAACGGCATCTACGAGCTGCCATTCGGCCGCAAAAAACGTTTCTTGAATCAGAGCAGAGTTGCCGACTACCTCGCAGGCGGATGGAAGATTAACGGTATTACATCGATGATCAGTGGAACACCCTTGGAGGTGTTTACGGCTTCCGATACCTTGTTCAACTATGGCGGAGCACAGCGCGCAAACTGGAATGGCAAGAATCCCTCCAAGAGTGGACCCATCTCAAAGAGGCTCAATGCATATTTCGACGTCAGCAATTTCAGCCAGCCAGCCCCATTTACTTATGGCAACTCTCCTCGCATGCTGGGCAGCCTGCGGTCCCCAGGATTTGTAAGCACGGACCTCTCGGGTATCAAGTCCATTCCGATTCACGACAGGGTGAAAGCCGAGTTCCGCGCCGAGGCGTTCAACCTCTTTAACCATCCAACGTTTGGGCCGCCAGATACAAGCTTCGGAGATGGGAATACTGGTGTCATCAATAACCAAGTCAATCTGCCGCGGCAGATACAGCTCGCGGTAAAGGTTCTTTGGTAAGCTGAGGCAGGACGTTGTAGTTCAGGAAAGTTCACCCGTAACATCTTCTACTGTGATGAGCCGACGAAGATAGAGAGAAAGACCGGAATGAGTGACAAAGGTAATTTGCCGCGGCGGCAATTTCTGAAACAGGCCGCGGCGGTGGTCGGGGCTGCAGCACCGGTGGGATCTTTTGGGGCGACACTCGCATCACCGGTGTTTGCAGAGCAGCAGACGAAATCCAAGGTTCATGCTGGTTCGGCGCACGACACCCACACGCCCGTAGAGATCTCGTATCCGCGGGTATTTCGAGGACGACAGCTGAAGATGATCGCATTTCCCTTAGGTGGAGTGGCGGCTGGAAGCCTAAGCCTGGGCGGACGCGGTCAGCTTCGCGACTGGGAGATCTTCAACCGCCCCAACAAAGGATTTTCGCCTTCTTACGCCTTCCCCGCGATCTGGGTGCAATCGGGAGTTCAAAAGCCGATTGCTCATGTGCTCGAGTCGCGGATTCTGCCGCCCTATGAGGGCCAGGACGGCTTGGGATCGAACAACTCTCCGGGCATGAGCCGCCTTAAGGAAGCGACGTTTACCGGGGAATTCCCTCTCGCTCATCTTCAGTTCGAGGACAAGCGGCTTCCGGTCAAAGTCGAACTTGACGCCTTCTCGCCGTTCATTCCCCATGATCCTGACGACTCAGGTTTGCCCGTGGCCATTCTCCGCTATCGCGTCAGCAACCCTGATGGAGCGACTGCGAAGGTGAGCATCGCTTTCTCCATTGATAATCCAGTCAGGTCGCAAGGACGACAAGACGCCGCAGCCAATGCAAGCGCGGATTCGAGACTAAACGAATTCAAAAAGGCCGGTGAGCTGGAAGGCCTTCTGATGACCAATCCAAAACTCCTGGCTACCGATCCATTACAGGGCAATTTTGTGCTTTCCGCGCTCAACCAGGACGGAGCAGACGTTACTTACTGGCGCGGCTGGCCCCAGGGGCGCTGGTGGAACTCTCCCATGCTCTTTTGGGATGCATTTTCCCCGGGTGGCCAGCTTCGGGATGAACCCCCGGTGCGTAACGCCGTGGGTGCCTTATGTCAGCAGAAGGCCATACCACCGGGCGGATCCGCCCATTTCACTTTCCTGCTGAGTTGGTATTTCCCCAACCGTACTCCGGATGGTTGCGGATGGACTGCCCCGCCCGGAAAAGGCAATACGATCATCGGCAATTATTACGCCACTCGGTTCAAGGATGCGTGGGAAGTTGCTGAATATACCGCGAAGAATCTGAAGAGACTGGAAGACCGCACCCGCTTATTCGCAAGGACGTTCCGGGAGAGCACTCTACCGGCGGTTGTAAAGGAGGCAGCAAGCGCGAATCTTTCGACACTGGTTTCGACAACTTGCTTTCGAACCGCAGATGGAGAATTCCATGGCTTCGAGGGTGTGAACGACCAGATAGGCTGTTGCTTTGGCAACTGCACCCATGTGTGGAACTACGAGACAGCGACTCCCTACCTTTTTCCAACCCTGGCCAGATCCTTGCGCAAAGCCTCTTTCGGTTACTCCATGGACGACGCCGGCGCCATGCACTTCCGTCAGCTTCTCCCTGATGGGAAGGCACGATCCGGATTCGCCGCTGCCGACGGCCAGATGGGTCAGATTATCCATGCTTATCTAGATTGGAAACTCTCCGGCGATAAGCAGTGGCTGACGGCGATGTGGCCCCGCATCAAGAAAGGCCTGGAGTTCGCCTGGGTTCCGGGAGGCTGGGACGCAAACCGCGACGGAGTTCTTGAAGGCGTTCAACACAACACCTATGACGTCGAGTTTTATGGACCCAATCCGATGTGCGGGATCTATTATCTGGGTGCGTTGCGAGCTGGAGAAGAGATGGCCAAAGCCATGGGAGACGAGTCGTCCGCCCATGAGTATCGCAGGCTCTTCACCAGTGGGAGTAGTTGGATCGACGGCAATCTTTTCAACGGGAACTTTTACACTCAGCAAGTCCGCGGTTTCCCCGCGAGCAAAATTGCGCCCAACCTACGCAGCGACATGGGCACCGGAGACACCGAGCATCCTGAATATCAAGTTGGCGGCGGCTGCTTGATCGATCAGCTTATCGGCCAGTATCTTGCCCAGGTCGCAGGACTTGGGCCCTTAGTTTCTCCGGAGCATGTGCAGTCGACACTTCAGTCGATTTACAAATATAACTACAAGCGCAGTCTGGATAATCACAATAACGTGGAGCGCACCTTCGCCCTGAATGACGAAGCTGGCATGGTCATTTGCGACTATGCTACCGCCCCCCGGCCGCACATACCTTTTCCCTATTTCGCCGAGGTGATGACGGGCTTTGAGCATTCTACGGCAGCGCTCATGATTTACTCCGGCATGGTGGATCAAGGCGTCGAGTGTATCGGCAATATTCGCGCGAGATATGACGGTGAGAGGAGAAATCCGTGGGACGAGGCGGAGTGTGGGCACCACTACGCAAGAGCTATGGCATCGTGGAGCAGTGTGCTCGGAACCAGCGGGTTCCAGTACGACGGTGCGACGGCTTCCGTAGTTGCCGTTCCGAGATTGCCTCGCCCAACCTTCGACTGCATCTGGGCCACCGGTACGGGCTGGGGTACGTTCGCCTATCGCCCAGCTTCCCATGGCGGAACTGATTTTCGAATTCAGGTATTAGCCGGCAAGCTCTCGTGTCGTTCGTGCGAAATTATTGGAGGCGGACAGGACGCGACGTTGCGAGTTCGTGAAAAAGATCACGCTCACAGCTTCGAGAGTCGCGGAGACCGGTCCAGATTTCTGCTCCGCGAAGCCGTCGTAATAGAAGAAGGCGATAGCCTCCAAATCAGGTCGTAATGGATCAGAGCAAAACGGATCAAGACGTGAGCATGAATTTCCTTGGGATCCAGGCTAAACCCTGGATCGTCGTAGTCGGCGGTTTTCTGGGAGCCGGTAAGACGACTCTGATCGTAGCAGCGACGAAGGAACTGGAGAGCCGCGGCCTCCGTTCCGCTGTCATCCTCAACGATCAGGGGGAAGCCCTGGTCGATACCGATCTGGCGAAGCGGAATGGCATGAGATCCGGCGAGGTCACCGGTGGCTGCTTTTGCTGTCGTTTCTCCGACTTGATGAGCGTGATGGGCGACCTGCGCAAGTACTCGCCTGATGTCATCTTCGCTGAACCGGTCGGCAGCTGCACAGATATCTCGGCGACCACCCTCAGGCCGCTCCTCGAATACAGCGATGCCTACCGGATTGCGCCCTACACCGTGCTAATAGATCCAGCGCGTGCAGAAGCTCTGCTCAAGCAAGATGCAGAGGCCGACATGAGCTTCTTGTTCAAGAAGCAGTTGGAGGAAGCAGACCTGGTTTGCTTCACCAAAGCAGATGTTCACAGCGAGCTTCCAGAGCTTCTGGGAACACCGGTTCGACAGCTCAGCGCCAAGACCGGGACTGGCGTTGCGGCGTGGCTTGACGAGGTTCTCTCCGGTGTTCTCACCGCAGGGAGTGAGGTTCTCGACATCGATTACGAGCAGTATGCGCGCGCGGAAGCCGCGCTCGCCTGGCTCAATCTGCAAGTCACTTTGAGACCGCCGGAACCTTTATCGGCGGCTATGGTGTTGGGACCCTTTCTCGATCGTCTCGACACAGCGTTTACAGCCAACGATATACAGATCGTGCACCTAAAGGCGATTGCCAGTTCGTCGCAGGGTTATGTCAAAGCAGCTATTTGCGGCAATGGCCAAATACCCGTGATCGAGGGCGCGCTTGATTCCTCTCCTGCCCTCGAGCTTGATCTTCTACTTAATCTGCGAGCAGTGGGGGCTGAGGAGGAGGTGGGCCGGATTGTCGAGCAGGAGTTGCACGGGATGAAGTATAAAGAGGAGAATCTGAGATTCAGCTGCTTCCATCCTGCGGCCCCGGTGCCGGAGCGGCGCATACCCGCTCTATCGTAGGTCTCGTATCGGAGGCGGTCCCGCAGGTTCAGGCTGCGTCGCATGATGTTCGGCACGAAGAGCGAGCGTGTCACGCGCGAGATTGAACAGCTGGAACTAAAGCTCGAAGAACTGGAGACGCGCCAGGCAGAGCGCGTCGACCCATCTTCCACCGGAATCTCATATCTTATCCGTTCATTTCTCCCTATCTAGCTCTTTGTTTTCGGGTGGCCCACGAACAACGCAGCGATCGCATCCTGAGCGGATCTCTTATCCGCTGTGACTGCCTTGGCGTAAGTTCCGAGTGTCATCACCGGCGAGGAATGCCGCAAGCGTTCCTGTGTGGTCTTCACAGAAGCCCCTCCGGACTGCAATAACGTAGCCAGGGTTCTCCTGAAGCTATGCCATCCGATCCTCTTGGTGATGCAGGCACGTTCGGCTGCTGGAAGTACATGCCTCTTGAGAACAGCGTCAGGCCAGTACGGCTTCCTGCCCAGTGCTTGCGGACTCGCAAATACCCAGTCATCCGGACCGGGGAATTCCGTCTGCGCCTGCCAACCTTGGAGCGCGGAAACCAGTTCTGCGCATATTGGCAGTGCGCGCCGTGAAGCCAGAGTCTTGGGCGGGCCTTCGACCTGATCCACTATTGACCGGACGACATGCAACTCTGCTTCGCGAAAGTCGATGTCCTCCCATTTCAGGCCAAACAATTCCCCCCGTCGCAAGCCCGTAACGCATGCCAACAAGATCAAAGTGTGAAAGGGATCTCGCAACTCCGACAGCAGTGCAGCCACTTCCACGGGTGTAAGTACGATCTCCTCCTGGAAAGGCAACGCACTCTGCCGGACGAGCCGGATAGGGTTGGCTGTCGCCCATCCATAGCGCATTGCGTGCTGGTAAAGCACGCTCATAACCCCTTTTGTCTTGGCCCTGGAGCCGGGAGCTACCGGTAGCCCTGCAAGCCACGTCTCAACAGCGATTGGCTTCACGTCTTGCAGGCGGCACTTTCCCCACTTCGGGGAAATGAAGTGGACGAGCTGGTGCAAATACACCTGCTTCGTCCGCGCCGACTTCTTATTGCTCGAATTCAACTCAGTATCTCTGTAGTGCTCGATGAGCTGGTCAATCGTCAGAGGAGCGGAGCTTCCGGAGACGGATTCAGTATTGATATCAAGTTGCAGCCCTTCGACCGCGCGCATTGCCGCTGCCTTCGATGGGAAGGCTGTCTTCAATCCAACAATCTTCTTGCGCTTTACTCGATCACCGGCGGCGCTGGTTTCGCGCCACCGGTATACCCACACTGGAGAACCATTCTTTCTCCGCTCAATGGCCAGGGAGCCATGCTGGTAACGTTTCAGCGGCAGCACCGAGTTGAGCTTCGGCACCGGCGCGATCTGCTAGAGAGCCAGCGTTCTTCCGACAAGCCACCTCTTCTGTGGCGGGCGTTTGCCTCGATCTCTAGGAAAATCAAAAACTGATATTGGAGCGAGGCGGTCAGACGGCGACACGTTGGTTGTGGAATGGCGAATCGGTGCCTGTGAAGTGAAGGTTAGGCGGATGTCGGCCGGAGGTGGCGGACCCATTGCATTCGCTGGCCGTGGTTGTCGAGGAGGGGATCGATGTGGAAGTCGCGGAGCAAGGAGTTTCGCCAGTTCAGGCGCGGCGGGCGAGATCGCTGCTTCTGACCCAGCAGAAGAAAGACGGCAGCCGAAGTTGTCCCTTTCGCTCGGGGTGCTAGCATACCGAAATAGCGCATGGAGTGCTGGTACCGATCCAGAACATGTTGCGAGAGCATGGCAACAAACTCCGCTGGTGTGCAGCGGGCCTCTTGCACGATCTTCATCCGGGTTTCCTTGCTCTGCTGTGTGTCTTTGTACTGGTAGACAACTTCCTGTTCCGTCACATTGAGGATGCGACGCTGAGAGATGGGCAGACGGCGGATATAGCGTCCGGCATATCCCAGGAAATGCCGTTTCGACATCTGCCGGGTGATGTATATGTTCCACCGACGGTTCATCTGTCGAAGGATGAGATCGTTGAACTCCTCCGGTAGCGAAGAATGGTGCAGTAATCCATTGCGATGCGCCTTCCAGAGGTAGGAGCAGACGGCAAAGCGCCACAAGGTCATGATCTGCTCGTGGTCAAACTCCAGTGATTCCACCCAACGGGCCTCGCCTTGGTTCAGTCCGCCGGCTGAAACCATGACGTGAAGGTGTGGATGGTGGTTGAGACGGCCTCCAAAAGTGTGTTGCACGACGACCACGCACAAGCGTACCCGGTACCGGGTCCACGCCCACTGCTGGATCACGGCGGCGCCCAGCGATGGCAGATCATGCTGGAGGTGGCGATGGGCATCTAAGACTGGCCAGAAGACATTGGGCATGGTAAAGACGATACCGACGAAGGGCACATCCGGCAGCGCGGTCCACTGCTCCCGCTGCCAGAGTCGCGTGCCACGATTACCACAGCTGGGGCAGCACTTCGATTTGCAAGTGTGGAAGAAGATCTTCTCTTCAGCTGCAGAGGCATAGACCTCTCCACCCAGGGCCGGTGTGCGGCAGGCACAAACCTTGCGGAAGTTGGTCCGTACAGTGTCGCGCTCCGTGGGACGGTCCCACTGGTCCTGGGTCATTTCGAGGATTTGCCGCAAGCGATGTTCCGGGTGCCTCTGCTGGGGTTGCTTTCTGTGCTCGGAGCTCTTCATGGCTGGAATTCTCCCTGATTGGTCAGGGCTTGCCGAAGCCCGGTGGAAATAAGCAGTACTTCGCCCAATATCTCGATCTCGGCGACAAGGATGGAGGTCTTTCGCTCAGGATCCATCGCTACCAGTGCGTCGAGGATTCGCTGCAGGTCAAGCGGTTCGTCCCTTGCCGAGTTGCGATGCGCTTGCAGCAGCGAATCGACCTTGCGGGTGATGCCGCGGAGATTCTGATGCAGTCTGAATTGATCGAGCTGCTGCTTTGGCTTCCGAAGCCAGATCGAGGCACGATGGATGCTTACTTCTCCCTCACGAAGCGCCTGAAGGAGTGCGGGTTGTGCCTGCAACAACAGTTGTTTGACCTTGGACACATTTCCGGTGGAGACCCCTGCGACAGCGGCGATTTCGGATCGAACGTCCAGCTTGTCAGCTTCCGTCAAGTTTGACGAACCCTTTCGCTGGCCCCCCACCTGCTTGTTGGATCGCGCCTGCTCTTTGAGCCACGGTTCAAGCTCCTGGGCCATAATGATACGGCTGAAGGCGTTGAGGCCGTCCGATCGTCGATGCTTCTGGAGAAGCCAATGAAGAGCTTCCGCTTCGAGTAGATCGAATTCAAAGCAGAGGAGCGTCGACCGACCCTGTCGTCGAGCCAGCTCCCATCGGGCATATCCATCGAGGATCGTCCGATGAAGATGACCTTCATATCCTTGTAGATGAAGACCTGCTTCGACCCTAGATCGACGATCTTATCTGGATTGCCGAGCGACTTCCTCACCTCGTCGGAGCTCATGCCGAGCTTCACGGTCTTGCTCTGGACTGCGGATGCGACTGCTGGGTCTGCAACCACAGTGTCAATCGTCTTCTTCACATCATCCGGTGTCATAGTGTCGAGACCAGGAAGTTTGACGTTCAGCTCTGCCCGATACCGAGTACCCTGCCCGTCCGCAAGCGTTGTCACATCGACGGTGAGCAGTTCGAGTTGGACAGCATCTCGCTTTACGAGAACATCCGTGACGTACACCTTCTCGTTGGGATTGAGCGTCCGCGAGTGTCCTGTATTGCTGCCGAAGGCCGCTGAAAAGCCGGTGGCTTGGCTCACCTGACCATTGGCGACGGTCGTATTCACAATCGCGTCCTCTGTGTTCGCGACATCGGCGTAGATGCCTGGAACACGCACGGCGAGGATCGCGCCTGGTGCTGTGATCCGGTTGTAGTCTGTCTTGAACATGACGACGCCAACCTTGGTAAGCGGGTAGTCAGCAACAAGAGCTTCGCGCATTGCTCTGCTGTTCGGAGCGCCGAAGGCGGTCAGGGGAATGGTTGCAGCGGCGACCGTGACGGTGAGGACACGGAGGAAGGGCGAGCGGAACGAGGGGAGGAACATAAGGAATCCTTTCGCTTACAGCTATTGAATCATTAAGGAGTGAGCTGTCTGATTTTGGCATTCTGAAGTGGCCCACTTCGGCGGTTTGTTCTGGCCCACCCCATGGACCGAGCGAACTCCTAGTCTTGACTGAGCGTGAGCTTAGGACGGGGGCGGGAGTTGGACTGGAGAGCCAAGGTGGAGCTATACGAGCAGATTCGCCGGGAGTATGAGTTTGGGGCGGGGACGATCACCGGAGTAGCGCGGAAGTTGGGTGTGCATCGGCGGATGGTTCGCGATGCGATCCACAGCGCCGTGCCGGCACGGCGTAAGAAGACGGAACGGCCGCATCTGAAGATTGCTTCGGCCGCGGCGTTTATTGACGCGGTTCTGGATGCGGACCGCAAGGCTCCGCGCAAGCAGCGCCACACGGCCAAGCGCATCTGGGATCGCATTCGTTGCGAGGTACCCGGATGTACGGCCGCCGAGCGCACAGTGCGTCACTATGTGGAGCAGCGCAAGCAGGAGTTAGGCTTCGGGCGCCGCGAGACATTCGTTCCGCAGAGCTACGAGTGGGGCGTCGAAGCCCAGGTGGATTGGTACGAAGCGTATGCCGATCTGGATGGCGAGCGGATCAAATTGCAGGTGTTCTCGATGCGATCGATGGCCAGCGGCGCGGCCTATCATCGGGCGTATCTGCGGGCCACGCAACAGGCGTTTCTGGAAGCCCACGAACTGGCATTCCACTACTTTGGCGGGGTCTTCGGAAGACTTCGCTACGATAACCTGTCGAGCGCGGTGAAGAAGATCCTGCGCGGCTACGAGCGGGAACTGACGGCCCGTTTCATCGCTTTTCGCTCGCACTGGCAGTATGAGGCCAGTTTCTGCACTCCCGGCGAAGGCCACGAGAAGGGTGGCGTTGAAGGCGAAGTGGGCTACTTCCGCCGCAACCACTGGGTTCCCGTCCCGGCTGCCAGCGATCTTGCCGAGTTGAACGCGAAGCTGCTGGCAGACTGCCGTTTCGATGAGTGCCGCGTGCTATCAGGTCGTACAGAGAGCGTCGGCACGCTGTTGCTCACCGAGAAGGAGCATCTGCTGCCACTGCCAGTGGAGGGTTTCGAGTTAGCTGAAGTGAGCTTCCCGCGTGTCGATCACGCAGGCTGCGCGAAGGTGCGCACCAACTTCTACTCCGTTCCGCTGAAGCCGGGCTCGACCGTAGAGGCTCGCGTCTACTCCAGCGTGGTTGAGTTCCGGCTAGACGGCGTACGGGTCGCACAGCATGAGCGCAGCTATGAACGCTCGCAGAAGATCCTCGACCTGGAACACTATCTCGATGTGTTAGAACGCAAGCCGGGCGCGTTGCGCGGATCCAAGCCCTTGGCCGAGTGGCGTGCGCAGGGACGATGGCCGGCAAGCTATGACCGGCTGTGGGAACGGATGACTGGCAAGCATGGACGCCAGGCAGGAGCACGGTCCATGGTGGCGGTGATCCGCATGGGCTGCGAGTTCGGCCACGCTCGGCTCGAAGCCAGTGTCGGCGAGGCACTGGAGCTGGGTTGCACGGATGTGGCCGCGATTCGTCATCTGCTCATGACCGATCAACTGCAGCATGCCGCCCGGCAGACCGTCGAGATAGGCGTGCTTGCCGCATACGAACGGCCGTTGCCGACGATGATCGAGTACAACCAGTTGCTCTCCGCTGGGATCAACGAGGTACAGGCATGAGCATGGAAGCCGCAAGCATAGCTCAGCATTGCAAGTCTCTGCGCCTCTCATCCATCGCAACACAGTTCGCATCGCTGGCCGAAGAAGCTCACCAGCAGAATCACTCGCATCTCCACTACCTTGAAGCGCTGCTCCAGGCCGAGGTCGAGGACCGCGAGCGGCGCTCGATCGAACTGCGCCTCAAGGATGCACATCTTCCGCGGATCAAGACGCTGGAGGAGTTCGACTTTGCGCAGTCGCCGCACATCCCGGCTTCGCGCATCCGCGCTCTGGCCGAAGGCGGCTATCTGGAACGGGCTGAACCAGTCCTTCTGGTCGGCGAGCCCGGCACCGGAAAAACGCATCTGGCAACGGGCCTGGCCATCGCTGCCTGCCGCCAGCGAAGACGCGTCCGCTTCACCACCGCAGCCGCTCTGGTTAACCAACTGGTCGAGGCCCAGCGCGACCAGAGCCTTACGCGCATGCTGAAACGATGGGCCAGTGTTGAACTGATCGTCATCGATGAGTTGGGTTATGTTCCGTTGGCCGAGGTGGCAGCCGAACTGCTCTTCCAGGTGATCGCCGACCGCGCTGAAAAGGCGGCCGTGATTGTCACCACCAATCTGCCCTTCTCCGAGTGGCCACAGGTCTTCACCAATGCCCGGCTGTGCAAGGCCGTCCTCGACCGGCTCACCGACCAGGCACACATCATCGAAACCGGCGCAGAGTCCTACCGTTTCAGCAGAACACTGGGGAAGAAGCGAAAAGTGTAGTCCCTGGAGGAGTCGCCGTTCGGTTCTGCTTCCGCTTCGCCCTACGGGCTACGCTCCAGCAGAACCGAACACTACCCTCTTAAACACAACGTTCCAAGGGTGGGCCAGATTAAACGGCCGAAGTGGGCCAGAACAACTTGCCAAACGCAGCTGTCGTTTATCGTCCGATGCTTCGGCGAATCTCGACCTGGACCTGGACCGGCTCAGGTGCAATGACATTGGCTGGTGCTTCGATCGGCTGTTGTTGAGGAAGGGCAACCGCGTTCTGTACCCCTTGGGTCTTAGAGCTGGAACCATCGGAGGTATAGAGGCTCACTTCCCTCCCGTTGCGTGAAAGCGAGGTCAGCTCACGCTCGTTCGCAGCGGCCTCTTGGGTAAAGAGAACTCGTTCCGGTGCGCCAGCTATGATGTTCTCGACAGCGTAGCCGTGTTCTATAGGGGTCTCTACACCAAACGTCAGAAATCGTACGCTTAGGGTTTCGTTGGGCGGCCAAGATCGTTCAGAACCACACAAGTCTCACCCGGTCCCCCGGCACACTTTGTATCGCAGGTCTGGATGAATTGTTTGAGGCTCTTTTCCAAAGCCCGTAGCTCGATAAGCGTGGCCCGCAGTGACGTCAAGCGTTCTTGCGCGAGATCCCGGGCCTCGAAACACGGTCGGACTGGGCTGCTGGTTAGGTCTACAAGTGACTTCACTTCTCCTATCGAGAAGCCAAAAGCTCGACACCTGCGGATGAAGGTCAGTCCGTTCTCATCCGCCGCCTCATAGAGGCGATGACCACTCGGCTTCCGTGCAGGAAGCCGCAAGAGTCCCACTTCTTCGTAATACCTGATGGTCGGCACGTTGACTCCGCTGCGTTTAGCCAGTTCACCAATGGTCATCGTGGCCATGAATTCCTTCCATAAGACAGGCTTGAATCTCAAGTTACTTGAGGTCTTAGACTATCTTCACAGGAGCGGCAATGAAACCGATCGGGAAAATAATAGGTCTTGGTTTACTGGGCTGCTTAGCGTGCTGCGGAGGACCGGCCGTGCTGTTGCTGCTAGGCGGCATGAGTGCAGACGCGGCTTTTGGCGAGCTTTTGCACTACTATCACCACCCTTTGTCAGTAGCCATCGCTGGCGTGGGTGCAGCGACATTTCTAGCGCTTGTCCTTTCCCGATGGCGTACGCGGAAGGCTGCACGCTGCGTCTGTCCGCCGTATCGACGTAATCGCAATGACAAGGAGCAAAACGATGGCACGTTACCAATTGCTTGTACATTGACGCCGACCGACTTCATTGCCCGGCTCGCGGAACTCAATTCACTAACAAAGGATGCGCTCATCTCTGGATGGCGGGATGGTCTGACTCTTCATCTGCGTTATAGGCCTGAAGCGGAGGATCGGGTGCGCCGCATGGTCGAACACGAGCAGGAGGGCTCTGTTGCAAAGTTTCGGTATCCGCGTAAACATTGGCTGAGGGGCGGAGGGATCTGATCATGTCAGAGTTCAAGTGGCGCCAATTTGAAGGCGAGATCATTCTCTGGGCGGTGCGCTGGTACTGCCGATATGGGATTAGCTACCGGGATCTTGAGCAGATGATGGGCGAACGCGGCGTTCCCGTGGATCATTCCACGATCTATCGCTGGGTTCAGAAGTACGCGCCGGAGATTGAAAGGCGTCTGCGCTGGCAGTGGCGCCGTCCGCAATCGACGAGCTGGCGTGTCGATGAGACGTATGTGAAGGTTCGCGGCAAATGGGCCTATCTGTACCGTGCGCTCGACAAAGAAGGAAACACGATTGACTTCTATCTCTCGCCGACACGGAACGCCAAAGCGGCGAAGCGCTTCCTCGGCAAGGCGCTGAGCGGATTGAAGGATTGGGAGAAGCCGGAGGTCATCAACACGGACAAAGCTCCGACCTACGGGATCGCAATTTCAGAGCTAAGGGCCGAAGGTAAGTGTCCTGAGAACACGGTGCATCGGCAGGTCAAGTATCTGAACAATGTCATCGAAGCCGATCATGGCAAGTTGAAGCAGCTGATCCGGCCAGTGCGGGGTTTCAAAACGCTGAAGACCGCCTATGCGACCATCCGCGGATTCGAGGTGATGCGTGCCCTGCGCAAGGGCCAAGCGGCGATCTTCAACATTACGCAAGACATCTTTGGCGAGGCACGCATTGTCGAACGCGCGTTTGGCATCGGAGCAAGTGCGCTCGCCGACGCCGTCGCACTCATCGGGGAACAACTCGAACTCCAACCTGCTTGACCGCTAGGCCAGGAAAATGTCTCGGACGCCTGCGCCCATGCCCGAAGGTTGCAACAGAGCCCTTC
>JANXZS010000282.1 GCA_025355385.1 Acidobacteriaceae bacterium | reverse complement strand
ATCAACCCCAACCCTGAACTGTCCCCGGCTCGCTCGGAACACACGCCCGAACATGGCTAGACCCTTGTTTGAAGGTAGTCAGTGTCGTCAGAGATTCAAATATCGTGCAGCCGATCTACTCATTCGCGCCTGCCCAATTCAAATTCGCGGTCGATAGCAATTGAAATTCGCTGCAAGAGGTTGGACTGAGTATGGCAACCAAAAACGTTCCGGTAAATGACCCGATGATCGACCCGGCAACCGGGGAATTGCGGGTCATCGCCCCCGGACATACTTTCAAATCGGTCACCGAGAAGATCTCCCGGATCGTGCTCACGTCGCACACGCCGCTGGGCTGGTTCGGCGGCTTCATGGTCGCCAGCTCGGTCGCCGGAATACTCATGGTGGCGGTTACCTGGCTGTTTCTTAAGGGCACCGGCATCTGGGCCATCACCCAGCCCGTCGCCTGGGGCTTTGCCATCATCAACTTCGTCTGGTGGATCGGTATCGGCCATGCCGGAACGCTGATCTCCGCCATCCTGCTGCTCTTCAAGCAGAGCTGGCGCAACTCCATCAACCGCTTCGCCGAGGCAATGACGCTCTTCGCAGTGGTCTGCGCCGGCATGTTCCCTATCATTCATACCGGCCGTCCCTGGCTGGCCATCTACTGGCTGTTCCCTTACCCCAACACCATGAATCTGTGGCCGCAATTCCGCTCCCCACTGATGTGGGACGTCTTCGCGGTGTCCACTTACGCCATCATCTCTCTCGTCTTCTGGTACGTCGGCCTGATTCCCGATCTCGGCACCATGCGTGACCGCTCCCAGACCCGGGCAGGTCAATACATATACGGCATCTTCTCCCTTGGCTGGCGCGGCTCGGTTCGCCACTGGATGCGCTATGAGTCCGCCTCGCTGCTGCTGGCGGGCCTCGCCACACCCCTAGTCCTCTCCGTGCACACCGTCATCAGCTTCGATTTCGCGGTGGCTGTCCTGGCCGGCTGGCACACCACCATCTTCCCGCCTTATTTCGTCGCCGGTGCCATCTACTCGGGTTTTGCCATGGTCATCACCCTGGCCGTCCCAATCCGCAAGTTCTATGGGCTGGAGGATCTCATCACCATCCGCCACATCGACAACATGGCCAAGGTGATGCTCGCCACCGGATTCATCGTCGCCTATGGCTATGGCATGGAAGTCTTCATGGCCTGGTACTCCGCCAGCAAGTGGGAGAGCTTCATGATGTGGAACCGCATGCACGGTCCAATGGGCTGGTCTTACAGCGTTCTCATCGCTTGCAACATCGTCATACCGCTATGCACTCTCTGGTTCCGCAAGCTGCGCCGCAACCCTCTCTTCATGTTCCTGCTGTCGCTGGTGGTCAATACGGGCATGTGGTTCGAGCGCTTCGTCATCGTCGTCACCAGCCTCTATCGCGACTACCTGCCCTCGTCTTGGGGCACCTATCGCGCTACCCGCTGGGACTATGCGACCTTTTTAGGAACGCTGGGGCTATTCACGACGCTCTTCCTGCTCTTCATCCGCTTCCTGCCCATGATCCCCATGTCGGAGATCCGCATCATGCTGCCGCAGGCAAAAATCAAATCAGAGGCCGAACCCTTGCACGAGGCTGGCGACTAGAAGCAGCGCTCCTGACGTCAGGAGTTAGCCAGGCAAACGTAGCCGTTCCACGAGGACCGGCCCACAAAAGAAATCTAACCATTTCGCAATATTAGGAAATTGCTCTGATGGCTCAAATCGAAGGAACCTACGGATTGCTGGCAGAGTTCGACACTCCGACTGAGTTGATAGCCGCCGCGAAAGCCGCCTACGGCTCGGGATGGCGGAGGCTCGACTGCTACACCCCCTACCCCGTCGAGGAGGCAGCCGAGGCCATCGGCTTCCACAGCAATCGCGTCTCGCTGGTATGCCTCATCGGAGGGTTGATGGGCCTGGCGGCCATGTTTGGTCTTGAGACATGGGCCTCAGTTCTGGCCTATCCGCTTAATATTGGTGGCCGCCCCTTGTACTCCTGGCCTGCCTTTATCGTTCCCGCCTACGAGTGGACCATCCTTTTCGCAGGATTATCGGCTGCCTTCGGCATGTTGGCGATGAATGGCCTACCCGCGATGTACCACCCGTTGTTTAATTCGCCCAGCTTCCGCAATGGCGCAACTACTGACAAGTTCTTTCTTTGCCTGGAGGCGAATGATCCCAAGTTCTCGCTCTCCGAGACCAAAAAGTATCTCGAGAACTTTGGCCCGCTTTCCGTCGTGGAGGTGGATTATTAACTCGACCAATCCAGTCCGCTCCGCCTGCCTCGCGGCTGCCATGACCGCTGCGCTTGCGCTACTCGGTGGCTGCCGGCAGGATATGCACGATCAGCCCAAGATGATTTCCCAGCGTGGCAGTGCCTTCTTCCCCGACGGCCGTTCAGCGCGTCCCCAGGCCGCAAACACCGTGGCTCGTGGACAACTGCGCGAAAACTCGTACTTCAATACCGGAGTCGTCTTGGGCACCAACGGCTACCGCGAAGAGCGCGACGAGATGCCCTTTCCCGTCACCATGCAGGTACTCCAACGCGGTCAGGAGCGCTACAATATTTTCTGCAGCCCCTGCCACTCGCGCGTCGGCAACGGCGCCGGCATGATCGTCCAGAGAGGCTACAAGCCTGCGGGAAACTTCCACGACTCGGTGCGCCGCTCGCAGAAGCTGAGCCACTACTTTTACGTCGTCACCAACGGCTATGGCGCCATGCCCGACTACTCCTCGCAGCTGGCAGTCCAAGATCGCTGGGCCGTCGCCGCCTACATCCGCGTCCTGCAGTTGAGCCAGGCCGCGACCCCGGCAGATGTTCCCGCCGGAGCGCGCGTCGAAAATCTGAAGGATGTCACCGAGCAGCTTGGCTACCCCGCCAATTTCGCCGGGCCGTGGGAGTTACCCTTGACTGCCGTCAACGTGCTGCATCCCGACACCAGCCAGGGCATGCCGGGAATGGCTCCGGCCGCACCCGCTCCGCCTCCACTGGTAGTGCAGACTCCCGGCCAGGCAGCCGCGAAAACGAAAACGAGCTCCAACCCCTCCAGTGGCAGGCAGCCACAGGGCATGAAGTAAGGACAGGGACGATCTCCATGGCACACGCACCGGAACACGGACATCACGCGAGGACATTGCCCGCCAACCTCGGCGCTCCAGCCTTTGTCAATGGCTGGCGTCGTCGCGCTCTGATCGTGGGCGCGGTGTTCAGCGCCCTCTCCCTTCTGCTGGCGGTACTCGATCACAGCATCGATCACCTGCTGCGCGCCTGGCTGCTCGGCTTCATGATCTGCTTCGGCTTTGCCGTGGGAGGCATGGCTCTCCTGATGGTGCAGTATCTGACCGGAGGCAAGTGGGGCTTACTCGTCCGCCGCCCCCTTGAGGCCATGAGCCGCACTCTTCCCCTGGTATTCCTCTACTTCCTGCCCATCGGGATCTTCGCCAAAAAACTCTATCTCTGGGCTGCGATCTCCAACCCCGCAGAGGCCCTCAAGAGTGGCCTCATCAGCGCTGCCCAGGCGCATGCGATTGCCTTCAAGCGGCCCATGCTCAATCTCACTACCATGTGGATCACTACCATCGCCTGCTTCGCCATCTGGGGCTTCTACATGTGGAGACTGAATTCGCTCTCCCTCCAGCGCGATTCCGACACCGAATCCCCTGTCCACTACTGGACGCAGAAATTTGAAAACCTCAGCGGTCCCGGAGTAGTCATCTACTCGCTTACCCTGACCGCCGGCGTCATCTACTGGGTCATGTCCCTCGACCCCACATGGTATTCCTCGGTCTATGGATTGCTCTTCCTCGTCGGGCAGGGTTATGCCGCGTTGGCGCTGGTCATCCTCACCGTCCTCACTCTCGCCAAAGGCGAACCCTTCAAGACCATCCTGCGCGTCACCGAGCAGCACGACCTGGGCAAACTCACCTTCGCCTTCGTCATGCTCAATATCTACCTCGCCTTCTCCCAGTTCCTCATCATCTGGAGCGGCAACCTCCCGGAAGAGATTCCCTGGTATCTTGATCGCATACGCGGCGGTTGGGGAGTCGTGATTACCCTCGACTTCCTCTTCCATTGGCTCGTTCCCTTTACCCTGCTGCTCTCGCGCGACCTGAAACGTAACCGCAAGCGCCTGATATTCGTGTGCCAGTGGATGATCTTCGCCCGCTGCTGGGATATGTTCTGGCTCATCGAACCCAACTTCCCCGATGCCCGCCGTAATCTGCACTTCAGCTTCGGCATTCTTCAGTACGCCGCCGTTCCCGTCGCGCTCCTCGCCTTCTGGTCGGCCTACTACTTTTTCCAGTTGCAGCAGCGCCCGCTGGTTGCTGTCAACGATCCGCATCTAGCGGAGATCCTGGAGCCCGATCATGCCCACGCGTAATCCGAATAACGATCCGTACAAACTTGGCTCAGTTCCAGACGAAGACAAGTCCCTGGGCTATGAAACATCCGACGTCAGCGTGCAGGGCATCCTGGTCTTCCTCATCGCCCTGGGCGTGTCCCTGGGAGTCTTCTTCGTCTTCTGCTTCGGCATGGGTACCGTCATTAACAACGCTATCCAGAAGCGCGACGGCCCCCCCAATCGCTGGAATGCCATCCAGTCCGCGCCCTCCGGCAAACTGAAGAACATGGAGTCAAGCCCGGCCATGAAGCAGCAGCAGCTCTCGCAGTTGACCGAACGCTTCCCCACGCCCCGTCTGCAGACCGACGACGGCAACCAGGAGATGGCCGACATGCACGCCCGCGAAGACCTCCTGCTCGGCCACTACACCTGGGCCAATCGCGAGAAGGGTGAAGTTCGCATCCCCATCGACCGCGCCATGGAGCTGGTCGCTCAACGCGGCCTTCCCGTCGCCCCCAGTACCGCCAGCGAACCCCTGATGACGGCTGACTCCACCCAAACAGTTTCCATACCACTGACCAATGGATTCGCCCGCACCGGCTATGAACAGGAAGTCATGCAGACGCAGGAGCAGCAACAGAAGCATGGCGGAGCAGGCCAACAGGCGTCCGTCGCGCCGCCCCGATAACGCGGGTGCTGTTGAGGCCCCCAAATCGCAATCTCTCACGCGTAGTTTTTGCATTGGGAAGGAAGATAGCATCGAGTTAGGACCTTCTGACGCAGGAGCAAACACCGCAGCACAGGGCCACGGAGCACAGTATGCAGATCGGCAGCTCATCAACGGCAATTCGGCAATCGAGCGCAACCCATAAGGGAACACCCGGCGGCGGCCTTCTCGCCTCCATGGTGCTCCTCTTCGTACTTATCTTCGCGCTGGCTGTTCCTTCCCATGCAGTTGGCCAGGTCGCGGCCCCTGGCGATAAAGTCATGGGGGAGCAGAACGACCACCTCCCCACCGTTCTCAACAAGGTAAAGATCACCCAGAATCTCAACAAGATGATTCCCCTCGATGGAGAGTTCCGCGACGAGGCCGGCAAACATGTCCGCATGGGCGACTACTTCGGCAAGCGTCCTGCGATCCTCGCCCTGGTTTACTACCAGTGCCCCATGCTTTGCTCGGAGGAACTCAACGGTTTGGTAGGCGCGCTCGAGATGGTCAAATTCACGCCGGGGAAGGATTTCGACGTGATCGTCGTCAGCATCGACCCCAGTGAAGGCCCCGACCTTGCTCGCGCCAAGAAGGCAATGTATGTCAAACGCTACGGGCATCCTGAGACCGCCGACGGCTGGCACTTCCTTACCGGATTGCAGCCGCCCATCAACGCGCTGGCGGATGCTACCGGCTACGGCTATGTGCGCGTTCCTGGCCCTGATGGCAAAATGACCCAGTTCGCGCACGCCAGCTCTATCCAGATTGTTACCCCCGAGGGCAGGCTGGCACAGTACTACATGGGCGTGGAATACTCGCCCAAGGATCTCCGGCTGGGATTGGTCGAAGCCTCCCAGCACAAAATCGGCACGCCGGTAGATGCGATCCTCACCTACTGCTACCACTACGATCCATCGCTCAATCGGCACAGCCTCGTGGTCGCGCGCGTAGTCCAGCTTGGCGGACTGTTAACAGTCCTGTTGTTAGGCGGTTTCATGGTGGTCATGTTCCGGCGCGATGCTGTCCGCGACCGCAAGTCCCGCAACGAAACCAAAGTGAACGGATAAAAGGGCGAACGGTAAAGAAATGTCTCATATCAGTCCAGTCATCTGGCAGTTTCTCGAGAAGTGGCTCACCACCTTCGCGATCTTTCCGCCGCAGGCCTCGGCGATTGCGCCCTATACGGACGCCCTCTACTTCTTTCTCATCCTCATAACCCTCGCCGGGGGCGTAATTGTCACCCTTCTCGTCGTCGGGTTCTCCATCCTCTATCGCAAGGATAAAAATCCTGTAGCCACGCAGATTGAAGGCTCAACCCTGCTAGAGGCTACCTGGACCATCATTCCGCTGGCCCTCTTCATGGTTTGCTTCGTCTGGGGTGCGCTGCTCTATTTCCGTATCTACAATCCGCCTACCAACGCCATGAACATCTATGTAGTGGGCAAGCAGTGGATGTGGAAAGTCGAGCATCCCGGCGGCCAGCACGAAATCAATGCGCTGCACGTCCCCATCGGCAAGCCCGTGCAGCTCACCATGATTTCCCAGGATGTCTTCCACAGTTTTTCCATTCCTGCCTTCCGCGTGAAGCGGGAAGTCATTCCCGGCCGCTACTCTACCGTCTGGTTTGAGGCCACCAAGGTTGGCACCTATCATCTCTTCTGCACCCAGTACTGCGGCACCTCCCATTCGGCCATGATCGGCGACATCGTCGTCATGACACAGGCTGACTACAAAGCCTGGCTGGCCACTTCGGTCAGCGGAGCCTCGCTGGCGCAAAACGGCGAACGGTTGTTCGCCAGCCTGAGCTGCAACGCCTGCCATTCCGGCGACGCAGCTGCGCGCGGCCCCAACCTGGCCAACTTGTACGGCTCCAGGATTCAACTCGCCAATGGTTCGCTCACCACTGCGGACGATGCCTTCCTGCGCGAGTCGATCCTCAATCCGTCCATGCACGCCGTCGCCGGATACGCCCCCATCATGCCCACGTACCAGGGGCAGATCAGTGAAGAGGGCCTGATCGGTGTCGTCGAATACATCAAAAATCTGAATTCGAATTACCGCGTCCAACAAACGTTGAATACCACCGAGCTAGCGCCAACACAGCAAACCGGAGTCGAGCCCGGCGCAACCTCGGGAACCAGGTCAGGAACAGCGGCACCCAGCGTGCCGGGGATGGTGAAGTAATGAGTACAATCGTCAAGCTTCCACCGCAGGAAGGCGCAACCCTGCCCCGGCGTAGCTACCTCAACGACGGCTATGGGCTCAAAAGCTGGCTGCTTACGGGCGATCACAAGCGCATCGCGATCCTTTACCTGATCTCGATTACTTTCTTCTTTTTCATCGGCGGCGCCATGGCTGGCCTCATCCGTTTGGAGCTGCTTACGCCGCAGCCCGATCTGGTCGCCTCGGATACCTATAACAAGCTGTTCACCATGCACGGCGTCATCATGATCTTCCTCTTCCTGGTGCCGTCGGTCCCAGCGGTCATCGGCAACTTCGTGATCCCCATCATGCTCGGCGCCAAGGATCTGGCCTTCCCCAAGGTCAATCTGCTGAGCTGGTACCTCTACGTGGCGGGCGGAATCTTTACCCTGTCGGCCATGGTGCTGGGCGGCGTCGATACGGGATGGACCTTCACCACCCCGCTCAGTACTCACTACCTCAACACCCACGTCATCACCGCCGCGCTCGGCATCTTCGTCGCTGGCTTCAGCTCCATCTTCACGGGATTAAACTTTATCGTCACGATCCACCGCATGCGCGCACCGGGCATGACCTGGTTCCGCCTGCCGCTCTTCGTGTGGTCCAACTATGCAGCCTCAATCCTGATGGTTCTGGGAACCCCTGTTCTGGCCATTGCCATCGTGCTCGTCGCTCTCGAGCGCACCATCGGTATCGGCGTATTCGATCCCGCCCGCGGCGGCGATCCCCTGCTCTTCCAGCACCTCTTCTGGTTCTACTCCCACCCCGCCGTCTACATCATGATTCTGCCGGGCATGGGCGTCATCTCTGAAGTCATCAGCACGTTCTCCCGCAAGCGCGTCTTCGGATACACTGCCGTCGCCTTCTCCTCCGTCGCCATCGCGGTATTCGGATTCTTCGTCTGGGCCCACCACATGTTCATCATGGGAGTGTCCAACTACTCCGCGCTCGTCTTCTCGCTCCTCACCATGCTGGTAGCCGTGCCCTCGGCCATCAAGATCTTTAATTGGACCGCGACCCTCTACAAAGGTTCCATCACCTTTGAAACCCCCATGCTCTACGCCTTCGGGTTCATCGGGCTCTTTACCATCGGAGGCCTGACCGGAGTCTTCCTCGGCTCCCTCGGCATGGACATCCACCTTACCGAGACCTACTTCATCGTCGCCCACTTCCACTTCGTCATGGTTGGCGGAATGTTGATGGCTTACCTCGCCGGTGTCCACTTCTGGTGGCCCAAAATGACCGGCCGCATGTACCCCGAATCGCTCTCCAAGCTCGCTGCGGTAGTCACCTTCATCGGATTCAACCTCACCTTCTTTCCCCAGTTCGTTCTGGGATACCTGGGAATGCCGCGCCGCTATCATGCCTATCCCCCCGAGTTCCAGGTGCTCAATGTCCTCTCTACCGCCGGAGCCACAGTTCTGGGAGTAGGCTATTTGCTCCCCATGATCTATATGACGTGGTCCCTCAAGTACGGTGCCATCGCCGGAAACAATCCATGGCAGGCCACCGGCCTCGAGTGGCAGACCCAGTCCCCGCCCATTACATCCAACTTTGTCGAGACTCCCATCATGGATCACGAGGCGTACGACTATGATTGGCTGGCGAACAAGACCACACACGAGGTAACCACCGTTGGATAGCCAAACAATACAAAGCGACGGGACCCAACTGGTTCAGGCGGGACACGAGCATCCGGCACACCTGCGCCACCACTTTGAAACCGTGGAGCAGCAGCGTGAGGCATCGAGCTTCGGCATGTGGCTCTTCCTGCTGACCGAACTCATGTTCTTTGGTGGGCTCTTCACCGCCTACCTCATCTACCGCAACTGGTACTATCCGGCCTTCGTAGCCGGCAGTCACCAACTCAGCATCTGGCTCGGCACCATCAATACCGGAGTGCTCATCACCTCCAGCTTCACCATGGCTATGGGCGTCTGGTCGGCGGAGATGAAGAACAAGCGAGGACTCGTTCTCGCCCTCGGTGCTACCCTCATCCTTGGGATAGCCTTCCTCGGCATCAAAGCCGTCGAGTATCACGAGAAGTGGGAAAAACACCACATCCCCGGCGCAAACTTCAGCATCGAGAACTTCGTTCATCCCGACGACCCGAAGGAGAAAGTCCTCGCCCCCGATATGGCGGAGAAGACACAGATGTATTTCTCCCTCTACTTCATCATGACCGGCATGCACGCCCTTCACATGATCATCGGTATCGGGATCCTCTGCGCCCTGCTGCTGCGCGCCATGGCCGGGGCGTATACAAACGGACACATGACCACCATCGAGAACTTCGGCCTC
>JANXZS010000273.1 GCA_025355385.1 Acidobacteriaceae bacterium | reverse complement strand
TTTCATGGCATTTCCTTTTCATCAAGCTGTTTATGCCGCCGCACTGAACCGGTCCTGGCCCAGCATCGCTGGCGTGACCAGCGTCAAAAGACGAGCCACGCGATCCAGCGTGCCCTGCGCGACAAATTCTATGAGGCCCTTACCGACAAGCAGTTGGCTAGGATCGTCACCCTTCTTACCACGAGCTTGCGTCGGTGTCGCTACGCAGTGGGTTTGATAGACTTTTTGCGTGATCCACAGGCCCACACAGATTATCTGGTTAGCTTCGTCGTAAAGAGAGCAAAGCCGAACCGGCTTCCAGGCGCTCCCGTGCCAGCATGGCAAGCCCTTTCCGACCGGGCTGACAAGTTCCGTGAATAACAGCGGAAGGTGCGTGAAAAGGTCGCGTCGCCTATCAACACAAACATCGATAACACGATCGCAGAAGAGCACCTTTCTCAGGTGGCCGCGCCTCCGAAGGTTTCAGATACTCGGCGCTACACTCACAACCACCAGGCTGCGACCGCTGATCTACTAATCGATGCGCTGGCAGAATGGCTCTATGAAACTGTTACGTGCAACTTTGACTTTACGCGTGAGGTCTACGAACACGCGAAGTTTCAAATTGTGAATGGCCTTCTCGAACCTCACCAAGGGAAGATCGCTGCGACGTCTGTCAAAGGCTTGATCAAGGAACTAGGTCCGATAAGTTTGTCCGACGATGGATCGACCCGCATTGGGGAGTACGCTAACTGGCTCCTCGCAGTCCTCCTGGTTTTTCGCCAACCACCGGGGTGGATGTGCACTGCGATCGAGGCTATATGCGGTCGCGCTCTGAAACGCGCAGAAGAGGCGCGCTACGATGGATGCACAGACAAGAGACTTTATAGGAGCCCCAGTGAATCTATCGGCGCTTGATCTATATATTTTGTCGCTACTAGACCGAGGGCTTCAAACGCCGTATGACCTCCATTCCAAAGGAAGACTGTCGTTGGGTTCAACACTGCCGGCGCTGAATCGATTAGAAGGGGCTGGCTTCGTTCGGCAAAAGGCACCGTCTGGTTCCAGTAAGCGGCCTCGCCACTGGTTCCAGCTGTCCGCTGCTGGGAGAAAGCAAGCGCGGGGCGGATGGATCCCATTGCTAATGGACTTGCCGCCCAGCGATCTCGACGCGGTATTGCGACTGGTGGATGTGGCGCAGCATTACCGGGCAAGCTCGACGGATATTGCTGTGTTCCTCGAAGCGGCTGTTGCGGAACGCCGGCTACCTGCAAGATCGGGAACTTCAGCCGCCTGCGAGAAGCGCGATGCACTCGGACTAACGACGACGAAGGGAGCATGGGATGCGGCTCGTTTAAAGGCCGAGGGCAGATTCTTAGCGGGGTTGGCAAAGTCGCTCAGGCAAAAGAGCGCCAAAAGGCCAAAACGCTGATTGATCCACGGACTTGGGTGAACAACAGGGTGGCCCGAAAGGCCACCAAAGCCTTTTGGGGTGCACACAAGGGGGAATCTATGGTGACGAACGAAAGGTCTGCACGGCGAAAGTTGTACTGCACAATAGCCTGCCGTTTTTCTGGCCAGGAAAGTTCCTAAAGAGTGAATTGAGGTCTTCCTATACTAAACAACCTCCGAAGACAGTAACCGACGGTCACAGGCAGAGGTCGGAGCTGTTCGGAGGAAACAAATGGTCGATTGCTGCGCTAGCTTTTTGAACGCTGAACAAGCCGCCGAATTTTTGGGTGGCTTGAACACACGTACGGTAACAAGGTGGTCACGCGAAGGGTATCTGCCTTCATATCCGATTGGGGAAGGGAAGAGGCGGCTCTGGCGGTATCTGAAGGCTGACCTGGCAGCATGGATGTTGGGACGCCGACATGGGGGTCCTGATGCGTCCTGATACCCATCGCATGGCAATGTACACTCGCGGTAGCCACCGATGCTCCGATCGAGGACCTGTCCGATGATTGAGAGCAAACGGTTTCAAAATGGAAGTCTCACACTCGTGAAAAACAAGATCACGCCCGACACTTGGTTCCTCCGCTTTTACGAGGATGCAGGAGAAAAGCGTGTCTACCGCAGACAGCGGATCGGTACTGTGCGGGAGTTTCCGCTTCGCCGAGATGCTGAAAAAGCGGTCTTGATTCTTCGCGGAAAGATCAACAGCGAGGTCGGCTCACCGGAGACGGTGAGCGATCTTATAGCCCACTATCAGAAGCACGAACTCACGCCTGCACGTAAGGCCTTCGCGTCGATAGAAAACCACCTCACCCTGTCGAAGTGCTATATCACACCTCGCTGGGGATCCTACAAACTTGGTGCTGTCCGAACTGTTGAGGTTGAACGATGGCTGGACTCGCTAGAACTTGCGCCAGCCTCCAAGACGAAGATCAAGAGTGCGTTCTCCGTCTTGTACAGCCACGCCATTCGATATGAGTGGCTGTCCCTGAACCCCATCTCCAAGGTCCGCACTTCATCCA
>JANXZS010000260.1 GCA_025355385.1 Acidobacteriaceae bacterium | reverse complement strand
GCGCGATTCTGGAAGGCTTCGAGGCACTCCTGCGATGGCGGCGTCCGGACGGAACCCTCTACCCGGTCATTGATGTGCTGCCGCTGGCGGAGCAGTCCGGGCTCATTTTCCCTATTGGTCACATGGTGATCGAGCAGGCGTGCCGACAGGCCCGAAAGTGGAATGACGCGATGCCCGCCTCCCGTCTGAGCATCAGCGTCAACCTGTCGCCGCGGCAGTTCAATCAGCCCGATCTGGTAGACATGGTGGCGGAGACGCTGGAACGCACCGGAGTGGCTCCAGGGCGGATCCGGATGGAGATACCGGAGCGCGCCATCAATCAGAATCCCGATATTGCAGTGGGGGTATTTCAGCGCCTGATGGACCTGGGAGTCGGAGTAGCGCTGGACAACTTCGGTGCTGGCCTCGCGTCAATGAATCATCTGGTGCGTCTGCCCATTGACATTGTCAAGATCGATCGCCGGCTGATCGCCTATCTACAATCGCCGGGCAGGAATGCTGCGCTGCTCGATACGCTCTTTGACTTTGGGCGGGCGCTTCGAGTGCGGATGCTGGCGGAAGGGGTGGAGACCTGGCAGCAATTGCAGGCACTGCGCAAACATGGCTGCGATCTTGGACAAGGGCATCTGTTCTCACCCGCGGTGCCGGTCGAAGCGGCGGAGAAGATCGCTCAAAGGGGCCAGTGGTCGGCGCCAGGTCCGCCGATAGGGGATACAACCCCACCCTGGTAACAGGGGCAATGCTAGGATGAGGCGATGCCGCGCAAAAAACTTTCTGCGTCAAAAAAAGCCATCGTCAGGCCACGCAAACCGAAGGCGTCGGAACTGACAGTGGCCGAGGATCCGTGCGAGCTGGTCATCCTTACTGGTATCTCTGGCGCGGGCAAGGCATCGGCGCTAAAAGCTTTTGAGGATATGGGCTTCTACTCCGTTGACAACCTGCCGATGGATTTGATTCCGCGATTTGCGGATCTGGTTCGCCAGTCCAGCGAGATCACCCGCGCCGCGATCGTGGTCGATGTGCGCGAGGGGCAGACGCTGGACCGGTTTCCGGCCCTGCTCAACGAGGTACGCAAGACGCTTCCTACAAGAGTCTTGTTTCTGGATTCTGCGGATGCGGTACTGCAACGCCGCTACTCCGAGACGCGGCGGCCACATCCACTTGGGCGAGGCAAATCCGTGGTCCTGTCACTGCGCTCGGAGCGCAAGATGCTGGACCCGGTGCGCAATCTGGCTGACATCACTCTTGATACCACGAACTTCAACGTGCACGAGCTTCGTGCATCCATCCAAAGCAAGTTTGAACGCGGAAATACTGATAAGGATCTGCTGATTTCCTGCCTCAGCTTCGGCTTCAAGAACGGCGTGCCTCTGGAAGCGGATCTGGTTTTCGATGTACGCTTCCTCCCAAACCCCCACTTCGTACCGGAGTTCCGCAGGCTTACCGGCAAGCATCCCAAGGTCGCCGCCTATATCCGCCGATTTCCGCAGACTGCGGAGTTTCTCGATCGCACTACGGACTTGCTGCTCTTCCTGTTGCCTCACTATATCCAGGAAGGGAAGAGCTACCTCACCGTTGCGTTTGGATGCACCGGCGGCCAGCATCGCTCGGTGATGATCGCCGAAGAGATGCGCAAGCGACTGGGCAAGCAAGCCTATCGCGTGAAGTCGGCACATCGCGACATGCCACGCTAGTACCCCCAAGCAGCGGGTCGCCAGGCAGCGGGTCGCCAGGCAGCGGTTCGGAGTGTAGAGCGTAGGCGCAGCTAACCGCCTTTTTGCTGACTCGCCGATTGCCTTTCGCTGACCGCTGCGTGGATGGGTACAATCATGCAATGATTCGGAGACCAGAAGGAAGCCGCCTCCTCGCGCCCGGCGCTGGAAGTATGGGAGGTTGACCCCGTTGAAGCCTCTTCCGCGTCTGCTCCGATACCTTGGCCCGTATTCCCTGCAGGCGATGTTAGCAGTGATCCTGATGGCCGCCGTCGGCTTGCTCGATGCCTTTCGACTGCTGCTGGTCCGCCCCATATTCGATCGCGTCTTGAACCCCAACATGCCGAATGAGCAGATTATGCTGTTCACGGTGCCGGGCACGCGATACCACCTGGATCTGCGGCAACTGGTTCCTTCGCACTTTCACAATGAGTGGACTGTAGTTGCAGTGGCACTTGTGGGGTCAACGGTGATCAAGGGGCTCTGCGACTATGCAGGGACCTACCTCACTAACTATGCCGGTTTCGGCATGATCACCGACCTGCGCGACGATCTTTATGACGCGGTCCTGCGCCGCTCGATGTCTTTTTTCCAAAAGCACACCACCGGAACTATTCTCTCCACTTTGATCAACGACATTGAGCGCGTGCAGTATGCCATGTCCTCGGTGTTGTCGGAATTTCTGCAGCAAACCTTCACGCTGCTCTTCACCATCGGCGTCGTCATCGCCTACGGGGGCAAGCTTGCATGGGTGCTGCTGGTCTTCGTGCCAATCGTCATTACCTCGGCTCGCAAGATTGGCCGCGAAGTCAGGCAGACTACGCGTCGCGGCCAGGATAAGCTGGCGGAGATCCAGAACATCCTGCACGAGACAATCATCGGGAACGGCATCGTGAAGGCCTTCAACATGGAGTGGTGGGAGATGAAGCGCTTCAAGCAGGCTGCCCGCCGTCTCTTCCGTGCCAACCTGCGGTCGGTTCGCGCCCAGGCTATCAGCTCGCCGTTGATGGACTCGATTGGTGCCGTGGCAATTGCGCTACTCCTATGGGTAGGTCGTGGGCAGATCAAACACGGCAGCATGACGGAAGGCACATTTTTCGCCTTCATCATAGCAGTCTTCAAGCTGTACGATCCGGTGCGCAAGTTCGCGCTCTTCAACAACAGTTTTCAACAGGCGCTCGGCGCGTCATCCACCATCTTTGAGTTCATGGACTCACAGGATGATGTGCGGGAAAAGCCGAGCCCGGTTGTACTGCAAGGCTTTCATGAAAGCATTCGATTTGAGAACGTTGGGTTTTCATACAGCGATGAGGAGGGCAAGAAGGAAGTTCTCCACGACATCGACCTTGAAGTGCATGCCGGGGAAGTGGTCGCAATCGTGGGCCCAAGCGGCTCAGGCAAAACGACACTGGTGAACCTCATCCCGCGCTTCTTCGATGTCACCACCGGGCGCCTTTTGATTGATGGACACGATGTTTGCGATGTGAGCCTGGCATCCCTGCGCGCGCAAATTGCCAAGGTCACGCAAGAGACGATTCTTTTCAACGACACCGTGCGCAACAACATCGCGTATGGACAACCGGATGTACCGATGGGCCGCGTGCTCGATGCCGCGAATGCCGCGCTGGCTCACGACTTCATCCTGCGCCTGCCGGAAGGTTACGCCACTATTATTGGCGAGCGAGGTTTTCGTCTTTCCGGAGGTGAGCGGCAGCGCCTGGCCATCGCCCGTGCCCTGTTGAAGAATGCGCCTCTGTTGATTCTGGATGAAGCCACGTCCTCACTCGACTCTGAAAGCGAGTCGCTGGTGCAGATCGCCTTAGCCAACCTTATGACGGATCGGACAACGGTTGTGATCGCGCACCGTTTGTCGACAGTACGCCGCGCCACTCGTATCGCCGTGCTCGAGAGTGGACGTATCACCGCCATTGGCTCGCATGAGGAACTGCTGCAGATTTCGCCAACGTATCAGCGTCTCTATCAGTTGCAATTCATGGACGCTTCCGATATTCCACTGTTAGAACCGTTGCCGCAAGATGAGCAGATAGACTTATGACAGACCTAACCACCAGCCTCGAGCCCGCCCCCGATTCGTCGCAGCCCTTGACCCAAGACCAGCCGACGTCGGCGTTGCCAGTGCATTCAATGACTGGCTTTGCCCGCATCTCCGAAAGCGTGACGGATGGCCTGAGCTATACCCTTAGTTTGAAGAGCGTGAATCACCGCTTTCTCGACCTTCACATGCGCATGCCCGCGGGCACCGATCAATTAGAGATGCGCCTGCGGCGGACGCTGAAGCAGCGAATTGTTCGCGGCCACGTCGAGGTGACGCTTACTCTCGAGCGCACCACACGGTCTGAGGCGCAGTACGATCATGCCCTCGTCTCAGCCTACGTCGCGGCGTTCCGCGCTGCTGCGAAAGAAAACGTACTGACCGCCGAGCCGGACTTGAATGTGATTTTTCGCTTGCCGGGGGTCTTTGCCGTGGACGCACGCTCCTCAAACGAAGCAGAGGTGCAAGTGCTGGAGGATGCGGTGGCAGCCCAGGTTGAGCCGGTCGTGATCGCCCTCAACCAGATGCGGGCGCTGGAGGGCAGATCGCTGGTCGAGGAGCTGCGGGCGGGACTGGATCGCTTGCGCGGATTTGTCGGTACCGTCTCCGGGCTGCGCCAGGATGTTCAGAATGCATACTTCGAACGCCTCAGCCAGCGTCTGGCTGCGTTGGTCGGCGGAGCCTTTGAGCGGGAGCGCATCTTGCAGGAGGCAGCTCTGCTGGCTGAACGCAGCGACATTGAGGAAGAGGTGGCGCGCCTGCGCACGCACATCGATCACTTCCATTCCATGCTGGATGCCGGGGGCGAACTGGGGAAGAAGCTCGACTTCCTGCTGCAGGAGATGAACCGTGAAGCCAACACGCTGCTATCAAAGACGAGTGGTGTTTCGGGCAACGGTCCCGGCATCACCGAACTGGGTCTGGGCATGAAGTCGGAGATCGAGAAAGCGCGGGAGCAAGTGCAGAACCTTGAGTAGGCTGCGCGGACAACCTCCAGAGCGGCAATTTGCAACTTGAAGGCGGAAACAATTTGGCAGGTATTCTCTTCATTATTTCGGCACCATCCGGCTCGGGAAAGTCGACGCTGGTCAACCAGCTGCGTACACTCGCGAGCGGGCTGGAGTTCTCCGTCTCCCACACCACACGGGCTCCCCGGGGATCTGAAGAAGAGGGTCGCGAGTATCACTACACCACCCGCGAGGAATTCGAACGCATGGTGGCGGCGGGAGAATTTCTGGAGAATGCGGAAGTTTTCGGCAACCTATATGGCACCGCGTGCCGCTCGTTGAGCGATGCTGATCGTGAAGGTAAAGATCTGCTCCTGGACATTGATGTGCAGGGTGCCGCCCAGGTGCGCGAGAAGCTTCCCGACGCAGTCAGCATCTTCATCATGCCGCCGGCACCCGACGTCCTTGCTACCCGCCTGCGCAATCGCAGTCGCGCGGAGGGCCACGTGGAGGAGAAGGTGATCGAACGCCGCCTTGCCAAAGCGAGGCAGGAAATTGAGAATTATCGTCAGTACGGTTATATTCTGGTGAACGACATCCTGGATCGGGCTGTCGAACAGTTGGCCGCCATCGTTTCGTCGGAACGCATTCGAAGGAGCGGCGCCATGGTCGACACCGAAGCAGCCCGGCTGATAGCAATTGCTGAGGCTTGCCGGCAACGAAACTCGATAGAGCGACTGAGGCCGGTCCTGGCCTCGTTCGGTCTCCTGAATACTTGAACCCGAATGCGCCCCGATCGAAGCACGTTAAATTCTTGAGGAGGCAGTATATGAAGCTCGAGCAAGGATTCGACAGCAGTTACAGCTATGTCATGGTGGCAGCGCGGCGCGCACGCCAATTGCAGTGCGGGTCGCAGCCGCTGGTATCAACCCATTCCAGCAAAGCGTGCCGGGTTGCCCAGGAGGAGATCGCGGCGGGTAAAGTGGGATACATCCAGCCCCGCCCCAGCCTTAAACCCAAGATTGAAGCTCGGCCCATTCCGATGCTTGCGGACAGCTAGGGCACTCGCGTCGCTGGAGGGAGCAGTCTGCCGTTGGCTCCATTGAGCAGGTTTCCGCGGCAAGCAGTCGCCGGCAACGGGGGTACAATCACGCTATGAAGGTCACTGTTGGAGTCTGTGGCGGGATTGCTGCATACAAGGCGGCGGAGTTGGTTCGCGCATTGCAGCGCCAGGCTCTTGACGTGCACGTCGTCATGACAGAGGCGGCGCGGGAATTCATCCAACCGCTGACCTTTGCATCGCTGACCGGACACAAAGTCATCACCGGCCTGTGGTCCTCCGGGTCGGCGGAGTCGAATCTGGATTCCGCCATCCAGCACATCTCCGAATCGCAGTGGGCGGATGTGCTCGTCGTCGCTCCGGCCACCGCCAATGTTCTCGCCAAGTTCGCCCACGGAATTGCCGACGATTTCCTCTCAACCATGTATCTTGCCATCACGGCTCCCGTGGTCGTCGCTCCGGCCATGAACGTAAATATGTGGCAACACCCCGCCACCCACGCCAACCTGGAAACGCTCAAGAATCGCGGTGTGCAGGTGGTCGATCCCAAAAGCGGATATCTGGCCTGCGGGATGGTCGGCGATGGCCGGATGGCCGAGCCGGAGTTGATTGTCGAACGGGTGCTTTTGGTTCTGAACCATCGCAACGATCTCGCGGGTGAAGTAGTTCTGGTGACGGCCGGTGGAACTCGCGAGGCAGTCGATCCGGTGCGTTTTCTAGGCAATCGATCCAGTGGCAAGATGGGTTACGCGATCGCGGAAGCGGCTCAGAGCCGGGGCGCGCGTGTCATCCTCGTCACTGGTCCCACGGTGCTCCATCCGCCCGCCAACTGTGAAGTGATCCCGGTTGTCACTGCGGACGAAATGCGCTCCGCGGTCCTCGGTAGGCTGGACGAGGCGTCCATCGTTATCAAGGCGGCGGCGGTGGCGGATTATCGCCCCGTGGTGCGCTCGGAGCAGAAGCTCAAGCGCAGTGGGCCAATCACACTCGAGTTGGTTCCCACCGAGGACATTCTGGCCGAAGTGGTGCGGTTGCGACGGCCTGAGACGCTGGTCGTGGGATTTGCCGCAGAGACGGAAAATGTCTTGGTGCATGGCCGCGACAAACTGCTGCGCAAGGGTGCGGATGCGATCGTGCTGAATGACGTTGGGCGTCCGGGAGTGGGCTTTGACTCGGACCGCAACGCGGCGACGTTCCTTACCGTGCAGACCGCGATCGAATTTCCTGAGATGGCAAAGCGCGATCTTGCTGAACGAATCCTTGACGAGACTCTGGCACTGCGCCGCCCGCTCTCTGTGATTACTGAGACCAGCCCGCACGTTGCGCAGCGGGATTAGCATGCCTTCGAAGCAGGATGCGCGCACACTACTCGCTGCTCGCGTCGAGTACTATCGTGATCTCGGGATCTTCGATTTCTATCGGAGAGGGGGTCAGCAGCACGTCTGCGCTGATCGGCTAGAGGCTGCGGAGTACGTGCCACCGGATATGGGCGCGACGCGCGAGCATGCGCCGTCGATCGAGTGCGACACTATCGACGCAACGTCCGCAACGCTGGTCAACCCAGCCATCCATACTGTGCCAACAGCCCTAACCGTAGTTGAGGAGCACGAGATTCCTGCACGCAAACCATTCCCCGCCGCCCCGGCGATTGCCGACGTTGTTCAACCTGCAGATCGGGCCCAAGCTCTTGCAAACATCCGGCAGGATATTGGCGACTGTACCCGGTGCGCACTCTCCGCCGGCCGCAACAAAATCGTCTTTGGCGACGGAGTCCCCAACGCACGCCTGCTTTTCGTTGGTGAGGGGCCGGGAGCGGATGAAGACGCGCAAGGTGTGCCCTTTGTCGGCCGAGCCGGGCAGTTGCTGAACAACATGATCAACGCTATGGGACTTAGCCGCCAGCAGGTCTACATCGCGAATATCGTGAAGTGCAGGCCACCGGGGAATCGTGTGCCGGAACCCGACGAGGCGCACACTTGCACCCAGTTCCTATTTAGGCAGATTGATGTCGTGCGTCCCGAGGTCATCGTTGCACTGGGTGCGACCGCCGCGACATATCTGCTGGGCGCTAAGAGCCCGCTCAATGGCCTGCGTGGCCACGTGCATTCGTTTCGAGGCGCGCGCTTAATCGTCACCTATCATCCCGCTTACCTGCTGCGCGATCCTCGGCAGAAGGGGGAGGCTTGGAAAGATCTGCAAATCGCAATGGCCGAATTAGGGCTGACTCCGCCGACGCGAAGCTCAGCAGCCGAAAGCGGGGGCTAGAATCATTCGATTGGCAGTCGTTAGTTGAATCTCTGTACTCTTATTAAGTCGTCTCTGCTGCTGGCGGTATGCCGGAAATGTTGGTCCGGTTTTCCAAATTCTTACAAAGAGGAATGGCATCACCTCTTTCACAACCGATGTCTCACAGTTCAGCCCTTCCTCTCATGCCCGCCTTCTGCGATGTCGCCCTTCCCATACCGCTGGATCGCACCTTTACGTATTCAGTAGGGGAGTGTGAAGGTGCGCCAGGCGTCGGTTGCCGAGTTGTAGTGCCGTTCCGCAATGAGAAAATGATCGGCGTCGTCACGCGGCTCCACGATGAGCCACCGCCGGTGACCGCCAAGCCGATCCAGTCCGTGATGGACGCGGAGCCAGTGCTGTCGCCGGAGTTGATGGATCTGGCTTTATGGATCAGCCGCTACTACATCGCCCCCTTGGGCGAGGTGCTGCGCACCATGCTGCCGCTGATGGCGGAGGTGCGCACGCACGTGCTCTATCGCGTGACCGACACGGGCCGCAAGATTCTCTACGAGAGTTCGCAGAAGGGGAGCTCCCGCCGCTCGCGATTACCTGAGGAGTTGCAGGACACCGAATATCGCGTGCTGAATGCTCTGGAGCATGGCGACGCGGTAAGGGTTAGCACGCTGCGGTCGTCTACATCCGCTACGCCTGCTTTGCTCACCGGCATGGCGCGCAAGAAGTGGATCGCACGCGAGACGGCTGCCGCCCAGCGCGATGCTCGAAGGCTGGTTCGATATGCCATGCTTGTCCCTGCCGGCCCGGAGGATGCCACGCGCCTTCCCCGGCTCAATGAGAACCAGCAACTAATCCTGGCCGAGCTTGCGGGGGCAGGCGGTGAGCTGGCAGTGAGCGAACTGCGCGAGCTTGCGGTGCCGGATTCAACCCTTGCCACCTTGGTGAAGAAGGCGCTTGTGCACATCGAAGAGCGAGCGGCCGAGTTTCACCTCTCTTCGCTGGGGCCTCAATCCCTGGTTCCGCATGTATTGAACCCAGCGCAACACCTGGCGCTTCAGGAGATTTCGATCTCTTTGGCCGGAGGCGGCTTTCGCCCCTGCCTTTTGCACGGGGTTACCGGCTCGGGTAAGACCGCCGTGTATATGGCCGCAATGCAGCGGGCGCTGGACTGTGGTCGCTCGGCTATCCTCCTCGTTCCCGAAATCGGGCTCACCCCTGCGATGGCCGCTCAACTTCACTTCACATTCGGCAGCCATGTTGCGCTGCTGCATTCAGCACTTACGCCGGATGAGCGTTCCGAGCAGTGGCATCGCATCCGCAGTGGCGAAGCTCGCATCGTCGTCGGAACCCGCTCCGCTGTTTTCGCGCCGGTATCGAATCTCGGTTTGATCGTGGTCGATGAAGAACATGACTCCAGCTATAAGCAGGAGGAGACACCACGCTACCACGCCCGCGATGTGGCCGTGATGCGGGCCAAGCTGGCCCAGGCGACCGTGGTGCTGGGGTCGGCAACTCCATCGCTGGAGTCATGGCAGAACACACTGCGCGGCAAGTACACCCGCATCGACATGAAAGAGCGCGTCGCCAATCGCCCCCTGCCCGCTGTGGAGCTCGTCGACATGCGGCGCGAGTTTCAGGAGACCGGGATGGATAACATTTTTTCACGCGCGCTCGTCGCCGAGACCCAGGCAACACTAGATCGCAGAGAGCAGGTCATCATCCTGCTCAATCGCCGGGGATACTCGTTCGTGGTGATGTGCCGCGGCTGCGGAGAGAAGCTCGACTGCGAGAACTGCGCCATCGCGCTCACCTATCACAAGCAGCTACCCGAAGGCGATGCCCACGCCCACGCCGGTCAGCGGCTGGAGTGTCACTACTGCGGCTACAGGCGGCCTGTACCTAAGGCCTGTCCCAAGTGCGAGAGCGAACATCTCTATTTCCTCGGCGCGGGCTCGCAGCAGGGTGAGGAGCGCCTGCAGGAGATCTTCCCCAACGCTCGCATCGGCCGCATGGACAGGGATACCGTGCGTGGCCGTCACGACATGGAACGGCTTCTGGGCAAACTGCACTCCGGCGAGATCAACCTGCTGGTGGGCACGCAGATGATCGCCAAGGGCCACGATATCCACGGGGTAACTCTTGTAGGTGTTGTGGGTGCGGATTTTGCTCTGACGCTCCCGGATTTCCGCGCCGCGGAACGAGTCTTCCAGCTACTCACGCAGGTTTCCGGACGGGCAGGACGGGGAGAACTTCCCGGCACTGTTCTGGTGCAGACGTACCATCCCGACCATTACGCCATCCACTTTGCGGGGGAGCATAACTTCGAAGGCTTTGTGCAAAAGGAGCTGCAGTACCGCAGATGGATGCACTATCCCCCCTTCGGTGTACTGGCCAACATCATGGTCCATAGCCCTCGGCTGGAAGAGGCAGCCGGCTGGTCGGCGAGCCTGGGCAAGTGGTTCCACGCAACGCCGCTTGAACACATCCGCATCCTCGGCCCGGCGGCAGCGCCCATCGTACGATTGAAGCGGATCTACCGCTTTCACCTGGTCCTCAAGGCCGCCAACCGTCCAGCATTGGCGAACACGCTTCGCGCGGCACTGGCCCAAGCCGAGGCGCTGGGAATCCCGCGCAAGGCGTTGATCCTTGATGTGGACCCCGTAAACTTGATGTAATTTCTGCGGTCCCGCGCGACTCTCGCTGAGCCAGGCTTTTACAAGCCCTCTTCAAAATGCTCATGGCGCTAAGAACCGCGACAACGTGACCTTCTCCGGCGCAACCTTAGAGAAAAGCCCAACCTCGCGGAATCTACTCCTGCGGCTTGGTGGCGGGTTTTTCCTTCTCGTCCAGCAGGTGCAATTCTTTGCCAGGCTTAAAGCGCACGGCTTTGCCGGGGGTGATGGTCACTTCTGCGCCAGTGCGGGGATTGCGGCCAATGCCGGTCTTGCGCGGTCGAACGTTAAAGACGCCAAAGCCCCGCAGTTCTATACGATCTCCGGCAGCCAGAGCTTTCTTGAGGCTTTCAAAGACCGTGTCGACTGCAACCTCCGCCTTGTTCCGCGGGAGCCCGGTCCTCTCGATTACGTGATGGATTATGTCTTGTTTAATCAACGTATTCGCCTCACCGTTTGAGTAGTGACTCCCGTGAGAGTCCACTTGCGCTGATGCTAGGGAACTTTGGCCTGATTGTCAACGCATCCCGCGTCTCGTAAGATGCAGTATCCGTTCATATAGCAGTCAGCCGGAGCGGGTAATGCCGCGCCCGGCGCCGTCCAGGTACGACCAAGGAGAAGCATGACGATTAAGAGTGATCGTTGGATTCGGGAGCAGGCTTTAACCCACGCCATGATTGCCCCTTTCAGCGAAAAGCAGGTGCGGGAGGGAGTCATCTCCTACGGACTGTCTTCCTATGGATACGACCTTCGGGTATCCGACGAATTCAAGATTTTTACCAACGTCAACAGCTGCATCATCGATCCCAAAAATTTCGATGAGCGTTCTTTTGTCACAGTGCAGGCGGAGTCGGTCATCATTCCTCCCAACTCCTTTGCGCTGGCGCGGTCGATAGAATATTTCAAAATTCCACGCGACGTGCTGACCATCTGTGTTGGAAAGTCAACCTACGCGCGCTGCGGAATTATCGTGAACGTGACCCCCTTCGAGCCCGAATGGCAGGGATACGTCACCCTGGAGATATCCAACACAACTCCTCTGCCGGCGCGGGTCTATGCCAACGAGGGCCTCTGTCAGATCTTGTTTTTCCAATCTGACGAACCGTGCGAAATTAGCTATGCGGATCGCAAGGGCAAATACCAGAACCAGCAGGGAATCGTACTTCCCAAACTCTGATTCCAAGTCGCGCGCGGGTCGCTCCCCCGCCAGCAAAGATGATTAAGGTTGACTGGGCGCTGAGCGAATGCGGTTACTTCAGTGTGGTGGGGTCACCGAGGATTGAACATTACGGGAGGAGCCACCTCTAGCTATTGAAAGCCAGATTTCTGGACCAACGTGTGGCGGGCGGCAAACCGGATTTGTGGCAATATTGGCACTTGCACGTTTGCTTCACGGTTTGTGTAAACGGTTCCTGGAGTATGAATATTTTCTGATGTGCGGTTTTTCACAGCCAAACACTTGGCCATCCTGAGATGCGAATAGCATGGGATACAGTCAATACTGTTATATGGCATATGCAATTGCTTCCTTTTACCCGGTACTTGATGCCAGCCTGTTGCCGCGAGACAATCGCATTATTTTTATAAAGAGGCTAGTGGGTGAATTGCTGGACTCCGGCGTGACCCATCTGCAGTACAGGAACAAGATTGGCAGTGACCGTAAGGTCCTCGAAGATGCGGCTCTGCTGCGTGCCTCGCTCCCCGTAGGACAATGCGTACTGATTTTGAACGACCGGCCTGACCTGGCTATGCTTAGCGGATTTGACGGCGTGCATGTTGGCCAGGAAGATCTTTCGCCGGCGGCCGCACGCGCCATCGTAGGAGAGGGAAGGATCGTTGGCGTGTCCACGCATAACGGCTCGCAATTGCGAATTGCCGCCGAGGCCCCGGTAGATTACATTGCCATCGGTCCCATTTTTCCTACTTTCTCTAAGCAGACCCTCGATCCGGTCCTAGGCATGGAAGGTATACGGCTGGCACGTACGCTCACCTCCCGGCCTCTGGTCGCGATCGGAGGGATCACCCGTGAGAATTGCAAGCAGGTAAAGGATGCCGGAGCGGACTCCGTGGCTGTGATCTCCAGCCTCTTCCAAAGCCCATCTGGTGAATCACCAGCGAAAGTCGCTAGAGACTTTCTTGCGCGTTTACGGTAGAACAGACAACAAGTGACGACCAGCAGCCCACCCCTCTCGGCCGATGCCGAAGTTCCCGGTACTCCCCACTTTGTTCAGGGTCTTGGCCTGTTTAGTGCCACCGCTATCGTAGTTGGCTCGATGATTGGCTCCGGCATATTCATCGTGGCGGCGGACATAGGACGAGGCGTTGATTCTCCCACGCTTTTCATTGGGGCATGGATCGTAACAGCCATCATGACAATTATCGGGGCACTCAGCTACGGTGAACTCGCCGCGATGATGCCTCGGGCTGGCGGGCAGTATGTTTACCTGCGCGAGGCTCTGGGACCGATGTGGGGTTTCCTCTATGGATGGACGCTCTTTCTGGTCATCCAGACGGGAACCATCGCAGCGGTAGCAGTGGCCTTTGGAAAGTTTCTAGGCATTTTCTTTCCCTCGGTTTCGGCCACGCACTGGATTTGGCACATCGGTCATGTGCCGCCCTGGCATGTTGGACCTATGGTGTTGGGCAACATGGACATCGGTTTGAACACAGCGAATCTCGCTGCTATTGTGATCGTCGTGTTGCTGGCGGGGGTTAACATCTTCGGCGTCAAGACAGGCGCCCTGGTTCAGAACATCTTTACTACTACCAAGACGGCTGCATTGCTGGGTCTCCTCTTCTTCGGATTTTTGCGCGGCCGCGACCCAGCGGCAATAGCAGCGAATTTCGGTGAGGGCTGGCATGCCTTCTGGCACAACGCATCGTTCGCAACGCTGCATCCCGTGCAGGTGGGCATTGGCGGACCGACGGCAATGGTAGGATTTTTTACGATTCTTGCCGTGGTGCAGGTGGGTTCACTCTTCTCCGCGGATGCGTGGAACAATGTGACCTTTACTGCCGGCGAAGTCCGCAACCCGAAGCGGAACCTGCCGCTGTCATTGGGGATTGGCACCGGGCTTGTTCTGCTGATCTACATCCTGGCGAACTTCGTATATCTCTGCGTATTGCCCCTGCATGGGGATCCGGCAGGCGCCACGAACTTTGCGCGAGGCATACAGTACGCGTCCCAGGATCGTGTGGGAACGGCTGTTCTTGAGCAGATATTTCACTCCAGCGGCGCCTATCTGATGGCGGCAGCTATTTTGATTTCGACTTTTGGTTGCGCCAATGGGATGACCATGGCGGGCGCACGTGTGTACTACGCGATGAGCCAGGACGGGCTATTCTTCAAGGCCGCAGGCAAACTGCATC
>JANXZS010000216.1 GCA_025355385.1 Acidobacteriaceae bacterium | reverse complement strand
CATCGCGGCGGCGCGAACGATGAATCGACGTGGCGGGTGATCCTGGACTACTTTGCGCCCGCGGTGCAACTGGGGCTGACGGCGACGCCGCGACGCCAGGACAATGTGGATACGTACCGATACTTTGGCGAGCCGGTGTATATCTATTCGCTGAAGGAAGGCATCAACGATGGCTTCCTGACTCCGTTCAGGGTACGGCAGATTGCCACCACCATGGATGAGTATGTCTATACGCCCGACGACATCATCGTCGAGGGTGAGGCGGAGGCAGGGAGGCGCTACGTTGAGAGTGATTTCAACCGCAACATCTTTATTAACGAGCGCGAGAAGCATCGTGTCGACCTGCTGATGGATGAGATGGGAGAGAAGGATAAGACTATCGTCTTCTGCCGGAATCAGGCACACGCTGCAGTCATTCGAGACTTTATCAACCAAAGAAAGAAGAGCAAGGAAGTCGATTTCTGCGTGCGCGTTACTGCCAACGATGCGGAGGCAGGCGAGCAGTTTCTGCGGGAGTTTCAGGACGACGAGCGGACAATCCCAACCATACTGACGACGTCGCAGAAGCTTTCGACTGGCGTGGACGCACCTAATTGTCGCAACATCGTCCTTTTCCGGCCGATCAACTCGATGATTGAGTTCAAGCAGATCATCGGCCGCGGTACTCGGCTCTTCGCCGGAAAAGACTTCTTCACAATCTACGATTTCGTAAAGGCGTATCACCTCTTCGAAGACCCGGAATGGGACGGCGAACCGATCGAGCCTGAACCCAAGCCTCCTGCGCCACCAAGGCCACCGACTCCTCCCGGGCCAGAGCCTGGGCCTGACGGGCCAAATCCCGTCCCGCGCCCTGCGCGTCTCGTCATCCAACTAGCGGACGGTAAGGCGCGGACGATTCAGCATATGTCGTCTACCAGCTTTTGGTCGCCCGATGGAAGGCCGATGTCGGCTACGCAGTTCATCGAGAGCCTTTTCGGCGTCCTCCCCGCACTCTTCAAGGATGAAGACGAGCTCCGCCGACTGTGGAGCGAACCCTCTACCCGTGCTCGACTCCTGCGCGGACTCGAGGAGAAGGGATTTGAAGAAGTGCAACTTGGGGCAGTGCAGCAACTCATCGCTGCGGAGAAGTCCGATCTGTTCGACGTGCTTGCATACATTCGCTTTGCGCTGCAACCTATCACTCGCCAGGCGCGAGCCGATGGAGCGCGCCCCAGCATTCAAAGTTCCTTCACGGAGAAGCAACAGGCATTCCTCGATTTCGTGCTGGACCACTACGTTGCTGAGGGAATACATGAACTCGACGGCTCGAAGCTATCTCAACTTGTAACACTCAGGTATGGCTCTGTAAGCGACGGGGTATTGGATCTCGGAGCCCACTCCGAGATCCGGGAACTCTTCACTGGCTTCCAGAAATTTTTGTATCAACCGGAAGCTTGAGACTGGCATCCATTGCTCGAAGGTGTGATGTTATAGGTTGGCCCTATCGAGGTGGAAGTCTCCGATAGCCACCAGAACGCGGCTGGCAAAGATAGCATCCTTGCCTTCGATCCTGAGCAGTTCCCGCTCTAGCCTCCCCTGATCGTCGATGGCGAAGAGCGCATAAGCGTCTTTGTCCTTCCGTAGGTAAAAGACCTGCTCGTCTGCCCGCATCTCTAAAGCTGCACCCTTGGAGGTCCAGATGACTGTAGCCTTGAGCGCGTAAATTACTTTGAATCTGAACGCCTCGTAGACAAACATTTCCATCTCTTTTGTCTCTTTCAATCGCCGGTCTTCGGCCTGCTCTTTAGGATTTAGCGGTATGCCGGAGGCAAGCCGTAGTGTCCGTCTGGCGTCCTGAATTAATTCCACCAACTCGTCTTTCATCGTTCCTCCCTTTTGAGAACCAAACATAGCAATGACAAATCGTCGAGCGGTATCCATGGTGGCCGATCGTTTCACAGGTTGCGCGGATCTCAAAAGGCTCCTCGGTAAGAGATATGGGCAGGGCCGCCTGCTCCAGGCTTAGAAAGCCGAGGGGCGCAGGAGGAAGTCTCTGTCTGTATCTTTCCTTGTGGCCAACTACATGCCCATTGCTGCTATTCCGGGCCGGAGTCTCTTGAACCAGATCCGGGAGACCCCAGAGCCCCGGGCCCCATACCGATTACAACCGTCGCCTAACTCACCACTAAACGCCTTCTTACAACCCACCAGTGGCAGTAGAACTACCAACTCGGCGCGGGGCAGCAAAAAGGACCAGGACTCCGGATCAGCATGCAGCAGTACCCAGATATGTACCCAATCCCCATCTCAGGACCATCAGGATCCACCAGACAAACCAGCATAGAAGCCGCACCAGTAATTGCAGCATCGGTGATCGGGTGACCTGACTCTGCGGCAGTGGATCGGAACCACTCGGCAGCAGTCTGGGTCTGGTCACGTTCACTTCGAACACTACCAGCGATCTCTCGGCTAGAAAACCGGCACCGGGGTTATGCCAGGAAGCAGCTAAAAGCCTCGTGAACGCTTGGAAGAACAGCCCTCCGGCGGGCTATCTCCGGCAGTAGTTCTGAACTCGGCACATGCGCGCGAGAAGCGATTCACCTAGTAAACGATGAGGGATCGATCTCGCTCGGGAAGGTGATGACGATCTGGTGCAGGCCGTTGTTCAGCGTCGACCGCGGCGAGACGGTCAGGTCTTCCTTGCGGATCCGTCCGACCTGGGAAGGCCCGGGCTGCTGCATCGGCGGGATGATCAGGTTGAGAACGCCGGTGACGAAGCTCCAGCTGTAGTTGTCGGCCAGGGAGCCGGCGGCAACGGTGGCCACGTCGGTCGAGATCAGAACGGTGTACTTGACGTTCGGCCGCATGGGACGTGTTGGCTTGAAGGTGGCTATGGTGTTGCCGGAAGAGTTCAGCGCAAAGCTGAACGTGCCGGCTACGTAGTCGGTTCCGCTGGCGGGGCTGACTGCCCCTACCAGGCCACTGGGAGCGATGGTTGATGCTTCCGGTGGACAGGAGAGCAGGAAGGACTGCTCCGAGTATGTTGCCGCGTCAATCTCCTGGTCGAAGGTGACGATGACATGCGGAAGCTGAATTTGAAAAATATAGAGTCGTGCAGGATAGATTGTTTGAGTCAGATTTTGATAAGCAGTTGAAGCAAATAGAACAGAAAATAAAGAAATCGGGAGATGATGAT
>JANXZS010000214.1 GCA_025355385.1 Acidobacteriaceae bacterium | reverse complement strand
CTTCGTAGCCTTCTGATACTCAGTCATCTCTTCACGCGCTCCTCAGCATCGTGTAATGCGAAAGGTCTTACCAGCGCCGTGGATCATAACACCAAAAAGATTCCACTCGAAAGAGAAAAATTACGCATTGAAACAATTCCCAAGTGGATGGGAGATCTCAGCTTTTCCATGGGTGATACTGTAGTCGCCGGGAGATATTCCCCACATAATTGTGCGACCTGCGGAAAGCGGGCACCGAGTACAGACGGGGGTGGCAACGGTCTAACCATAGGCGACAGCTTGAGTGATTCGCCATCGCCGGCTGCATGTGTGAGCACTTCCCTTTCTTATTGCGCGTGTACTACCTTTCCTCCTGTGGCGTGACTTCAATAGGTCTCATGACCTTACGCTGAAGGTTGGCCCTTGAGGGTATGACTAATGACTAACGGAGACTCGAATGCGACGGCGTGATGTTCTTACCCTCGCGGCATCGGCGGGGGCAATGTTTGCAACGAAGAGAATCGCGGCGGCCCTGCCGCCCACGATACCGATCATCGATTCGCACGTTCACCTATTTGACACGGCGCGCCCCGGAGGCGTGCCATGGCCGGAGAAAAGTGACCCTATCCTCTACCAGCCCGCGCTGCCCGACCGCCTCAAAAGCGTGGCTGCCGCGCTCGGGGTAGTGGGAGCCATCGCTATCGAGGCCAGCCCCTTGGCGAGCGACAATGACTGGGTCTTGAAGGTAGCGTCAGCGCACCCGATCATTGTTGGCGTCGTCGGCGACCTGGTTCCGGGCACTTCCTCGTATCTCAGCGATCTAGAGCGACTGCATAAGAATCCGTTGTTCCTTGGCATTCGTTATGGCAATCTCTGGGATCGTGACCTTGCAGTCGATCAACAGAAGGCTGGCTTTATCGCCGGGCTGAAGGCGCTAGCGGCGCATGGACTTGTGCTCGAAAGCGCCAACCCGAATCCTGATTTAATCCGCGCGCTTGTAGATGTGGCAGACAAGCTTCCAGACCTGACGATAGTGGTCGACCACCTGCCCCACGCTCCGGTACCGACGGAGCGGAAAGATCGCGATGAGTACCAGTCACACCTGCGTCATCTGGCGCGCAACCCGCGCGTTTTTATTAAGCTCTCCGAGATTCCGGTTCGCGTTAACCAGGAAGTTTCACTGGATCCGAAATTCTACCGGGATCGCCTCGATGCAATCTGGGATGTGTTCGGCGAGGATCGTATCCTGTTCGGCAGCGACTGGCCGAACAGCGATCACTTCGCTACCTATTCGGACACTCTCGCCATAGTGCGTGGTTACCTGTCACGCAAGGGTACGGCAGTCTGCCAGAAATTCTTCTGGCGTAATTCGCTCGCCGCATATAAGTGGCAGCGAAGAAGTCCGGACCAGCCTGCTATTTAAAACTATGGATGATAACGGCGATCGATCTGACAAGGCTAAAACAGTCCGCGCTTGATTCGCGTAGTACGAAAGAGGACGTGGAAAGTGAAGAACAATGGAATAGAGTCTCTAGGCGGGACGCTCAGCAGGCGAGACACACTGAAGGGGCTTACCGGTCTGGCCGCCGTTGCGCTGCTCACGAATGGGAAGAAGGCGGAGGGAGGGCAACCCAAAACAATGCCGGAAATGCCCCGACATGCCACAGCGACTGTGGCAAATGTCCGCGAGCAGTCCTTCAATAGTGATTGGCACTTTCATCGCACAGATGCGGTGGGCGCGGAGCAGGCCGACTTCGAGGATTCGCGTTGGCGCTCGCTCGATGTACCCCACGATTGGAGCATCGAAGATCTTTCGCACCTTGGTGCCAGCGGCACGGATACAGTATGGACCTCCGGCGACACGCCCACGAGGGTAGGTCCATTTGATATGGCGCAAAGCGCAGGGCAAGGTGCGACGGGCTGGGTAGTAGGTGGTACCGGATGGTATCGCAAGCATTTTTCAATCGCTGCCTTGCCCGCGGGAAACAGCGTCGGAGTTCGCTTCGATGGGGTCTACATGAATTCCGATGTGTGGATTAACGGCAAGCATCTTGGCAATCATCCTTATGGTTACACCACGTTCGCCTACGACTTAACGCCCTATCTGAAACGGGAAAGCGACAACGTGCTGGCAGTGCGGGTTCGTAATGAAGGTCAGACAAGCCGCTGGTATTCAGGTGCTGGCATCTTTCGCGACGTGTGGCTGACGGTGACGGGAGAAGTGCGGGTGCCCCTCTGGGGGATCTCTATCACTACGCCGGAAGTATCGCAGGGCACAGCCTCCATTCGAGTGGCAGCAGAAGTCGAAAATAAGAGTACAACTGCGAAAGAAATCCTTATCCGCCTGCAACTGTATGGCCAGAATCAATCCAAGGTAGGAGCCAGCGCCACTACACATTCACTACCTGCATCCGCGACACTCCCGTTTGTTGAAACGCTCACTGTTAAAAATCCAGATCTCTGGTCACCAACAGATCCGAAGCTATACCGCGCGGAGATCGACGTAGAGATCGACGGCAAGTCGATCGATCGGGTGATTACCCACTTTGGCGTGCGCCGGATAGAGGTGGATGCAGAGCGCGGACTGCGTATCAACGGGGAGGCGCTCAAGCTCAGGGGCGGGTGCCTGCACCACGACAATGGCGTTTTGGGATCAGCCGCTATTCCACGCGCGGAAGAACGCCGAGTCGAACTGATGAAGGCCAGCGGCTTCAATGCAATTCGCACCAGCCACAATCCTCCATCGCCTGCGTTTCTGGATGCATGCGATCGGCTGGGCATGCTGGTGATTGACGAATCCTTCGATTGCTGGGAGGTTGCAAAGAACCCCGAAGATTATCACCGCTACTTCGACGAGTGGTGGAAGCGCGACGTCGAAAGCATGGTCTTGCGGGATCGCAACCATCCCTCCGTGATCTTCTGGAGCATTGGCAACGAGATCGGTGAGCGCGCGGAACCCAGGGGGGTCGTGTTAGGGGCGCAGCTTCGAGAGTACATCAGGCATCTGGATCCTACGCGTCAGGTAACTGCTGCAATCTGCGGTTTCTGGGATCATCCGGAAAAGACCTGGTCGGCAGCGGCGCTTGCGTTCGGCTATCTTGACGTAGGTGGGTACAACTACGAGTGGAAGCAGTACGAAGGCGACCACATAGGCTTTCCCAACCGCATTATGATGGGCACGGAGTCCTTCCCTAACGAGACTTTTGATAACTGGGAAGCTGTCAACAAGCTGAGCTACGTTATCGGCGACTTTGTCTGGACAGGTATGGATTACCTCGGAGAATCCGGCATAGGATCTTCAGGGTTGAGGGCGGAATCGAAGGCTCCTGCCCCTTCTGGCGGGTCACCTTCTTTCCCATGGTTCAACGCCTACTGTGGAGACATAGATCTAATTGGAGGCAAGAAGCCGCAATCCTATTATCGCGATGTGGTGTGGGGTAGAAGCAAATTGGAGATGGCGGTGCAAAGGCCCTTGCCCTTGCGAATGGCCGAGGAGATCAGCCTGTGGGGCTGGTCCGATCAACTACGTAGCTGGACGTGGCCGGATGCGGATGGCAGACCTCTCAAGGTGAGGGTGTATACGACGGGCGACCAGGTTCGCCTGACCTTGAACGGGAAGGAAATTGGTACGCGAGACGTCTCCCGAAAGACAAAGCTTACAGCGGAGTTCGATGTTCCTTTCGCGCCGGGAGAGCTACGGGCAGTTGCACTCGACAATGGCGGGGAGATAGCTTCGTTTTCTTTGAAGACCACCGGCAAGGTGAAGGGGATACGGATGAAGGTGGACCGGCAAACGATCCGTGCCGAGCGGAGCGACCTCGCCTATGTCACGGTTGAAGTGGTGGATGAGGCGGGACTTCAGATCCCTGATGCTACTGTTCCTATCACTTTTACGGTGCGGGGCGCGGGGGAGTCGGCAGCGGTGGGGAACGCAAATCCCAAGGACGCGGCCAGCTTCCACAAGCCGGAGCGCCTGACGTATCAAGGGAGGTGCCTTGCCGTACTGCGGCCCCTCGGTGGTCCGGGCACAATCACGCTCCGCGCCGAGTCCAGCGGTCTGGCGCCCGCCACACTCAGTGTGAGGACGGAAGCCTGAAAGAGCCTGGAAATCAGCGAACGCGCGCTACTATATGCGAAGCTAGGAATATGAGAGCTCGAATCCAAGCGGTTGAAACGCAAATATCGGAAGGCGCATGAGCGGACGAAAACGCCTGCTGCCAGGATTAAAAATCAAGGATGGATTCATGCGGCATCCGTTCGACACAACATTCTGTGTCGAGACAAGTGGGCTCGTCTGCGGCAGAGATCTCGCAACGGGCCATGCCCACGATCGGTACAACACCGCTTATTTTGGAGTGGCTCCGTCGGTCTTTCACGCACTCTGTGCGCATTGGCAGGATGTGCCTCGTAGTTCTGCGCTGGAGCAGTACAGCTTTATCGATCTCGGCTGTGGCATGGGACGGGCCATGCTGCTGGCTGCAGCGATGCCGTTTCGAGACGTACTGGGCGTGGAATTAAACCCTGAACTAGCCGCAATGGCACAAAAGAATGTTCAGTTGTGGAAGGCTGCCGGGCGAGCGCGATGCGGCATGCGCGTACTCTGCGGAGATGCGACGGAGTTTGAGTTTCCTGACAACCCTTGCGTCGCCTTTCTGTTCAATCCTTTCGGAAGAACCGTCTTGAGGCGTCTCCTCAAGAATCTTGGAAGGGTTTTCGCGAACCGCCCCGGACAACTGGACATGCTCTACGTCAATCATGAGTGCGAAAGTCTATTCAAACAACATGGTGGATTCACTCCGTTGTGGAGCGGCTCTATCTATAAATCGCCTGCGGACGAGGAAGCCGATCGAAAGATTATCTATAACCAGCCTGAGGGCGAGTACGCACCTTCCGAGTATGAATCCTGCTCAGCTTATCGCTGGACCGGAATGGCAGGCCTGGACGCCCGAAGCCCAGCTGTAGTCCGCGACGGCGCAAGCAAGCAGCGCAGAGCCTGATTGCAAGGCGACTTTGACGAATGCGTGCCTGGTGGAAGGCGCCCCTTCCGTCACTCCTCCCCGCCGAGCGCAAGTTCCTCGCCGAGCGCCAAAACTGCTGCAGCCAGATCGTCGAAGTCTTCGATCCGGCTCCGATGGTTAGTGTTCGCCACCCGGATGGCATACTCCCCGTTGAGTACTGTGCCAGACACTATAAATTGGCCGGACTCCTGCATGCGCATCACGATTTCGCGATTGAGCGCGTTCAGTTTTTTCTGATCGTTTGCGAAGGCCTGCGGAGCATAGCGGAAACATAGGACGTTGATCCTCTGCGGCGCCATTCGTTCCAAGTCCGCATGCTCGTCCACCAGAGACGACAGGTGATTTACCTGTGCGATGTTTTGCTCGATCAGCGCGGCGTAGGTCTCTACGCCGTGGGTCTTAAGCGACATCCATAGCTTGAGCGCATTGAAGCTTCGCGTCAGCTCGATGCCCAGGTCAGAGAAGCCCATTCCACCCGCCAGCAGACCACGCTGCGCACTTTCCAGGTAGTTGGCTGGAGTGGCAAATGCTGTGGAATGCTCCGCCGAATCGCGGAATAGTACGCAGCCTATGCCAAAGGGCAGATACATCCATTTATGCATGTCGAACGCCAGCGAATCTGCCTGTTCGATTCCGCGTACAAGTGGTGCATAGAGCGGTGAGAGCTTGAGAAGCGCGCCGAATGCACCATCTACGTGCAGCCACAGGTTTTCACGACGGCACACTGCAACTAGTGCCTCGATATCATCGATCGCGCCGGTGTTGACCGTCCCCGCATTTGCAATCACCGCGATGGGTTGGTGCCCGGCAGCGCGATCTGCTTCGATCTGCTTCTCGAGTTCCGCAACGACGATTCTGTGCTCGTTATCGACGGGAATCTGCCGCAGCGAACGCCTCCCCATCCCGAGGAACTCCATGCTCTTCCGCGCCCACATATGCGTCTCTAGCGAACCATAGATCAGCATTTGCGGATGGCTTCCTTGCAGACCTTCCTTGCGCACATCGAAGCCAGCTTTGGCGTGCCGTGCTACAGCCAGCCCGATGAGGTTCGCCATAGTTCCGCCGCTGGTCAGAATACCGCTTGAGGACGCCGGCATTCCCATCGCCTCTGTCATCCACGCCAGCACCTGTTGTTCAACCAAAACGGGCGCCTGCTGTCCCCCACCGAGGTGCGCGTTTATGCCCGACGCAAGCATGTCTGCCAGCATCGCGAGCGGCGTTCCATTTCCGCGGACCCAGCCCCATGCACGAGGGTGGCGGTTGCCGCTGGTATATGGCAGCACATTAGTCAGGAACTCTTCATAGACCTCTTCGGCGGCCTGCCCCTGGATGGGCAAAGACTCGTTCAGCGCCGAAGTCACCGACAAAGGCAGCGGCTGCCAAGCGGGTTGCTCCCGCAACGTCTCCATGTGCTGGAACATGTCGTCCAGCATGCGATGTCCCAACGCTCTCAATTCCTCCCAGTTATCTGGGTCGAGAGTGAATTGTTCGGTCCTGGTCTCCATCAATGTCGTCATCCGAAGATTGCTCCGCGGTCGGCTGACCCAACCAATCTATTTAATCCTACCTGTTGTGCCCTGCCCCACGCAGATAGCCGCAGCCTGACGGTTTGATCAGACGGCTTGCTTGTCCTTGAGAACCTGTTTCAGCAATTCGTGCAACTCGCCCTCCGACAACTGGTTGAGTTGTGCCATGATGGTGCGCTTGCTGGTTGCTGCAGCAACTGTCCTGCTCGAAAGGATAGGCGTGCGCGCCTGAATGCCACTGGCACGGGCGCTTTCAACCTCATCCGCGAGCCCTTCGATAGTGGGGTTTTCGAACATGTTTCGCAGCGGCACTTCAACTTCGAGTACCTTTCTGATGCGGGCGATCACCTGCATGACCATGAGGGAATGACCACCCAGCTCGAAGAAATTTTCATTGATGCCAACCTGGTCTACCTTCAACAACTCACGCCAGATCGCAGCAAGCGCTTCCTGGGTCGCCGTCTGAGGAGCGATGTAGCGGCGCTCGTCCAGCGAACGAATCGAAGTTTGTGCTGCCAGAGTCTTGCGATCGATCTTGCCGCTGGGGAGCAGGGGCAAGACATCGATGACGAGGTATTGCGATGGGACCATATATTCAGGCAGCTTCGATTTGAGGAAACGGCGAAGCTCATCAGTCTTTGGCTCTGCTCCGGGATGAACAACAACGTACGCGACGAGCTTTTCATGGGCTGGCGCACCGGCGAGGAGCACCACCGCATCCATCACCGTGCGATGCAATGAAAGCACCGCTTCAATTTCTCCCAACTCGACCCGACTTCCGCGGATCTTTACCTGGTTATCTGCTCGGCCGATGTACTCGATCTCTCCATCCGGCAAATACCTGGCGAGGTCACCCGTTCTGAAGAGCCGAACGAAACGGTTTGGTGTGAATGAGTGCTGAAGGAACCGCTCCGCGGTCAGCTCAGGCCGGCGCCAGTAACCCGTAGACAGACACTCTCCACCGACGAACACCTCTCCGGGAACGCCTTGCGGCACCTGGTTCCTGTAGCGATCAAGGAGGTGCAGTTGCACATTGCTGATCGGCCTGCCAATGGGAATGGATTCCACACCATCCTGTGATGTGGTCACATGCCAAGTCACATCCGCCGCTACTTCAGACGATCCGTAGATGTTGAGTAATGTTGCATCTGGCATTGCCTCGGCAAAGAGCCTAGCTAATGCGACTGGAAGCACTTCCCCGCTGCAGGTCCAAAGCTTGAGCCGTGGGAGCCGATTCTGAAGGCCTTGGCACTGCTCGAGAATAATTTGCAGGAGCGATGGTATCAAAACAATTCGCGTGACTTCGTATTTCGCGAGAAGATGAACGAATTGCTCAGGGTCAATGACAGACTCCTGGGGAATTATCACCGCGGGGATTCCACGCAGCAGCGGACCGAAAATCTCCCACACAGAGTCGACAAATCCTAGAGGGGTTTTCTGGCAGCAGGTTTCGCCTTCGATGAAAGGAAATCTCTTCCACATCCAGGCAAATCGATTCAGGCTGGCTCGGTG
>JANXZS010000202.1 GCA_025355385.1 Acidobacteriaceae bacterium | reverse complement strand
TGTCGAACTGACCCGACGCCCGCCTTCAAGGGATCACACCAGGTCTGTTTACGGAAACATGGGCATAACTTTGGGAAGCTCACAAATCGGAGTACCGAAGTTTGGTCGGATTGATGCCGGCCTGGATCAGGTGGCGGCAGCAATCACCAGATCGAAGGACTGGCTGTTTTCGCAGCAGCACACTGACGGCTATTGGTGCGGCGAGTTAGAAGCCGACTCCATGCTGGAAGCCGACTATATCTATGCCCATTACCTTCTGGGGACGGGAGACCCGGGGAAGCTCCAGCGAGCGCTGAATGAGATTCTGCGTTACCAGAATGAAGATGGTGGCTGGAGCATCTACCCCGGCGGGCCGTCGAACATCAGTCTCTCGGTTAAATGCTACTTCGCCTGCAAGCTGATGGGAATGAAACAGTTGGACGATCCCATTCTGACGAAGGCGCGAAAGTGGATACTCGAGCATGGTGGTGTTGTGGAGTGCAACACCTTTACGAAGATTTACCTCTGCTCTCTAGGGCAGTATGAGTACGACGCAGTTCCGGCTGTTCCACCGGAGATGGTTCTATTTCCCAACTGGTTCTACTTCAATATCTACGAGATCTCGTCCTGGTCGCGGGATATTGTTGTTCCGCTGTCCATCGCGTATGCCAAGAAGCCGTTCAAGAAGCTGCCACCGGAGCAGTGCATCGATGAGCTTTTCGTCGGCGGTCGCGCGAACGCAAATCTTCATCCGCGCTGGGACGGTAAAAAGATTATTGGCTGGCGCAACTTCTTTCTGCTGCTGGATCGCCTGGCGCACTGGTCCGAGCGGGTCCACATACGTCCGTTGCGGGCGATCGCATTGAAAAAAGCAGAGAAGTGGATGCTGGAGCGATTAGAGATGAGCGACGGGCTGGGGGGAATTTATCCCGCCATGCTGAATGCCATCGTAGCGCTCCGTTGCCTGGGCTACTCGCTGGATGATCCACAGCTGATTCGCGCGTTGGATGAGTTTGAAAAGTTGGGCATCGACGAGCCCAACGGCACGGCGGAATATCCCACTCCCACGTTCCGGATGCAGCCTTGCATGTCGCCCGTATGGGATACGGCGCAGGCGGTCTTCGCGCTGGGCGAAGCAGGAGTGTCGCGTACCGATCCACGCCTGTTAAAGGCTGCCGACTGGATGCTTTCGAAGGAAGTGCGCCACAAGGGCGACTGGGCAGTGAAGGTTCGCAATACAGAACCGGGTGGCTGGTACTTCGAATTCAACAACGAGTTTTATCCCGACGTGGATGACTCGGCGCAGGTTCTGCTGGCGTTGAACAAGATCGACAATCCGCGTGAACGCTACCAGTACGACGTGTCCAAGCGTGCTCTGGACTGGATCTTCGCGATGCAGTGCAAGAACGGAGGCTGGGCCAGCTTTGACAAAGACAATACCAAGATGGTCTTCCAGTACATTCCGTTTGCCGATCACAACGCCATGCTCGACCCGCCAACCGTCGATATAACCGGCCGCGTGCTGGAGATGCTTGCAACTTATGGGTACACGGCGAAGGATAAACGCGTCGAGCGAGCTATCAGATTCATCTACTCGGAGCAGGAGCCGGATGGAAGCTGGTTTGGCCGCTGGGGTGTGAATTACATTTACGGTACCTTCCTGGTGCTTCGCGGACTTGAAGCTATCGGGGTTGAGCAGAACGAACCGCAGATACAACAGGGAGCCGAATGGATTCGTTCCATTCAAAACGCCGACGGCGGCTGGGGCGAGACCTGTGGCAGCTATGAAGATCCGGTGACGCGTGGCGTCGGTCCGAGCACGCCTTCGCAAACGGCGTGGGCCTTACTGGGGCTACTTGCAGCGGGTGACACTCGAAGCGATTCGGTTGCCAAGGGTGTTCGCTGGTTGCTCGAGAAGCAGGGTGGAGATGGGTCTTGGGACGAGAGCATCGGCTCTGGCGGGACGAAGCAGGGAATCATTACCGGCACGGGCTTTCCCCGTGTGTTTTACCTTGCATATCACCTGTATCGGAATTACTTCCCATTGCTGGCTTTGACAAATTATCGCCGGGCCATGGAACGAACGGCCTGACCAGGGCGATATCAGAAACACGAAAAGACAGGCGCGAAAAGGAGATTAGACCGAATGGCAGTTCCTATTTCACAGATGTGGACGGTTGCGAGTTATGTGCTCAGGCAGAGAGCGAGCGGGCGCAAGCGCTACCCTCTCGTTCTGATGCTGGAGCCGCTATTCCGCTGCAACCTGGCCTGTGCCGGGTGCGGCAAGGTGCAGTATCCTCCGCACATCCTCAAGAAGGAGCTAACGCCGGAAGAGTGCTTCAAGGCCGTGGAAGAATGTGGCGCGCCGATGGTGAGCATACCCGGGGGCGAACCGCTGCTGCATCCGCGAATTGTCGAGATAGTGGATGGCTTGATTGCGCGCAAGAAATACATCTACCTGTGCACCAATGCGCTGGAGTTGAAGCGCCGTCTGCCGGAGTTCAAGCCGTCGAAATATTTGACTTTTTCCGTTCACCTGGATGGCCAGCGCGAGCCCCACGATTTTTCGGTATGCCGCGAAGGGGGATACGACATCGCGGTAGAAGGGATTCGCGAAGCTGTGAAGCGCGGCTTCCGTGTAACCACGAATGCCACGTTCTTTGACGGCACCGATCCCAACAGCGTTCGCGCCTTCTTTGATGAGGTGATGGCGATGGGCGTCGAGGGCATCGTGCTATCGCCAGGCTACTCGTATGACAAGGCTCCCGACCAGAACCGCTTCCTTGGCCGGGCCCGCACTCGCCGGTTGTTCCGGGCAATTCTTTCCAACCGGAAACCAAGCTGGAAGTTCAATATGTCGCCGCTGTTTCTAGAATTCCTAATGGGCAAGCGCGACTATCAGTGCACTGCCTGGGGCATGCCCGCATACAACATCTTCGGATGGCAGAAGCCCTGCTACCTGTTGCAGGATGGCTATGCGGACACGTTTGCTGAGCTATTGGAAACCACGGAGTGGGAGAACTACGGCACCGAGAGCGGCAATCCCAAATGCGCCAACTGCATGGTCAGTTGTGGATACGAAGCATCGGCTGTTAATGACGGATTTGGCTCGCTGCGAGGCTTCCTGGCAATGGCCAAGGCCTCCATCTTCAATCGGTATGTGGATCGTGGTGCGCTGGACTTGCTGAACGCACCCATCGCAAGCAGCGCACCGCTCGTCCAGATCGGTAACAGTAACCGAAGCCAGCAAGAGAGCCTGGAGGAAACTCGCGTATGACGGATGTGAACCATATCGATCCGGACGCCCTTGAGATTGCTCCGGGCACAGTGCACCAGGATCTTCAGGGCTGGATTCCGGATCTGGCGACCGAGGCGGAAATTGCCGATGCACTGGAAAAGGCTTTCGATTATCGCGGCGACGTAACGCTGACGCTGAAGAGCGGCGAACGCTTTGAAGCGTACATCTTTGACCGCAGGCCGGGTCCTTCGCTCACGGAGTCGTACGTCAATCTCTTTCCTGTGAGTTCAACCCAGAAACGCGCTTTGGCCTATAGCGAGATTGTCCGGCTGGAATTCACCGGTAAGGATCGCGCTGCCGGCCATCACTGGGAGTCATGGGTGAAGCAATACAAGGAAAAGAAGGCAGCGGGCGAGAAGTTCGGCCTGCATCCAGAGAAGCTCGATTAAACTCATCTGTTTGGTGCGAAAGCATTGCCGGACGGTGAGCATGCGGAGCTAGTCCGTGACGGAAACATACATCGGGCAGGGGCTGTAGAAACGACCGGGCAGCGCACCCGATCCATAAGCTGGCTTCAACTGTGGGCTGTTCGGCTGCTGCAGACATTCGACTGTTGCCCGACTAGAGCAGAAGCAGTGATAGTGTGTTATGTCCAGCGTCAGTGATGTAGGCATTTTTTTGATAAAAATGCCTGCGGCGACTTGTGGCTCACCTTACAGTAACCCTGCTTCTGCTCTAGGCCCGAGGCATGCTCACCATGAAAGTATTCCTTACTGGGGCGACCGGGTTTGTTGGCAGCCATGTCGCGAACGAACTGGCCGCTCAGGGTGCGAGCCTTCGTCTCCTCGTGCGCAAGACCAGCCGTCTTGAGAACCTGCAGGGAATTTCGGCAGACACCGTGGTTGGGGATCTTCGTGATCCCGAGTCGCTGCGTTCGGCCCTGTCGGGCTGCGACGCCTTGATGCATGTGGCGGCGGATTATCGCCTGTGGGTTCGCGATCCGGACGCCATGTATGCGGCGAATGTTGGCGGGACACGCGATCTGCTTCGACTGGCACGCGAGCACGGCGTCTCCCGGGTGGTCTATACGTCCAGCGTCGCCACTATGGGCTTCAAGAACGACGGCACCATCACGGACGAACGCACGCCGGTGTCGCTCGACGAAATGATTGGGCACTACAAGCGTTCCAAATTCCTGGCGGAGCAGGAAGCTATGAAAGCGGCAGATGGGGGGCAGGATGTCATCATCCTGAACCCGACCACGCCGATCGGTGCGAACGACCTCAGGCCGACTCCGACCGGGGGCATCATCGTCGATTTTCTCAATCGGAAGTTTCCGGCCTATATGGATACAGGCTTGAATCTCGTGGATGTGAGCGAAGTGGCGAGGACCCATGTATCGGCATTGAAGGTGGGTCGACGGGGAGAGAGGTACATCCTCGGTGGCGAAAACCTGACCCTCAAGCAGATACTGGATCGGATGTCGGCTATCACTGGGCTGCCTTCGCCTGCTTTCAAGGTGCCGCATTCTGTGGCAATGCTCTTCGCTTTCTTTGACGAGAATATTACGGGTAGGCTTCTTGGTAAGGAACCGCGAGCGACGGTCGAAGCAGTGCGCATGGGAAGGAAGATGATGTTTGCTTCATCCGCTCACGCGGAGCGGGAACTGGGATTCAAGGTGGTGCCGGTGTACCAGGCATTGCGGGCGGCCATCGAGTGGTTTCGAGCGCATGGATACGCGCCCACGGCTTGAGGCGCATTGCAATCATTGCGGCGTTACCGGGCGAATTAAAGCCACTGGTGAAAGGGTGGGAGCGTAAGCTCGAGACGACCGGGGTTACGTCCTGGTCCCTGCGCCATGACAATACCGTCTGGATTGCAACTTGCGCGGGCATGGGATCCGACGCCGCAACCCGCGCCTTCGCAGAGGCGGAGAAGGATGGGAAGTTGAATTCGGCAATCTCGATCGGCTGGGCGGGGGCTCTTGATCACAGTTCTCTCGTGGGGGAAGCCTACGCGGTCGCGGAAGTCATCGACGTAAGGACGGCAGAGCGCTATGGGGTTGCTGATTCGTCTGGGGGATTGAAGTTGGTCACCACTCCTACTGTCGCCAGTGCCAATGAGAAGCGACGACTCGCAAAGAGCTACGGCGCAGCGTTGGTGGATATGGAAGCAGCGACAATTGGAAGACTGGCTCGGGCCCGGGACATTCCGTTTTACTGCTTCAAGGCGGTGACGGATGGGGTTGATGCGAATTTGCCTGACTTCAACCCGTTTGTCACGCGTGACGGGCAGATGCGCATATTCGCATTTGCTCTGCATTGTGCCTCGCGGCCCTGGTACTGGGCACCACTGCTGCGGATGGGAAAGAACAGTGTCCGGGCCGCTGATGCACTGAAGTTGCGAGTAAACAGTTTCCTTAACGAACTAACGAATGCGAAGAAAAGCGATGGCCACGACAACCGCAGATAGTGCTTTAAGAGCGATGAAGGTTCCGGCGACGATGTTGGCCGCCGTATATCGCGGTGTCAATAATGTTCGAATGGAGACCGTACCCGTACCCGAGATCACTACCGGCGAGCTGTTGATCGAGGTCAAGTCGTGCGGAATCTGCGGGACGGATTTGAAGAAGATCCATACCGGATCTCACTCAGCGCCGCGCATCTTCGGACACGAAATGGCCGGAGTTGTGGCAGCGGCGGGGAGCGGTGTGACCAGGTTCGCTGTTGGAGACCGCGTCATGGTCTTCCATCACATTCCGTGTGGTGACTGCTATTACTGCAGGAAGAAAACATTCGCGCAATGTGTGGTCTACAAAAAGGTGGGCTGCACAGCCGGCTATGAGCCAGCAGGAGGCGGTTTTGCGCAGTACGTTCGCGTGATGGATTGGATCGTCAATCGGGGCGGGGTAGTACCCATCCCCGAGGGCGTGCCGTTTGAACAGGCGGCATTTGTCGAACCAGTGAACACTTGCTACAAGGGTGTTCGCCTGTTGGCATTGCAGCCGGACGAGACCGTGCTAGTGATTGGACAAGGCCCCATTGGCATTCTGCTGGCGTCCCTGGCAAAGCGTTCTGGAGCGAATGTCTTGACTTCGGATCTGTATCCCGAGCGCCACAGGATTGCCGCGACGTTCGGACTCGACCATCCTATCGACGCTGGGCGGGCCGATGTTGTGGCGTCTGCCAGGCTGGCTACCGAGGGGCGCGGCGCCGATGCTGTCATACTAGCTGTTGGCGGTGATGCACTTATCCGCACCGCGATGGAAGCAGCACGACCCGGCGGCAAGGTGATGCTCTTTGCACAGACGCAGCACGGCGAGGCAGCGATCGATCCGGGTGCCGTGTGCCTGGACGAGAAGGACCTGATCGGGTCTTACAGTTCGTCGGCAGAGATTCAAGATGAAGCGGCCGCCATTGTATTCAACGGCTACTGCAGCGGCTATGATTTGACTCGACTGGTCTCTCACCGCTTCCCGCTCGACCGGGCCGTAGAAGCGATTGAACTGGCCTCGCAACCGCAAGCTCATTCGATGAAGATCATGATCGAGCCAGGGGGTCAGGGGTAATGTCGAAAGAAGTGACACTCATGGAAGATGAAATGAACGCGGCGGTCCTCTACGGACAGCAGGATGTTCGCATTGAGCGAATGCCCATTCCGCAGGCAGAACCAGGCGAAATCGTGGTGCGCGTGCGCGCTGCGCTGACGTGTGGCACCGACCTGAAGGTGTATCGGCGGGGCTATCACGCAAAGATGATTGTGCCCCCTGCGCTCTTCGGACATGAACTGGCCGGCACGGTTCACGAGGTGGGAGAGGGCGTCACGGAATTTAAGCCGGGAACGCGCGTGGTCGCCTTGAATTCGGCACCCTGCGGGGAATGCTTTTGGTGCAAGCGCGATCAGGAAAACCTGTGCGAGGATCTGCTTTTCAATAACGGTGCCTACGCGGAATTTATTCGTATCCCATCTCGGATTGTGGAGAAGAACACGCTGATAGTGCCCGAGGATATGCTGCTTGAGCATGCCGCGTTGACGGAACCGCTGGCTTGTGTGCTCAAAGGATTGGAAGAAACCCGTGCGGTGGCGGGCGATCAGGTTGTGGTAATTGGAGCCGGGCCGATCGGGCTGATGTTCATGCACGCGGCCGATCTTGCCGGAATGCAAGTGATTGCGGTGGTCAAGAGGAAAGAACAGGTCTCCGCGGCAAAACTCTTCGGCGCCAGGAAGGTAGTGCAGATCGGCGCTACGGCGGATGCAGTCGCGGCGGTCCGCGCTCTGACTCCGCACCATCGCGGTGCCGATGTAGCGATCGAGGCCGTGGCTACGCCAATGACGTGGCAATGGGCGGTTGAAATGGTCCGACGCGGCGGCGTGGTAAATTTCTTCGGTGGGTGCGCCGCCGGAACCAAGGTTGAACTCGACACCAACCGCCTGCATTACAACGACATAGCTTTGCGAGCTACCTTCCACCACACACCCGCGACCTGCCGCACTGCCTTTGAGATGCTAAGCAGCGGACGCTTCGACGCCAGTCACTACATCACTGGACATGCGCCCCTTATGGAATTGAATCACGTCTTCCATCAATTGATGGAGCCGTCCAGTGATCTTAAAACCGCCATCATTCCATAAAGGAATTTTGCGGGCGGGTGAGCCTGGAACCGATACTCGGAGCTGCTGTTCTGCCAAAGCACGGCAGTACCAGCCGATTCTTACCACAACAAATCCGCTGTGAAACGCTTAGGGGAAAGGATGCCGGTGCAGAGCGAGGAACAATCGCAACAGGCGCTAGCCACTAAGGGATGGACTCGTTTGCCCGCCGAGTATCGCATGCCCTCGCAAAAGCCGTCGCTGCACGAGGCACGCGACTATTGCCGCAAACTGGCAGCATCGCACTACGAAAATTTTCATGTTGCTTCGTGGTTTCTGCCAGAACGTCTGCGGCCCCACTTCCACAGTATTTATGCGTATTGTCGTATCTCCGACGACCTCGGGGATGAAGTAGGGAATCACGAGCAATCGCTTGCGTTGCTGGAGCTATGGGAAGAGGAATTGAATGCGTGTTATCGCGGGGAGACGAGGCATCCGGTTTTCGTGGCTCTTGCCGAAACGATCAAGGCCTGCGATATACCGAAGCAGCCCTTCGCCGATCTCCTGATAGCGTTTCGCCAGGATCAAACGGTGACGCGCTTTGAGACGATGCAGGACGTAATGGCCTACTGCAAGTATTCCGCAAATCCCGTAGGCCGGCTGGTGCTGTATGCGAGCGGCTATCGTGATGAGGAGATGTTTCGACTATCGGACTTCACGTGTTCCGCGCTGCAGCTGGCCAATTTCTGGCAGGATGTCCGCGTGGATTTTGCCAAGGACCGAATCTACTTGCCTCTTGAAGATATGCGCAGGTTCAAGGTGGACGAGCCGGTCATTGAATCAGGAATCGCTTCGGGACGTGCCAATGCGGAGTTTTGTCAACTGATGAAGTCTGAGGTGGATTTGACTCACCGGATGTTCGAGCAGGGATTACCGCTGCTGCAACGTGTTGACCGTGAGCTGGCCCTTGATCTCGATCTTTTCACGCGTGGTGGGATCGAAATTCTGCGAGCCATTGAGCGACAGCATTACGACGTGCTGGCTTCGCGGCCATCCATCACTAAGGGCGCCAAGATGGCTCTTGCCGCACGCGCGGTCAGCGGAAAGCTGCTGCCATGGTTCCGCCTGCGGAGGGGTGCCGCGTGAGCATGGAACTGGCGGAGTGCTACGCGGTTTGCCGCGGCATTGCGCGAAGGGAAGCCAAGAATTTCTACTATGCATTCGTCGCTTTGCCCAAGGCAAAGCGCAACGCGATCTGCGCTGTCTACGCATTCATGCGTCATGCCGATGATCTCTCCGATGATGAGTCAAGACCGCACGCGGATCGGCGGCGTGAACTCGACCAGTGGCTGGCGGCCTGGCACGCGGCCCAGCGCGGAGAAGCCACCCGGGATCCTGTTTTCATCGCCCTGCGCGATACGGCGCAACGATACAACATACCGCCCGAGTTGCTCGATCAATTAGTGGATGGCACTACCATGGATCTTGGTTCGGACAAACATAGTACAGAGCGGTCGCCGGGCACTCTTGATACTTACCAGACCTTCGCCGAGCTTTACCACTACTGCTATCTCGTCGCCTCGGTGGTGGGTCTGGTTTGCATTCGCATCTTTGGCTATAGCGACGGCATGGCAGAGCAGCTTGCCGAGGAGACAGGCATCGCGTTTCAGTTGACAAATATTCTGCGTGACGTGCGTGAAGATGCGTCTCGCGGCCGCATCTACCTTCCGCTGGAAGACCTGTCACGATTTGGCACCTCGCCAGAAGAACTGGTTGGCTTGCAGGATGGCAGCGAGATTAAGCCGCATCATCGTCAGCTCCTCAAATTTGAGGCCTCACGCGCGCACCACTACTACGAGTCGGCGCAGAAGATGCTTCCTCTTATCTCCCCGGACAGCCGGCCTGCGATGTGGGTACTAGTGTCTATCTACAGCCGATTGCTTGATCATGTGGAAGCGGGCAACTTTGACGTATTCTCTGCGAAAATCAAGGTCCCTACCCATGAGAAGCTCTGGATCCTGACACAAGGCTTTGGGCGCATGGTGATCCAGGGTCTCGGGGGGTAGAGGGGCTCATGCCGACATCTCCACAGAAATCAGTGCAGCAGGCCCCACGGCATGGAATGCATTCCGTCAGCATCGTGGGTGGGGGAGTAGCTGGTCTTGCGGCTGCGTGCGCGCTGGCGGACGAGGGCTATCGCGTGACCCTCTTCGAACGGCGAGCCTACGTCGGTGGCCGGGCCTCCTCCTACGAACATCCCGGCACTGGGGAGGTGATCGATAACTGTCAGCATATCCTCGTGGGCTGTTGCACGAATCTCATCAATCTCTATCACCGCATCGGCGTGGAGGATAAGATCCGTTGGTTCGACCGCATCACATTCGTTGAGCCGGGGGGCGTGCGTAGTGTGCTGGAACGGTCCGCCCTGCCTGCTCCATTGCACTCGTCGCTTTCATTTCTTCGTGCACATGCCTTCTCCCTTGCGGACAAGCTGGCAATCTCCCGCGGGCTGATGGCTTTTGTGCGTGGCATTCCAGAGGATTCAGACCAGAATTTCGCAGACTGGCTGGTAAAACATCGTCAGACGAAAGGCGCGATAGAGAGATTTTGGCGGCCCACTCTGATTAGCGCGCTGAACGAAGATGCGGATCGCATCTCGGTTCGTTATGCAGGAATGGTGATCCGAGAGATGTTTCTACGATCTTCGGAGGCGGGCCGAATGGGAATTCCCATGATTCCGCTCAGCGATTTGTATGGTCAAGCCATGGAATACATCCGAGCCCGGGGCGGGGAAGTGCGCCTGCGCACCAGCGTGGACTCTCTTAAATGGCACGAAGAACGTCTCGCATGGGAGCTAGAAACGAACGATGCCACGGGCTCATTCTCGAGTGACGCAATCGTGCTCGCCCTCTCGTTTGAGGCCATGGCAAAGTTGCTTCCTCGGATGCCTCAAGTTCCAGGGGTCGACGAGTTGGCGGCGAACCTCGCGGGGTTTGAACACTCACCCATTACAAGTATTCACCTATGGTTCGATCGAGAAATTACCGACTTGGATCACGCCGCGCTGCTCGATTCGAAGATCGACTGGATGTACCACACCTCGCGCCTGCAGCCGCATCGAGACTCGTCTGAAGGCAGCTATCTGGAACTGGTCTGCAGTGCTTCGCGATGGCTCACGAAACAATCACAAGAAGAAATTATCAGAATGGCTGTCGCTGAGTTAGGGAGATTCTTCCCCACCGTGCGAGAGGCTGTGCTGCGTAAGGCTGCGGTGGTCAAGGAGGTCCGGGCGACCTATTCCATTCGGCCGATGCTTGACAGTATTCGACCAGCGCAGGGATCGCCTTGGCCGAGAGCGTTTCTTGCCGGAGACTGGACGGCGACGGGCTGGCCAGCCACCATGGAGGGTGCGGTTCGCAGCGGCTACCTGGCGGCCGAAGCACTCACGCTGGCTGCTGGGGAGCCCAAGAAACTCTTTCGCCCCGACCTCGCATCCACTGGCTTGATGCGGCTATTCGATTAAGGGTTCGATCGATACCCCTTCTACTGTGTCATGGCACGGGTACGGCTTTTATCGCCGCGAAAACGCGGGACCTTACTGCTCTTGAAAAAGGGAATTGAAACTGGTCTAGCGCGCCATGAGGCCAACGCCGCAGCATACGAATGCCGCTGCCAGCCAACGGCGACGATCTACATTCTCGTGCAAGAAAAATTTGGCAGCAACGGCATTACTGACGAAGGTGAGCGAGGCCGAGGCCGGAGCAATCAGGCTGACATTCGCATTGCTGACGGCGAAGAGCAGCGAGAAGAAGCTGAGTGCCATACAGACCACGCCCAGCAGAAAACGGATACTTCCCGTGACCGCGTATATGGTTCCGACAAGGCCACGCTCTGCCCTTATCAAATCGAGATCGCCGATCTTGCGCATCGCGGAGGCGGTCAGCACGTCTCCCGCGGTTGCGGTGAAGACGATGGTCGCGATCATCAGGGCACTATGCCACGCCGGAGCCATCATCGCTTTCCCACCTCTTCCGCCTCGGGAAGGGGTGGCACTTTGGCAGGCGCATGATCTGTGTAGGACGGTCCCAAGGTGACAAAGCCTACGCCCATCACAATCAGTAGGATCCCAATCCACCGTGAAGGTGAAATCTGCTCATGCAGCCAGAAGCGGGAAAGCAGGGCCACCACCACGTAGCCCAATGCAGTGGAGGGAAGGACGAAGGTTAGATCGGCCCAGGATAAAGCGGTGAGATAAGACGCGAAGAATCCGAGCAGCAACAGGATGCCAGCAATGACCCACGGATTCGCTACGGCGTAGAGCAATCTTCCCAGGTGGTGGACTGAGACGGGGCCAAAGTCCTTCATTCCTTTGCCGAGAAAGGTGTCTCCCAGGGAGGCGGTGAGCATAACCGCGCCAAGCACCAGGTATCGGCGAAAGGTCATGGTGGATCGGGCTGTCTTCTTCATGGTTGCAGATACAACAGTATTTCGCCGCATAAATCCCGACGGTTCGCTATGGTGTTGCCAAGCAAGAGAAAGCGGTCAGCAATGTCTAGCTGACCGCTTCGGATCCGGCTGCTCTGACGCCCTTTAAACGTTCGCCTTTGCGGTGGCGGCAGCGCGGGCCGCCTGGGTTTTGCTGTCCCTGACAACCTTGTTGCGAGCAGCGCGAAGCTTCATGAACGACTTCGCCTCGACGTACAAGCGAGGTAGGTCGCGATTAATGAAAGCCTTCCAGACCACGCGAAACGCAGCCTTGGGCCGGAAGTAATATTCATCATAGAAGCGGTGAACCATCTCGAGCACGTATTCCTTGGGCAGCCCGGGATATTCGATGTGGGCCATCTGGTGCCCGCCCTCATCGGCCATCGCGCCCTGCTCCATATTGGTGATGAAGCCGTTTTCGCGGGCGTAATCGTAGAACTCGGTGCCAGGATAGGCGTGGGCGATGGAAACCTGTATCGTCTCGACGTCGAGGCCCTTGGCAAAATTGATGGTGTTACGAATGGACTCCTTCGTCTCGCCGGGAAGACCAAGGATGAAATCCCCGTGGACGACCAGACCGAGCTCATTGCAATCGCGGGCGAAGTCTCGGGCACGCTCCACGGTGGCGCCCTTCTTGATGTTTTTGAGAATCTGGGGATCGCCCGACTCGAAGCCCACGATGAGAAGGCGGCAGCCAGCATCCTTCATGGCCTTCAACGTGTCGCGGTCGGTGGTGACGCGCGATGTACAGGACCAGGTCAGGTTGAGCGGCTTCAGTTTTTCGCAGAGTTCGACGGTGCGGGCCTTCTGAATGTTGAAGGTGTCGTCATCGAGGAAGAACTCCTTCACGTGAGGGAAGATCTCTTTGGCGTGTTTCATCTCCGCAGCAACGTCGTCAGTGGAGCGCTTGCGCCATGCATGACCGGAGAGGGTCTGAGGCCAGAGGCAGAAGGTGCACTGCGCTGGGCAGCCGCGTGTGGAGTAGAGCGAGACGTACGGGTGAAGCAGGAACGGGACGCTGTACTTCGTCACATCCATGTCGCGGGCGTAGATTTCAGTAGCCCAGGGCATATCGGGCTTGTCGAGTTTTTCTA
>JANXZS010000088.1 GCA_025355385.1 Acidobacteriaceae bacterium | reverse complement strand
CCTCATGGACTACGTTGACTTCATCGTCCACGTCTTCTCACCGGAAAAGCGCGCCTTCTATGGCCTCGAACGCCTGCGTAAATCCGCCACGACAATCAGCGTCGCAACCCTCAACGCCGAACTCAAAGCCGCCATCACCGCCGCCCGCGCAAAGGCTCCGAAGAAATCTGCCGCGAAGCCTCAGCCCGCCGCAAAGGCTCCTAAGAAATCTGCCGCGAAGCCTCAGCCCGCCGCAAAGAATTCAACTCCAAAAGCAGCGAAAAAGTCTGCGAAGACGTCTCCCGTAAAAGCACCGAAGAAGACGACATCGAAACCCCTTTCCGGTATCAGGCCAAAGGCAACTAAATCTCCTAAGACAACCCAACACTGACGTCTATTGTGACACCGAAGCATCGTCGACTACTTATCAGGCGATATTCCTTAAGCAAAAGAAGGGCCCCGAAGGGCCCTTCTTTGTTGAGCAAACACACGCACTAGAAATAAAGCTTTCCAGCAAGTTGAATTTGCCGCCCTATGCCTGCTCTAGTTATTTGCCCGAATGTGCCGTCTGAAAAGTTTCCATTGGGCAAAGAGAAGTTGGTATGGTTGAAGACGTTATAGCCCTCGATACGGAGCTGAATAATTTTTGTCTCATCTCCTGGCCAATAGTTGAAGTTCTTGGAGAGTTGCGCATCCGTCCTGATGGTGCCCGGCCCATGGTACTTGTCGCGTCCAATATTTCCGAATGTACCCGGCGTTTCGTCAGTAAACGTGGAAGTATCAAACCATTGCGATTTGATTGCCGAAGTTCGCATTCGGGGATCGATTCGCTTCAGTGCACCAGTTTGCACTGGCACATCCGGGCAGCCGTAATACTCAGTGCCTGCCGCACACCACGACGAGTAGGATACTGCGGCCCCATACGAAATGTCATAAGGGAACCCTTGGGCAAGCGTTTGAATACCGCTGATCTCCCAGCCGCCCGCTACAAGGTTCAGCAACTGGTTGCCACCTTTTCGGAACGGAACAGAATATACCGGCGCAAATACCAGTCGATTCCGCGCATCGAATTCCGAATCGCCATAGTTGAGACTCGGTTGAAACTGGTTGAACGGTCGGTTTGCTCCACCGTAGCTCGAATTCTCATAACTCGAGCCATCATCGAGGGAGTGTGAGTACGTGTAGCTCGCTTGAAGAATCAATCCGTGGGTATTGCCCTTGGTAGCGCTGAGCTGCAACGAATTGTAGTTCGATGTTCCCTCGCTCACGACCAATCCGATACTTGGGAAGATGTCGGAGTTGCCGTACAAAGAGTGCGAAGGATAGTCGAGAGTTTGATTGTCGTCTCCGATACACGAGGCATCGGCAACACACGCCGCGTGACCGGCTGCTGTAATCGGATTCCCTTCCACGAAGTGCACATTGCGGCGACCAAGAGATCCGACGTAACTTGCCTTGGCGACGATCCGGCTTGGAAATTCGCGCTCCATCGTCAGGTTGTAGTTCATCTGATAAGGCGCTCGGAATCCAGGAGCATACTGGCTTACATCAATCGGCTCGAATGGAGAGAAGTCGATCGCTTTACCCGGCACAGGGACCGGAGCCGGATATTTGTTCGCGTAGACGGTCCCTGTCTGCACATCCTTGTAAGGATTTGCAAAGGTGGGTTTCGTAGCTCCAAGTGCTGCGTAGTCCGCAACGCCGGTCGAAGAAAGACCATACGGTGGATCATTGAGGTTGTTCAGCGAAGTCTCTTCTTCCGAGCGGTTGTAGTAGATACCAAATCCGCCGCGGATCGCAAACTTTCCTGTCCCGCCGGTCAGCCAGCCAAGATTGTTCGGTGAAAATGCGAATCCAACTCGCGGCCCAACATCTTTGTATATCGTGGTCGAACCGCTGGCATCGTTACAGCCAGGATCGCCCGGATAATTCAGGCCCTTCGGCGCAGTTGGGAAAATCTTCGACGTCTGTCCGTTGATGTAGCAGGTAACTCCCTCGCCCTTGTACTGACGGTTGTGAAGAGCCGTGTCGATTTGGTATCCAACTCCATACGTGATAGTGAGATTGTCCAATGCACGCCAACTGTCCTGCGCATATACGTAATTTTCAAACGCGAAGGCATTGATCTGGCCCTGAGTAGATTGGCCGTAGCTGTTGGGAATCCCCAGCAGAAAGTCAATCAGCGAACTGCCGCTTCCAATGTTTGTCGAATTACTAAAGGAGTAAGATCCGCTGTTCCTGGCATCAAAATTATTGAGCACCAAAAACTTCCTGCCGTCGTAGCCGAATTTGAACGAATGGCGGCCGATGACCTTTGAGAGGTTATCGTCAGCCTGGTAAGTCTGGTCGATGCGGGGCTGGGGTCCATTGCTGCTTGATCCCAACGTGAAGTTGCTGCCGACGCCAATCGTAGGAAGCCCGGCGGCCGCAGCGTCGGATGGATTAATCGAGAATCCATAAGAAGAAGGCAGAGACACCTGCTGCGGAGTTCCGGATGCAAAGTTGAAGCGGCTGTAATGAAGGCTGAACTCGTTCAGGGTCGTCGCGCCGAGTTGACGCGTGTATGAAGCCGCAAACTGATGACTGTCATTCTTGTCCTGATCGCCGAACCCAGGTACTGTAGCCCCACTGAATGGAACCGAATTTTGAGCCGGTGCGTGATTGAAGATGGCAAGAAACCAGATCGAATCCTTCGTCGTGGGGCTGAAGTCGATCCGTGCAATGCCCTGATCTTGAATCAACTTGCTGGTACCAGTGTAAGTAAATACGTTCGTTCCAGAGTTAGGAGGAGGCACGTACTTCAACAGCGCCGATGAGATCGAATTGAAAGCTGCAGTCGGGACGGGTTTAGTGTACGTTCCTGTGGTCGTTGACCCTGCATTCAAGGCGAAGCCAAGGCAGGCCCCAAATGTTTGACCTGTGCAGCTTGGGATTGCGATCGTTCCAGGAATGAGGTGTGCTGCCGCCTTCGCGGAAATCGATGCGGTCGAAAAATTGCCGCCAAGCTGAGGCGTTGTGTAAACCGTATTGGTATTAGTAGCTTGCGGGGTCGCGGCGCGATTTCCCTGATAGGAAATGAAAGCGAACAACTTGTCCCGCAGAACTGGTCCACCGAGAGTCCCCCCAAAGAGGTTCTGGTGATACTTTGGAGCCACTTTTTGGAAATAGTTGCGGTTGTTCAGGAACGAGTCGCGATAGAACTCGAAAATATCGCCGTGAAACTGATTCGTTCCATTCTTGATCGTCGCGCTGACAATCGCTCCGGAGTTGCGCGAATATTCCGCATTCAGCGAACTGGTAATCAGATTGAATTGCGCAATCGCATCGACGCTGGGTTGATACTGGACCGTGTTGATCGGCAGATCGTTACTGTCCGTACCGTTGATCAGAAAACTGGACTGCTGCGACTGAGCGCCGTTCGCCGAATAGCCACCAAAGCGATCGCTCGCTGACTGAACCCCGGGAGCAATCTGCTCCAGTTGGGTGAACGCACGGCCAATAAGGGGAAGTTCCACAATCTGGCTGGCATCGACAATGGTGCTCAGTTGCATATTGCTGCTGTCAACCTGAACAGCGTTGGCTTCGACGGAGACCGTGGATGTAGGAGTGCCAATGGATAGCTTGATCGGCTCAACAAATTGTTGGTCGATATTCAAAGCGATTCCAGTAGCCTTGAACCCCGCGAAACCGGGGACCGACACGCTGATCGAGTACGTCCCGATTGGCAGCGACTGGAAGTTGTAATCGCCAGAGCCCGTCGAAACCGTATTGGTCACAACGCCCGTCTTTTCGTTTGTCGCCGTTACCGTAACCTTGGGTAGGACCGCGCCGCTCTGATCCGTTATGGTTCCACTGATGCGAGCGGTCACGTCGGCCGCGTTAGCATGATTGAACGTCAATACAAGCGCGATTCCGAGAATTGCTCGGTGCCATATAGGCATAAATTTCATCAAAATCTCCCGGGGGTAAATTCACTATCAGCCAGTTCGATGCACGTTGATAGCCAAAGCCGTTCGTGCCAAGTTCCATAATAGGTTCAACAACTTTCCAAGCGATTACTAAAAATATGAAAAACGGGATTACCATGAAGAGCGCATCCAGTAACTGGAAGAGCTGCCAGTGAAAATCATCGCCGTTCACATCTCCCCAACCCGCACCCGCGCTAGATCCGACGTCGCCACCCTCGCCGCCGACTACCTCGCCCGTGCCGCCCGCTACCTCCCCTGCAAACCCCAGCACTACGCATCCGAAGCCGACCTCCTTGCCAGCCTCGACCGGCAATCTATCCGCACCGCCCCCGTCCTTATCCTCCTCGACAGCCACGGCAAGCAGCTTTCCAGCGAAGAGTTCGCCGCCCACCTCGGTCGTCTCCGCGATTCCGGCACGCAATCCCTCATTCTCGCCATCGGTCCCGCCGATGGATGGACGACCGCCGCTCGCACCCGCGCCAGTCTCATCCTCTCC
>JANXZS010000193.1 GCA_025355385.1 Acidobacteriaceae bacterium | reverse complement strand
GCAACCAATCCCTCATCCTGCGATGCCATCCATAGACTAGCCGCAAACTTTGGCCAGCCCTGGTGGAAGTTCGCCGCGCAGCAACCAAAGTTGGGTTCTAGTCCAAAGAGGTTTGACTCAGGGCCATCGGTCGTCCAAGGCTTGCGGTGCAGGCTGCATTCCACCTGGTTGGGCTCCTGATTATATTGATGAGCCCACATATCATCCGTGAAAGTACCGGGCAGAGCATTGAATGCGATCCGTTCAAGGCGGTCGCCTAGCGCCGCATCGCCTAGGATGGCGAGTGCGAGTTCAAGGGAGAACATTGTCTCAACGACAGTGCATAGTTCCGTTCCCTGGGAAGGATTCGGTCCGGCGAAATGCTCGTCGCATGAAAACATGCCGTTGGGTAAGCCATGATACTTATCAAGCGCGTTAAGTTGGAGTTGTAATGCGCGGCGGTCTTCCTCCCGACGGGATACAAGGGACCAGACCGGATAGGTTTTAAGCGCCTGCCCGTTATTTACTCCGTGGGTGCCGAGTGCGAGGTCACTCAGGCCACCGCCATCATTGAGCTTGATATATTCGGGTGTAATTGGCTGGGTGAATTTAAAGTCAGCAAACTCGGCCCTCCAGTCATAGCCTTGTTTGTGCAGCAGTTGCAGAAGTTCCAGCAGCTTTGGGTCGCCGGTGCGGTTATAGAGCCAGATCACTACCAGCGCGTTATCCTGCCAGCGAAACTTGCCCCAATCCTTCAACGGACGAGCCGGCAGGGCGGATAACTGATGGGTGCAATAACGAGACAGCACCGGGATGACGCGCGGGTCGCCAGTGGCCTCCTGGTATTGGACCAGAGCCTTGAGCATAACCATCCGCGGCCACCAATCGTCATTACTCTTTGGGCCGATCATGCCGTTAGCGGCTTGGTTCGCCAGGGTCCAATCGATAAACTTTTGCGCTTTGGTTTTGAGGCGCTCATCATTCAGCAAATAGGCCAGTGGAACCAGGCCGTCAAGGAAGTAGGGACCCCGCTCCCACGATTCTCCGGTACCCCCCAGCCAACCGCTATTGCTCCCCACATCTTTCCAGGTCTCATCTAGGTGACCCCCCAATCCATTGGCCTGAATCCGCAGCTGATCACGAAGCCATCCTATGGGCCGGACCGAGCCAAGCGGCAACATATAAAAAGCATTCTGCGCCAAAGGGGCACGGTTTGTGACTACGGAATCAGAAGGCGATGACTCTGGCAGTGCGGCTGCTGAGGACAGGGCGCGCGCGGTGTGTCCGCCGATAGTCAAAGAGGCCAAGGTAGCCGCGCTCATTTGCTTTAGAAGCCGGCGGCGACTACCGAGGATGCGGGGTACTCCATTCATTTCAAACTCCCAAATCGCTGTCTCTTTTTGTTTGACGGCGCGTGCCTGAGTCTACGCCGTCGGTTTTGCGATCAGCAAGGGCCGAGGCGTGCCGCTGTACTAGTGAAAGCTGATGCGGGCTATCGATCCGCGCGGCATTCCGGGGGCGCTCAGGTAAAAGTGTGTATCCAGTTGTCAAATCACTAGGAGGGAAGACAGGTCTTTCGAAGTTTCGCGCTGAAATGCCGTGGAGCGCCAGGTTACGCGGTCGGCAGCGGAGGCAACGTACTGGCTGTGTAAGCGATTCGTGTCCACTTGCCGCTTCTTGCTGTCCACGTTTAGGTCGAAGTCTAGACGCTACTTGACCACTGAAGCCGACCCCGAGGAATTGTCAGTTTGTATGCTGCGGATATAAGTGATGATTTGCCATCGTTGCTGCTCCGGCAAGGAACTCCACGAGGGCATGCCCTTCCAGGGTTCACCATTTTTAAGAATCCAGGCCAGCTCACCATCCGTTGCGTGGGCTACGCGCTCGTTCCGGAGACCTGGCCTGTTATAACGACCCTCGCCACTTTCGCCGTGGCACTTGGCACAATTGTCATGGAAGAGATGCATTCCGGCGTCTGCCGCCTCTTGCTGCGCCGTATAAGGATTCACGCGCTTGCGGTCGGCTTGCGACACTTTCTTGAGCCAGGAACCATCTGCGGCCGCCATCCCTAAAGCTGTGTATGTAAGCAGGACAGCAATTGACAACCATCGAGACTTCACTGTGCAGCCTTTCCCCGGAAGAGGTCGCGAAACTGCTGGACCTCATAGGAAATCTTGAATCGCCAGAATGTCCCGACGCTGTTGTCGTTCAGTCCGAACTGGGGTGAGAATCCGATTGTCGGTCCGCGAGGAAGTTTGAATTGGACGGTGGGCCCGGCGTAATGCGAAGTTTCGTGGAGGCCGAAGCTGTAACGATCTCCAAGGCCGCCATAGAGTTCCGCACCGGCGGTAAAATTTTGTCTGCAGATCGCGCAATTGTGCGCGCTGGCTGCCAGCGCCAAGGGACGGCTGACGGCGAGCGCATAGCCAAATTCCCACGGCGAGTTGATGAGATTTTTTTCCGCAATGAAATTCTCTGAGACGTTCCACCCTTTGAAATCGCTGGACAGGATCATCTTGCCCTCGACCTCATGCTTCGCTTCCGCGCGGGCTTCCGCATTGCTCGCCTGCAGGTCGGCGAGGGTGTCGTGTCCTACTATCTCAAGCAAGCTTCTGTCGCCACCGTTGATGTCTTCGTATTCGATGTAGAGGACGGGATTGATGAAGTGATCGCGCGGCAATGGCCGGAAGCGATTTTCCCAGCGAAAGCCGGTGAAAATGGCAGAGTCGCGGTTTCTGGCTTGCCCGGCGAGGTAGACTTCGGTGGTCCAGTAGGCAGTAGCGCCGTACTCCAGTTCGAGTGTGGCGCTGTTGAAAGCATGTTTATCTCCGGGCGTTGCGACCAGGCCTTTCTCACCGATCTCGAGATTCCCCGGCTCCTCAAGTGTAGAGGAATAGGTGACGAAATAGGGCGGTTCTGCCGCATGCGACGCGCTTGCGAGGGACAGAACGGCGAGCGTCGCAAGCAGTCCAATCCGCAATCCGCTGAGCCGGCAATAGAGGGACATTTCCCCGATGGCTTTGGGAAGGATTTTGAGCAACTTGAGGGTTCGATGGATGGCAACTCGGTCCACCATCATTCGCCCGCCGGGGACTTCCCACGACATGGCGGCATCGGATTGCTCCTGCGCTTCTTGCAGAATGGTCAGCGCCGTTTTTGGCTGTTCTGTGATGAGAATTCCTCGGAGCGCAGTGTAAACGCCAGCGTCTCTCCTCGAAACCTGTTGCCAGTCCTCGTTACGTCCGGGCGCAACAAGTCGCTCAGTTTTTCTGAATTTGAAGAACGTGGAACTCAAAATAACACTAAATTAGTCCTGATTCAGACTAGCACATCACTTCGAAGTCTGTGGTGATGCACGGCTGGAAAGGCTGCGGTAGAAAGTGCTGTCTGTTGCCGGTACAACAGTCCCGTGGACAGCAGCGGAATTCGGTCAGCTTTCTCCCCATCCTATGCAAGCCGCTCGAAAAATATCGAGGTCGCCCGGATTGGGGGCGCCCACCCTCTACAATGTGTCTGACTTCAGATGAGGAGGAATTCGAACATGAAAATTGATGGGTTTTCGCGGCGGTCTTTTTTGCAGCACCTTGGTGCAACCGGTGCGATGGCAATCTCAGCATCCAACGCCTCGGCAATGGGAGTGGGGGCAATCGAGGGTCAAGCCACGAATAGGCCGCTTTCGGCCGCTCAGAAGGCACAGGCGGCAACCAGGGCGCAGCGCATGGCGTGGTGGCATGAAGCCAAGTTTGGCATGTTCATTCACTGGGGACTCTACAGCGTGTTGGGGCAGCATGAGTGGGCGTTGGAGGTAGAAGGAGTTCCGATTGCGCAGTACGAGCTGATGGCAAAACACTTTCAGCCAAAGCCAAATGCGGCGCGAGATTGGGCGAAGCTGGCCAAACGGGCCGGCCAGAAGTACATGGTGATGACCACCAAACACCACGAGGGATTTTGCCACTGGGACACGAAGCTGACCGACTACTGCGCGCCGAAGCAGGGGCCAGGTCGGGATCTGGTCCGCGAGTACGTGGATGCGGCCCGGGCAGAAGGTCTGCGGGTGGGCTTCTATTATTCGCTGATGGACTGGCATCATCCGGACGGAGCCCGTTGCAAGACAGACGAGGAGGCAAGAAAGAGCTTTGTAGCGTACACCCACGGGTTGATACGCGAGCTGATGACAAATTACGGCAAGATCGATGTGCTTTGGTATGACGTCGACTGGCCGTTGACGGCGGAGCAGTGGGAATCCGAGCGCATGAATCAGATGGTCTTTGAGTTGCAGCCGGAAATCATCGTAAATAATCGCAACGGGCTGCCGGGAGATTTCTCCACGCCGGAGCAGCACATCGAGGCGTCGGAGGCAGGGCGTGCATGGGAAGCCTGCATGACGCTGAACGACAGCTGGGGTTTTAACCGGGGAGATGACTCCTGGAAATCGACCAAGACGGTTGTGAGTAATTTGGCGACCTGCGCGCAGGGTGGTGGCAATTACTTGCTGAATATCGGACCGAAGCCGGATGGGTCTGTGCCCTCGGAAACGGTGGAAATCCTGGAGACGGTAGGGAAGTGGCTCGATAGCAATGGCAAGTCGATCTACGGAACGGAACGCGGGACGTTTAGCTGGAACTCCAATGCCAATTACACGCGCAGGGGCAACACCCTATATATCCTGCAGAACTACTGGCCGGGAGAGACTCCCGCAGCAGCGTGGCTGACTTATTACCAGCCGGGGACTGTGGTGGCTATTGGTGGTCTGAAGGCCAAGGTGAAGTCGGCGCGTCTTTTGAAGACGGGCCAGAACGTGCCGTTTGTGCAGGACGAGCTTTCTCTACGTTTGACTTCGCTGCCCGCTAAAGCGCCTGACAGCCCATCCACCGTGATCGAAGTCGAGTGCGAGGGTGAACCAATCGTCGACCATGACTCGATTCGCCCGCTGTGGCAACGGCAGAAGGTGGGCATCAGCTAGAACCTCACGCTTACCCTGCTCCGAAGTAATTATTTTCCGCCCAAGCGCCGCCTTTCCTCTTGGCTATGGAATCCGGCGCATGATAATGTTCGCGCGCCCCATAGAGCGCGAGTGGACTAACTGCGTGCAGTTCTCCAGCGTTTTTCTACGAAGGCACTTGGCCCGCAAATATGCTTACCTTCGTGAGGCGAATCATGGCTACGATTCCTGATTCTTCGCAGCATCCTCCTGAAGTTCCGATTGATCCCGCGAAACTCGACGAATTCATGCAGAAATTTGTCGGTGACCTCGGCGCCGCGATGAGTGCCTCACTCGTGCTGCTAGGCGATCAACTGGGACTGTACCGTGCAATGGATACGGCGGGTCCTCCCCTGACGCCCGCCAAACTGGCTTCGATGACTGCCACTGATGAGTGCTATCTACGCGAGTGGCTGAGTGCCCAGGCAGCTTCTGGATATGTTCAATATCATCCCGCGACGCGTCAATTCAGCCTATCGCCGGAACAGGCATTTGCGCTGGCCAGGGAAGATAGCCCGGCATACCTCCCGGGAGCGTTCCAGATTGTCTCTGCCATGATCAAAGACGAGCACAAGGTGACCGAGGCATTTCGTTCCGGCGTGGGAGTGGGTTGGCACGAGCATCATCCTGCATTGTTCGAGGGTACGGAGCGTTTCTTCCGGCCAAATCATGCTGCCAACCTGATCGCCAACTGGCTACCGTCGCTTTTGCTTCGTAGATCAAGTTAAACGGCGTCTGAGCCGCACGCCTGAAGCTGGCGAAACCTCCACTGAGGACGTTGGATCAGGGGCGCAGCGTCTGCCCTCACTGATTGCCTCCAGTCCATTGAAATGGGCATGCGGGATTCCTGCCTCTTTTATTTTCACGATAGATCTGAATTGCGGCGATCGCATTCGCGATAATGGGATTTTCAAGGCAATCCATTGCCGCCTCCGGACATCTAAGGGCTGGTACCTGCGGGAGAATCTATGGGCTTCCAGCCGATTGAAGATTATGGCGTCATCGGAAATATGCGCTCGCTTGCGCTCGTTGGTTCGAGTGGATCCATCGATTTTCTCTGTTATCCGAGTTTTGATTCGCCTACGATCTTTGCCGCACTCCTGGATCCGGAGAAGGGTGGTTGCTTCTCCATCCGGCCCCAACTGGATTGTGGTCGCACCAAACAGCTCTATCTGCCCGAAACCAATATTCTAATTACACGCTTCCTCTCTGAGTGCGGAGTGGCTGAGGTGACGGACTTCATGTCGATCCTGAGCGACGACAAGTCTCCGAATGAAGTGGTACGCATGGTTCGAGTGGTGAAAGGGGCGATCGCCTTTTCTCTGTGTTGCGATCCCAGGTTCGACTACGCTCGTGGTTCTCATACGACGACGGTTGAAGGTGGCCATGCAACCTTCACGCCTTCGTCGAGCGGGTGTCCGCCGATCTCACTTTCCGCCACCGTGCCCTTGCAAGAGAAGGAAGGGGCGGCTGTTTCATGCTTCACGCTGCAGGCCGGCGAAACTGCAACATTTGTCTTTGGGGCCACGATAGACGAACCAGATCATATCGAGTTGCAACATGTGGCGGAACGATTCGATGCGACTTCACGGTATTGGCGTGACTGGATTGCCAAATCGAATTACACCGGGCGATGGCGGGAGATGGTTAACCGTTCGGCACTGATGTTGAAGCTCCTTGTCAGCCAGAAGTACGGCTCAATGATCGCCGCACCCACATTTGGACTACCGGAGGATATCGGTGGAGAGCGAAACTGGGATTATCGCTACACCTGGCTGCGGGACTCATCGTTTAGCTTATATGCCTTGATCCGCCTCGGTTTTGTTGAGGAGTCGGAGGCGTTTATCCGCTGGTTGAAGTGCCGCCTCGGTGAGGATGCGGAGCGGGGTCCTTTGCAAGTGATGTATGCCATCGATGGCACGAAGAACCTGGACGAATTTACGCTTGATCATCTGCGTGGCTATCGCGACTCGAAACCGGTCCGCGTTGGGAATGCGGCATATCAGCAACTGCAGCTTGATATATACGGCGAGATGCTCGATTCGATCTACCTCTCGAACAAGTATGGCGATGGAATCTCCCATGAAGATTGGGAGGATGTAAAGCGAATTTTGGGATGGCTGGGGAAGAACTGGCAGCGCCCGGATGAAGGAATCTGGGAGGTGCGGGGAGGTCCACGGGAATTTCTGCACTCACGCCTGATGTGCTGGGTGGCTTTTGACCGCGGCATTCGCCTGGGTCAAAAGCGTTCGCTTACGGCACCATTTCCCGAATGGTATGCAGCGCGCGACGCGATCCATGAAGACATATACAAGAATTTCTGGAGCGCCAAGCTAGCGGCGTTCGTTCAGTCAAAGGGATCGGAGCAACTTGACGCGGCGGTACTGCTGATGCCAATGATGCGGTTTATCAGCCCGGTGGATCCGATGTGGCTGTCTACGCTCGACGCGATTGAACGCAACCTGGTGGAGGATACACTCGTCTATCGCTACGACATCAATAGGAGCCACGTAGATGGCTTGCAAGGTACCGAAGGAAGTTTTACGGCCTGTTCGTTCTGGTATATCGAGTGCCTGGCGCGTTCCCACAAACTCGAGAAGGCTCAACTGCTGTTTGAAAAAATGTTGGGGTATGCGAATCATGTTGGACTTTATGCAGAGCAGATGGGCAGAAGCGGCGAGCACCTTGGTAATTATCCGCAGGCGCTCACGCATCTGGCACTGATCAGCGCGGCGACCTATCTTGATCGGCAACTTTCAAAGAAGGATGATACTCAGTGGCGCTGAGACGGCTCAAGTAACAGTAAAGTGGAGATTGCTTTATTCCTCGTTTCCGGATTCGTAGCACGGTCTACCATCTCTACAGAGCGATTTATGCACGTAGTGCTCGTCCGGACCCGCCTTGCCCATCGTCTTCAGGCACCAATAAGTGGTAGTAGCCCCAATTGTGCTCTCGAGCGCTTCCAGGTCTTCCCCGAAGGCTCCATAGGACGACTTGCTACGTAGGCATCTACACCGTGTTGCTGTGATCATCTCGCTCATGCCATTCCTCCTACTGCACTGGGGTCGCGCTTCAATTGGCCGGACGCCAGCAGGATGGTGCGATAAACGACCGTATGAAAGAGCTGTACCTTATAGCCATTCTGTTCCAGTGGGGTCGCGGAATCTACGGCTGCTTTTCCAGCGGCGCGCGCGGTAGCCTCATCGATGGTCTTACCCGCGAGGACCACTTCCGCCGCTTTCGCATGGAGTGGCGTGGGGGCAGCGACTCCCATCACAATAGAGGCGCTGCGACAGGTGTTGCCGTCCATCACGAGGACGACACCAGCGTCGGCAAGTGGCCAGTCGAAGCTCTCCTTCTCGCCGTACTTCTGATAAGCCGAACGCGTTCCAGCCGCAGGCGCGGGGACCAGTATGCGAGTGATAAGTTCATCGGACTTCACCACTGTTTCATCAAGCAGGCTCTCGTCCGGACGAATGTAGAATTCGTTGAGCGGTACCGTGCGCTTACCTTTTTTTGATGTAAGTTCGACCTGCGCGCCGAAGGCCATGAGTGGAACGGCGGTAGACGAGGGATGCACCATGGCACAGATCTCATTGCCCATGATGGCGTGGTATTGGTTTTCGCCCTTCTGCGCAAAGCACTCGCTGCCGCCTTTTCTCAGACAGTTGTACTCAGAGGAACGGAAATACCAACAGCGCTGGCGCTGCATTAAGTTGCCGCCGACCGTCGCCATATTCCGTATCTGCGGAGTAGCAGCATGGCTGGCAGCATCGGACAAAGCCGTGTATGTCTTTTGGATGACAGGATGCGCGGCGAGTTCCGATAAAGTTGTGAGTGGGCCAAGGCTCAGGCCCTGCTCCGATGTTTCGATACCGTGCAACTCTTTCACTCGCCGAATATTGACGAGCATGGATGGAGAGACGATGCCGTCTTTCATCAGATCCAGAAGGTCGATGCCGCCAGCTTTGGCGACCGAACCTTGCTTGAGATGATCGAGCGCCTCGGCAACGGTGGTGCAATCAACGAACGTGAACCGGTTCATGCGTGCATCTCCTGATCGGTCTTGCCCAGCGCAGCCAGTACACGCGCAGGTGTCATAGGCAGCCGCCGCATGCGCACGCCCGTGGCGTTATAGAACGCATTCCCAATGGCAGCAGCAAGAGCAATGATCCCTGCGGATTCGCCAATTCCTGCCGCATCGGTGGAACTCTGCGCGATGTAATTTTCGATTAAGATCACGTCGATTTGAGGGACCTCTCTAGCCCCGAGGATCTTGTAGTTTTCGAGGTCAGCGTTGAGCATGTATCCCTTGCCCCGGTCCATGATTCGCTGTTCGAAGAGCGCGTAGGAGATTCCCTGCAGAATGCCGCCGTTGATCTGACTGATCACTCCCAGGGGGTTCATGGGACGGCCGCAATCGTGAACACCCAGGACGCGCTCGACGTGGACGCGACCGGTTTCAGTGTCTACGGCAAGCTCGACGTAATCGACGCCGCCATAGGTGATCTTGTCCCGTGTGTAATCGGGGACGCGGGTGGCGCGCGCGGAGACTTCGTCGGTGGGCATCTTTGCTGCCGCCTGGCGAAGGCTGTAGGAGCGGGATGGATCTGAGGCCACGCTGACTCGCCCGTCCTTGAACTCCAGTTGGTCAGGAGCCACTCCGAGCGAGGGCGCAATAGCGGCGAGCAAATGCTGCTTCGCCTGATGAGCCGCGTTGCGCGCTGCCGGGGAGATGGAACCGGTGGTAACGCTGCCGCCGGAGTCGGGGCCAATGGGATAGCGTGTATCGCCGATGCGAATGACGACACTCTGCGGCGGAATGCCAAACTCTTCTGCAACAACTTGCGCCAGCATGGTCTTGGTTCCACCGCCGATATCCTGCACCGCGGACATTAGCTCGACGGAGCCATCCTTGGATATGCGCACTTCGCATGACGAATTAAGATTTACGAAACGATACCAGACAGACTGCGAGAGTCCGATGCCGCGCTTGATAGGTCCCGGATCGGCGCCAGCACGGTGCCGATTGCGCCAGTCGGTCTTCTCGAGGATGATCTGGCGTTCGACTTTGCGGGCTGGACTGTCATCGATTCTGCCACGAAATTCAAGTGGGTCTAGATCGAGTTTTTCCGCGAGGTCATCGATTGCCTGTTCAAGTGCGAAGCAGCCCTGGGGATGGCCCGGCGCACGGAAGGCAGCGCCAGGACCCGCGTTGATGAAGACGTCATACTCTTCTGTCAGCAGGTTGGGACAGTTGTACATGTTGGTGGCCGGACCGGCGGTGCCCGCTCCCGTGCCAACCCCCGCCGTGCCATAGCTGGTCAACTGGATGGCGGTGAGAGTGCCGTTCCGTTTCGCACCAATCTTCAATTTCTGGTGGGAGTCCGGGCGGTTGGAAGCGATGTGCTCCTCCCGGCGATCGAGCATCAGCCGGACTGGCGCTTTGGCCTTGCGAGAAAGTTCGACAGCGACTACGCCTTCATTGCCCGCTCCGAACTTCGCTCCAAAGCCGCCGCCCATGTATTCGGTAATGACCCGAACTTTACTCTTGGGGAGTTTGAAGATTTCCGAGAGCTCGTTGCGAACGCTGGATGTCCCCTGGGTTGACGCGTAAACAGTCAACTCCTCGGCTTTCCAATCGGCCACGACGCCGTGGGTTTCGAGCGCCGAGTGCGTTTGGACCTGTGTGTAATACTCCCCTTCGACGACGACGTCGGACTCGGCAAATCCGCGAGCGACATCGCCAACATTCTTGCGTTCCGGTCCATGAACGTTGCCGACCTGTGGCACGTTGGCCGGTCCGCCCCCGCCACCAGCAGTACCACCCTGGTCAGCGGGTCCAGGGTAAACCGAGGGCGCATCGGTGGCGCGCGCCGCATCCCGATCTACTACAAACCCCATCGGATCATATTGAACTTTGACCAGTGCCGCGGCCTCATCCGCAGCAGCCTGCGACGTGGCCGCAACGGCTGCCATTGGTTGTCCCATATAGCGCACGATGGGGTAGCGCGATGGCCTTTCCTTGGACGGATCGCGCAATTCGGCATTGCCCAGCACATGCTGGATGACGTGAACTGCTCGGACACCGGGATAGCGCTCTGCCGCAGTGGTGTCGATCGCCAAGACGCGCGCATGTGGGACTCCGGCTCCCACCATTCGGGCATAGAGCATCCCGGGTAGATACACGTCGGCCGTGTACTTTCCGGCGCCGGTTACCTTGGCAACCCCGTCGTAACGCGGCGTCGGTTTGCCCAGATACTTCAGGTCGGCATTCGCTGGCATTGGAGGAGGTTCATTCAACGGGACCTGGCGCTCGACCCGAGAAAGACCAAGCTGTGGAATGCCGTAAAGAAAGCTGTCTGTGCGTTTCGCCACTGAGGCTTGCTTGTTTGGAGGAGCGGCTGGGTTGGCGTGCGCATCCTTTTTGTGAGGTACGTGGACCGGAGCGTCTTTTCCGGTTTTACCCTGCTCTGGTGACTTTTCCTGCTGCAGCTCGAGCTCTTCGTTTTGCATATCAAGCGTCCTTCCCGTTGCTGGTGGAAACCGGGCGAGAGAGTGCCTTGCGGTCCTGTGCTACTTCGAGCGTGGCGGCGAAGACTTTGGGATAGGTTCCGCATCGGCAGAGATTGCCGCTGATGGCGTGCTTCACATCGTCAAGGCTGGGGTTGGGATTGCGCTCCAATAGGGCGGCGCAACTCATCACCATCCCCGGCGTGCAGAAGCCGCACTGCAGCGCGTCGTGCTTGACGAAGGCTGCCTGCACGGGATGAAGGTGATCTGCATTGCCGATTCCTTCGATGGTAGTGATGTTCCTCATACCAACATCGATTGCGAGAGTCATACAGGCGAGGGTGGGCACCTTGTCCACCCACACCGTACAGGCTGAACAGGAGCCGCGATCACAGACCACCTTGGTGCCGGTAAGCCCGAGCGTATCGCGAAGTGCTTCGGCCAGCGTCATGCGCGGTTCAATGGAGATGGAATGGGGTACGCCGTTTACGTGCAGGACGAAGGGGACGGCGCCGGGTCCAAGAGGGGCTGGGCCGTTTGCGGAGTCTCTCAGATCCTTCGTGATTGCGTGAGCCGATTCAACGACTGTGCTGGCGGCGGTAGCGCCCGCAGCCTTCAGAAATCCTCGACGTGTGATCGCGCGCTTTTCAATGTCAGACAACGGAAGCCCCCTAGGCCACTCTGGTTGTTTGAGTAATAATACGGTATTGGCCGTCTCGTGCAGCAGCCGTAGTTTCGACTTATGATCCAGTGAAATTCGCTTCCACCTCGCAGCGGCAAGCCTGGTCTTTTAGAAGGTGCATATGAGGGAGTTAGACGAACTTTTAGCCGCTCACAAGGTTGCTCGGCAAAGCAGGGAGCGCTGCCTGCTGGCAACATTGGTGAAAGTGGAAGGATCATCCTACCGGCGAGTCGGTGCCCGGATGTTGATGACCGCCGGGGGCGGGCGCACCAGCGCCATCAGCGGCGGATGCCTTGAAGCGGAGATCCAGAAGAAAGCATGGTGGCTGACCGAGCAGGGGCCTGTGATCCAACAATACCGGACGTCCACCGAGGAAGGTCTGGGGATGCCCTACGGCTTGGGCTGCAGCGGCACGCTCCATGTTCTGTTGAAGCGGGTAAGTGAGGACGATTCTGATTGGCTGGAGAGTCTCGGTCGGCTGCGCACTGACCGGACATATGCTGCGCTTGCAACGGCGCTGACCGGCCCCGCCATTGGAACGCAATGGCTGTTTCCCGCTGAGCAAAACAACCAACGGGCCATGCAGGCAGGGGCAACGGTCCAAAACGCGCTGGGGCGGGTGGCCGCGCAGGCCACCTCGGAGTATCTGCAATTGGATGGTGTGGAGTTCTTTCTCGAGGCTCTGCCCCCGCGGCAGAGGCTAATTGTTTTTGGTGCTGGAGACGATGCCAAGCCACTAGTAAAATTTGCGCGCCTGCTGGGGTGGGACGTAACCATAGCTGATGGGCGGACACACCTTGCCACCGAAGCGCGATTCCCGGAAGCGACCAGCGTGGTAGCCGCACCGCCAGCGGAGTTGGCGCAGAGGTGCGCGATTCGCGGGGATGACGCAGTGGTTGTGATGACCCACAGCTTTGAACAGGATCAGGCATTGCTAGGCGCGATGCTGGCAAAGCCGCTGCGCTACCTCGGCCAGCTTGGGCCGCGGCAAAGGACCAGGGAACTTCTGGCGGCCATTGCCAGCGAGTCCGGATCTCCACTCGCACTGGACCGGCTTCATTCGCCGATCGGGTTGGACATCGGGGCACATACGCCTGAGACGATTGCCTTGGCGATCATCGCGGAGGTGCAGTCTGTTTTGAGTAAGCTGGACCTGGCAGGGGTGGCGAAGACGAAGGCATCCGCAACGGGTGTTCCCGCATGAAGTATTTCTGGAACCTAGTGGCTGCAAGTGTTGCCGCGCTTGCCGTCGTCGAGCACTCAAGTTGACAGGCTGCGCTTCCATCCTGCTGGCCGCCGGAGGCTCCTCCCGCCTGGGCAAAATGAAACAACTACTGCAGATTGACGGCGAAAGCCTGCTGCGCCGGACCGCACGTTTCGCGGCGGAGGCGGGCTGCTCACCAAACATCGTGGTGCTGGGGGCTTCCGTCGAAGCATTGCGGCCTGAGCTGGATGCGCTTGACGTCGAGGTCGTGATCAACGCGGACTGGCCGAAGGGAATGGGTTCGTCACTTGGCGTTGCGATAAATTCGCTGATGCAGCGATCGCTAGTCCCGGCAGCGGCACTGCTGCTGGTATGCGATCAGCCCAATGTAGATGCGGAGTTGATGCGGGCAATCATCGCACAACAGGTCGCCGCTGCGACCGCAATTGTTGCGTCGCGTTATGCGGGGGTTGTTGGAGTGCCCGCTGTTTTCGCGTCGACGTTCTTCCCTGAGCTTGCAGCCATCCAGGGCGACCGGGGCGCACGACATATCCTGTTACAGCACTCCGCCCAGACGAGTTATGTGGACTTTCCGCGAGGGAACTTTGACGTAGACACTCCCGCGGACGAGCTGCTTCTGAAGCAATCGCGCTTATGAGACGAGATCTAAATATCGCAGAGGTCAACCGCTTGGCGGAGTGAGGTAAGCGGATCGCGGGTGGGAACAAACTCATGGGCCACATAGCCGTGAAAGCCGGATGCGACGATGCCTCGCATCACGCCGTCCCATTGCACTTCCTGGGTGTCGTCCAACTCATGACGTCCAGGCACGCCGCCGGTATGAAAGTGGGCAAACCATTGGATGTTTTTCTGGATGGTGCGGACCAGGTCGCCTTCCATAATCTGCATGTGGTAGATGTCGTACAAAAGTTTGACATTAGGGGAATGTACCTCTTGCACAACGCCCACTCCCCATTCAGTGTGGTCGCACATGTAGTCCTTATGATCGACCTTGCTGTTCAGCAGTTCCATGCAGATGGTGACGTTATTGTCCTCGGCGATTCTCTTCAGACGATTCAATCCCAGGACCGTGTTTCGCGCGCCTTCCTCATCCAGCATGCCATCGCGATTGCCTGAGAATGTGATGACGTTGGGAACTCCTGCCTTG
>JANXZS010000169.1 GCA_025355385.1 Acidobacteriaceae bacterium | reverse complement strand
GGAGATGATGATCCTGGCACTGAAGGAGCAGATGCGTCTGGCCCGCATCGCGAAGTACGGGGAGGCGCGGCAATCTTCGAGTTTCGCATGGGTCGTGGGCACGATGGGCCATTGCGTTTTCTGGGCGACTTCGAAGGCATTCTACAGACGGGATCCCCGGGGACAGGTCTTCGTCGCTGGGGTGCAAGCACTGCGAAGAGCGCGGGTGGTTGCGGCAACGCTACCGGTGCGGATCATTGATAAGAGCCTAGTCTCGGATCAGGTGACCCTCGATGCGATCATCAGCAAATATTCGAGTCACTCGGCCGTTGTATCGTCAGAGCGTAATAATCCTCCGCGATGCGGGCATCGACATCAGCCGTGAAACCATCGATGGCTGGGTGATGCGCGGCGGCGACTTACTAATCCTTTGACGGATACGCCTTCGTCTCCGATTCACATCGCCAGCCCTGCGGCTCGTCAGGGTGATTGCGCATGAGCGTCATTGAGTGCCCTATCGCTGCATTACTACCACTGCCGACCTGGCCGGTATTTGTAATCGGCCCGATGTTGGGTGGGCTTCCGGTTGTTCCGGCGTCGCAGACAGGAAGCTGCTAGTGTGCGGAAGCTTGATCTCGGTGGAAATCGACTTGTCCTGCTCCTGGTTAACGACGACCACAGCACGTTTTCCGGATGAAGTTAGAAACACCGAGTATGCGTGACGGCCATCAGAGGTAACTGCAGCGCCCAGGGTATCCTGAAATTCGGCATCCCAAAGCCACTCTCTGTATTTCCGGCGCAATGAGTCAATCTTCTGGCCGTAAGCCAGCGTGGACGGGAAGTCGGTTATGCGACCCTTGAAGTTGTACGGCTCGTAGCTGATGATGTACCGATTCAACAGGATCAGATTGAGCATCTCGCGATCGTCGAAGCCTGTCACCGCGACGATGAGAGGAGCATGAGGATCGATATAGCGGCTGACCGCCCTTGAGTCCGCCTGGATACGAAAATAAGAAACCGGATAATGCTGCGTGAGCCAGTCCTGCGACCCCTCGCCCGCGAAGATGAAGTCGGGATTCGTCTTGTCTGCGGCGACCCGCAATTGTTTGACCATGGGAATATCACCGGCATAGATGTATCCAGGGGGCGTATACCCATGATCGGGACTGAAGGAGTAGTCAACAGGCCCGTGGTGGCAGGATTCGTCAAACAGCCACCCGGCTGCGCCAAGCTTAATGATCTTCGAAAATTCTGCTTCCGCTATGTCCCGGTATGCCGGTGAGAGGAAGTCCATTACCTGTCGTCTCCGATTGTTAATCCCCGCCAGTTGTGTGGGCGTGAAATAGCTGTAGCCGTCGGTCTCATAAGGATTGCCATACGGATCGGTAGCTGCATATTTATAGAGGTCACTCTTGAACCATTCGGTGGTCATATCCGCCCAGTTCAGTTTTGCGAACAAAATGATCTTCACACCCTTAGCCTGGGCCTGGAGAATCTGATCATGCAACTCTTGCCAGGTTCCCAACTCTGGATCAATGTCCTGGGAAGGATCTCCACGGTCCTGGCCCCCTTTGTTCCATCCGACTAACTGAATGGCGGCAATCCCCTGCCTAGCACACTCATCCGCATATCCACCAATGTTTCGATAAGGGATGGTGTAGTCCTCTTCCGGCGCGTTGATCTGCAACTGCTGCCATGCGTTGACCTCTTGTACCCAGTTGGCGATATGGGGAGTCTGAAACCAGGTCTGACGCCACTGTTTATATAAATCCACACCTGCATGCCAGTCTCCGCTGTAAGTGCGCAGCACGACAGGCACAAGCTTGCGCGTCGAGCCTGGGGCGGCAAAGACGAAGTGGCATGTGCGGAACTCAAGGTGGACGGGAATGCCGAAGATTTCCTCTGTTAGTGGTACGGTCTCGTCTACGGATTGGAGTACTCCGGGATGCTGTTCGAAGGTGTATTCCAGAAGATAGGGCTGCGTTGGGTCGTGCATCTCCACATAAAGCCCCTCGTTCCTTGACTGAATGAGACAAAAGAGGGTCTGCTTTGACTCCACTGTTTTTGTTGGGTACTTAACCCCCCAATAGCCCTTTCCATTCCGAAACGTCGGATAGAGTTCCTCCGACTCCAGATTGCCGTACCACATATGCTCACTCGACATGCGGTCGTTTCGCGAAGGGGGAGTTAGGTCGCCAAGATATGGGTAATCAATTGTCTCCACGTGCAAAGGGGACTCGTTGAGGAGTGTTCCTTCGAAAGTGAGCCCCCCGTTCCTCAGCGTAATCAGGGCAGTGAAGGTCATGGCCAGTGCTCCCCCATGCTCGCTCACCAGACTCTTCCATTGAAGAAGTATCTGTTCTTCCGACACTTTCTTTACTACGGAGGCTCGCTGCTTATGGCCAAGTACTTGGTTGTCGCGCCGATGGGGCAGGGGCGCCAGCAGGCGGAAGGAGACTCCGAGTTCGGGGCGCCGCTGGATCGTCCATGATGTGGTCTTTCTCTCAAGGCATGTCAACGCGCCCGAGTCACTGTCAAACTCGACCCTCAGCAAGTCATCTTCCAGGATGACTTGTTTAGGAGAGATGATTGCCGGTGACTCACGCGCCAGTGCGGCCGAGTCCGCGCTGTTGCAGAGTGCGCTTATAGCAGCCAATCCAGTCAGCTTGTTGAAGGCTCTGCGATCCATGCGTATCCTCTTGTCTAGCGAGCATAAGGTGCTGCTTTATAGATTAGGGTCATTACCATTCGTGTGCATCAGGGGGGTCAGCTCAAGAAACGGGGTTCTACGTACGCTAGGCCGGCGCCGGTTCGCGCAATACGTTCATAATCACAAGGATATCTAAACGCACTGCCCCGTGTTTACCGGGCCCTCCTGCGTCTGTGCCAACATCCTGTTCAGCTGCGGGTCCGCAAGCGACCATAGGATGAGGAAACAAGCCGCGACGGGCTTGCTGTAGCGACCCCAGGGATCGCATCTCATCCAAAGCGTCGCGCGCATTCCTATGTCGTTCTGACTTCGTGCTAACACTAATCGACTTTTAAGTAGGTCGAATACTGTTCTTCGCGAATCTCTGTAAACGGAAGCAGCCGCAGCGGGCCTTGCTCGGTCTGTGCTATCCATTCGGTGCCGTTGCGCGTAGTTGGACTGCCCGATGTTTTGTACCAGTTGGATTGTTAGTGTAGCGCAACGAGCAGCTTAGTAATCTCGTCGCCGTCGGGGGTGTGGGGAAGTGGAAAGCGTACGTTGAGGATGGCTTCGAGACGCAGCAGCTCCCCGTGGATCTGGACCAGCTCGTCCCAGGCGATGGGTTCGGCATCCGAAGTCACATACCAGGCCTCGTGGAGGTCTTTATAGTCGAGTGCAATCTGGGCGAGCGGGCGGCGCGGCGGCATGGCAGCAATGTGTCATACATATCTGAGATATGTATAGAATTGCCGATGCCCCCAACGAAATGCCCTTTTGGATGCCAGGAGACGGCTACCTGACCAACTTCCAGAAGGGCGACCCCTACATCAAAGTCGATGAAGGCTATGCCCGCCTGCTAGGCAAGGGCTATGAAGCAATCCATCCAGAGGTGGCAGGCATCGATCCGGAGCACGACTCCGACTTGTCCAAGATGCGCATCCTGGCGGATGTCGCACCCTACTCCCGTGAGTACCAGAGGTTTGCCTCGATTGTCGGCAATACCTCCAAGGGCAACCCGGAGCTGCGCGCCGAG
>JANXZS010000139.1 GCA_025355385.1 Acidobacteriaceae bacterium | reverse complement strand
AGTCGATGCTTCCGTTCTACTTCCGCTTCGCCCTACGGGCTACGCTCCAGCAGAACGGAACACTATCCTCTTAACCACAACGTTCCAGGGGTGGGCCAGAACAAACCGCCGAAGTGGGCCAAGCCATATTGCCAAACGCATACAGCGCGCTTCAAGCTACCATCTTGCTGGACATCTATACGAACTCTATCGAACCAGGGCTGGCGTTTACGAGCAAATGGGCCAACGGAGTCAGGCAGTGTCTGACTATGCGGAATCCATTCGATATGCGAAGCAGTTGTCGTATTGGCGCGGCATTGCTCAGGTGGAAGGGTCGCTCGCGACCGTGGAATGCCCACGATCTGAGAGGGCTCACGCCGCTGGTCTACGGCCATGTAAATCCTCACGGCAGCTTCCGCCTAGCTCTGAACTCCCGTCTGCCGATCGATCCGCCACGCTTCGGACCGAAGTCTGTCGGTTCACAACTCCTGTTCAGCTACGATCAGCAAACCGGATGACAGATTGCCCCCGGTGACAGCAATGTTGGGTTTACCCCATACCGGAGGTAGAGATACCCAGCCGCGGCAATCCCTAGAAACGCCAACAGAACTCCCGCCAACAGACCCCATACAATTCCGTTCGCGCGTTGATTTGGCAAGCACTCCTCACTTCGGGCGACTCGATCAGAATCTAATGATCGCAAACGTCAGGTCATCTTGCGGCATCGCTTTCGAGACAAACGTATCCAGGGACATTATCAGGTGCTGGCGAAGGCTGGCTGGAGTGTCATGGAATGCACGCTCAAGCAAACTTCCGAGCCTGTCATCGCCATACTCCTCTCCCTTCGCATCGTTGGCTTCCACCACCCCATCCGAATACATGACTAGCAGGTCACCTGGAAAGACTTCGATTGTTGCCGATTCGTAGGGGGCTTCGGGCACCAATCCAAGAACCGGGCCTCCCCGCTCAAGCCTCATCGTCAGCAGCTTGCCGTCGCGTTCGCCGATCAGGAAGGGCGGGCAGTGACCAGCGTTGACATAGCGCAAGGTCCGGCGGGACTTTTCGTAGACACACCAGAACATGCTGGCAAACCTGTTATCACTCGCATGTTCGCAAAGCAGCCGATTCAGCTTCATCGATTCAAATTCATGGCCAAGTGCTGCGGCCTGCCACGTGGCAGTTCTCACTGCCCCGTGAATCACGCCCATGAGCAGGGCTGCCGGAATCCCCTTTCCGGCCACGTCTCCGATCAGGAACGCGAGGGCTCCCCGCTCATTGGAGAAGGCATCATAGAAGTCTCCTCCCACCTGCTCGGAAGGCTTGTACTCCGTGGAGATCTGCACGCCCGGCAGCTCCAAGGAGGTCTTGGGTAAAAGCCACGATTGGACTTGTCGCGCGATCTCGATCTGTTCTTCCAGCCGCTTTCCGCGCACGTACGAGCGGAACCCTATTGCTCCGAGAAGGATCGTCGCAAGGGAAGAGAGTGCGGCAACTAGATTGATCGCAAGGTTTCGTCGAATGGGTGTAAGCACCGAAGCGTCAGCATCTCTGAGCGGCATCGCGACTTCAAGAACCAACAGTCTTGGACCCGTCTGACCCGAGACGGCCGTAGACGCTGCCGGTGGCCGCCTCGGATGGAGAGGGAAGACTTCCACGACCAGCTCGCCGGAAGGTGTAGTTATGGTCCGAAACAGAGGCTCGCGCCTTGAGAACGCCGCGTGCTCCTCCTCCATGCTGAACGCTGCGCCCGGGAATTCACTACCCCGGTGCGCCAGCAGGTCTCCCTCGGGACCGCGCAGGTTGATTGACTCGGCTTGGAAAGAACTGCTCGCCAGCCCGCTTTGAAGCGTGTCCCCCGTGTCGTCATGCGACCTGAAATACTGCTCCACCTGGGCAGCAATCTGAGTCATCTGGCGCCGAACCTGTTGGGTTGCAAGCAAGCGCGACACAAACACGTAGTCTCGAACAGCATTCACCGTTAAGATCAGCGCGATGACGCAGCCGATGCTGAACCAAACGAGCACCCAATGGTACCGGCCGGCAGCTCGAGACGAAGAAGTATTCACCGAGAAAGGCAGAAGCCTTGCGGCGCTCCTCATTCCGATGCTCTTGCGGCAACGGCGGGAGCTGGGACAAAACATGGCATAGCGTCCTCCCAGTGACTATCGGTCAGTTGTCGCTTTCCCGTGCCGTCCGCGTTCATCATCCAGATGGACCCGTATGGCTGGAACGAGTTGTCATAGAGTGCCGCTTCGTCCTTGAAACCATACTCGCCGCTGTTCCACAGGATATGTTTGCCGTCCTGGCTCCAGACTGCGTGTTGGTGCAAAGCGATAACGTCGCTGCTTCTGCAAAGCCACTAAGTAGTATAGGGGATCGTAGTCGTCGTACGGTGCGTAATGTGGTAATCGACGTTCTTTGTTGATCTCCAAGGATTGTGGGAAGAGTGGGACGGCTTCATCGTTCCACGCTTTCCATCAGCTCGTCATCTCCGCCGCTTCTGCCGGCGGCGCGCTGATTTCGTAGTCTGGTCCGTAGATTCAGCGTACTCGCTTTTCATATCCACCCTTGCTGCTGTTGGTCTGTACGGTAGGAGCCTTCTGGATCTCCTGCTGGGCCTTCACCACGCGGAGCACATGGCTTAGCCTCTTGTTCTCGACGATGGCTGTGTGAGCTCTGAGCGCACGCCCGAACTGCGTCATCCCGAGCCGCCCTTCGGGTCTGGCTTGTTCACCCGGAACACGGAGTGTTTGTCAGAGTAGAACGCGACCGGGCAGCCATAGGCGTCGAGGTAACCATCAAGCGCCTTGAAGTAGCTTTCCGTACTCTCGCTCGGCAGGCTCGATCCGTTGCAGCTCCCGAGCACTCATCGTCAGCAAGCACATCCTCATCGGACATTTCAACTTGGCAGAGAGGTGACATTTGTACTTGGGCGCTACATCTCACCTAAACGAATGATCATTATCAGACGTAAGCCATTTATAATAAAGAGATTGAGATTATCATGCGTTCGAGTATCAAGCAAGTAAGCGACTGCCCTTTAGGAAGACCGGGGATGGTGATAGAGGATGGACAGATCACCGCATCCTTCCATTAGCGTGTCATCGTCATAGCCGAGCTCTGTGCTCGTTGCCAATACCTCGAGAACCGTTTGAGGTCGAAAGCGCGAGTACCTTCGACAAATGGCGGTGGATCGTACCAAACGACGGGCAGGTGAAACATTGTCGCTGCGGCGGCAGCCTGAAGGCGGGGATCCGGCGTACGTTGAGCCAAGATGTAGTCGGCTCCAGATGTTTGCGCGGCAAGATGCAGCTCGGCAGCCAAATCGCCTGAACGAAGCTCGATCGTACCTGGCATCTCTACGAGACATTCCGCGATGAAAACAATGCGCTTGAGTGCAATGCGCTCCCCTAAAAGCCACGCTGCATCCCAGATGAAGATGCTTGGCGCATCCGGGTGCGCCTGGAACATGGGTGACTTCGGGTTTAGGCTGTCTGTGTGGACCCACAGGAGAGGCCTACCCGAGGGGCTCAACTTCCTCTCTTTTGCGATTGTGGGAGCGAAAGGCGTAGGCGGCGTTGGCATTGCCGTAGGGTCTGCAGGGAAATGGAGACGAGGAAAGAGTGTTTCTTCAAGGCTTTCGTAATCTCGCTCAAACGGACAAGTACGCGCCTGGGCATGAGGGCAGGTACGGCAGTAATTGCCATCGGTATATCGTTCCAGGTTCTCTCTGTTGAAGATGTAAGCCTTACTCGCGAAGGTTGAGGCCACCCACTGCCAAGAAAGATTGTTGCTGGCCGGGTCACCGTCGATGAGGTGCTCTAGAAACCAGTGGGCACCCGCTTGCCAACGGACTCTGCGCCAGTGCACGATATACGCGGCGAACCACATCCGAGCATGATTGTGTAGGTATCCGGTTTCTCTTAGCTCATGGGCAAAGCCGTCGATGCATGCGAGCGTTGTAGTGCCGTCCGAAATGTCGGCCGGAAGTTCCGCTTCGTAATTCACCGCAGCAAACCCGGTCTTATATGGTTCCCGATCTTGCCAGATGCCCTCGCCTAGTTGGCTATAGATGCGTTGCCAATAGTCACGCCATGCGAGCTCATTAATTAGTTTTCCGGCGTGACGTGGATCGGCTACCTGCTGCAGCGCATGGTCTCGCACTTCAGCTAGCGTGAGAACGCCGTGGCGAAGGTAGGCAGAGAGCCGCGTGACATCGCCAGCCAGGTAATTTCGACTGCGTTCATACCTTTGGGGGTTTACCAGCAGGAGAAGGGCATCTGCTGCAAAGCGACCACCGCGTATCTGGCTCAGCGCTTTATCAGCCGGTGAGAGATGGGAGAAGATTGCTGTTAATGCGGAGGCCAACTCTTCTCGGCTCGGTAAGCTTTTTAGGTCGTTGTTTGTCACAGCTACAAGGATAAAAGCTCAAATGATGCGTACGGCCCCGCTGAAAAAAGGATGTCCATAGCGTCAAATGACGTAAACAAGAAACGGAGTTAAACACAAAACGCGGAGCCGCTGCATGATCACAATTTCAGATGGCAAGAAGATAGCAGCAAAACCGTTGCCTTTCGTCACACCACGGCCACTGCTGTGGTCACACGTGAAACATCTACCTTGAAGAAAATACGTTATCGACCCGTAACGTCCTGCTAATCAGCGCTTATAGGTTTAGACGTAATCACTAGATCAATAGCCGCTCTGGCGCTGTCAGTCCTATCGTTCGAAGGCCACGTCGCTTCGCTTGGTCCCTGGCCCTGCGTTGTAGTTCCTAAACGGCCAACCCTGCATCTCACGGTGCTGAGGGAGTCAGTCATGAGCAAAGAAGCGAACGTTGCAGCACAAAAGAAGATGGGTGAGATCGTCAACAGTTATCAGTTCGAAAAGCTGCACGAAGTCTTGGCACCCGGCGTAAAGGACCACGATCCTGCGGATGATCAAGGCCTTGGTCCGGAGGGCTTTATTCATTGGTTTACGCAGTTCCACTCTGCTTTCCCCGACTTCAAGATCGCTGTCGAGCACCTAGTTGCGGATGAGGACAACGTCGCCTTCGCTTATACGATCACTGGGTCACAGGACGGCCCATTCAACGGAATTCCCGCAACCGGAAAGAAGATTAAGGTTCGTGGAATGCAGATTTCGAAGTTCAACTCGGATGCAAAGATTATCGAGCGCTGGGGAGCTTCTAACGAGATCGGCATCCTGCAGCAGATCGGTACCATGAAGCCGGTCCCGCACCTTGATGAGCCGCCCGTTCTCTCCGCTCCGGGCTCAGCAGGAAAAATCTAGTCCAACACCAGGGTGGGTTCCGCGCAGCAAGAGAGCGTGGAACCTTTCTGTCCCATTCATCTCCGAACCTGCACGCTATGCCGCAAGCAGGATAATCACCCCTTAATTCTGCACCCGCCTGCTGGAATAGGCTCGCCGTTATGACCAACGAAGCAACATCTGAACGAATGTTTTTTACCTTCCGAAATGACAGCAGCGCAAACGATTAAGAACTTGCAGAGGTAACAGTCGAGAAACTCGATGAGCACGAGCCTCCTGCAGGTGCAGATGCACAGAAGCAAAGCTGGTTTGGTCCAATGGATACCCTCGGCGCTGTGCTGACAGAATTCGGTTTTACCTCACTCGATGTGGACGGCGTTCTTTCGACATTGAAGGTGAACAAAGTTGCCACCCGGGAGGCTAGCTCCGCGCCGGAGTGAACATCAACACCATCCGCGCGTGGCTCGGGCACGTATCACTCGACACCACGAATGTCTACGCTGAGACCGACCTCGATATGAAAGCGAAGGCCCTCGGCATGTACGAACAGAACCAACCAACCGGAAGGAAACGCTGGCGGGATAATCCCGACCTGCTTACCTTCCTCGCCTAACTCTAGCCCAGCTTATGTGACGTTCAGCAACGCAAATCCCCAGTGTTCATAAGGCATCCGCCGCTGAACGTCACATAACTGCGAAGACAACATAATCGGCGCTATGTGAGCACAACATTGAGCGGATTACATCCACCAGTATCACGGCAACGCAGCGCTCCTTACCGAGAGCTTAGATGTCATCCAGAAAACCTCTGCCATTATTCTTTCCGCGCTCGAAAGCTCCGCAGCGCAAGCCACCACAACAGAAGCCGAACCAGAACTGGCACAAGCCAGCTAAAGCCGCATCTATGGGCGGACGGTCTTCGCCGTCCGCTCTAGCGTCTCAACGTACTTACCGAATCCACAACCAACCCCCGCCGCGTCTTCGAGGATGCCGCACTAAGGAGCTCGCGGCGAGCATTCGCGTTCAGGGTGTGCTATCACAATTGCGCGTTCGCCCTATCACCGAGCTGGGCTTCGAGATCGTCGCTGCAGCGAGGCGGCGCCGCGCCGCGCAGATCGCCGAGGCCGCAACTGTCCCCGTTCGCATCGTCAACTTGACCGACGCCGAAGCGTTAGAGGCGCAGCTGGTTGAAAATCTGATTCGTTCCGACGTGCATCCAACGGAGGAGGCAAACGGCTTCCCTGCTTTGCTCGCCCTGGAGGAGCCAAAATACTCCATCGATCATTGCTGAAACGTCTTAGCGATTGCGCTGCTTCCGAATCTTGCCATCAGTTGTGCGACTTGAGGAGCGGATCGCTTCGATTTTCTTTGAGACCGCCAGCAACTCAGCCATCGTGTCCGGCGGATTGCCACCATCGAGCATCGTTCGGAAAACGACATAAGGATCAGTCTTCGATCCGGCCCTGCGCAGCGTATTCGCGTCGTTCACCCATGCATAAACGATGACCTTCTCTTTGCTGGAGAAGCGATAGAAGAGGCGAAACCGCTCGTGAAACTTGGCGCGGAACCAGTGGCGATTGTCGACACCGAGCGTGTTGCCTTGGCGGAACTCCGCCGCATTGGGATCGTGGGGGATCAGTTCTCGGACGTAGCGATTGATGGTGGCAAGGAGTCTCGTTGCCGCCTGATCCTTATACCCGGTTGGGTCTTTGGCCATGGAGGCTTCCACCTGCGCGACTAGCTTTTCCAACTGCTGCTGGAAGAGCGGATGCAGGTAGAGCGTCCAGCCATTGACCTCCATCAGAGCAGCCTGTCCTGACCCAAGGATTCGTTCTCCGAGACAGAAACTCCTTTGACGAGGCGGTCGATGCGCTGAGCAAACTCAGGGCTCATAGGTTTGACGGTTTCCGGAGCCTTAGCGATGTCGCTTGCGAGAAAGGCTAGGAACGATGCCATCACCGGGTCGCCGCGCTCTACAACCGGCTCGGCCACAGAAACCAGCATCCGACCGGGAGCGATCACGTGGGCTTTTACTTCGCCGGCGAACTCGGGATGGCTCTTGAAGAGGGCGCGGTCAAACCGGAACCCCAAGGAGTTTCCGGTCTTCACCTGTTTGCCCCGGTATTCATCTCCTGAAAGCTGCTCGGAGGCGCGGATGGTTCTTGGTTTGGCGTTCGGCATGAATTGCTCCCTCACACCACGTTACTACATTTGTGCTTACATTGGGGAGGCTCGCCAACCATTGTTAAGCATGTACATTTCAGCAGCTAGGGCCGTACTGAGTACCGACTAGGGAAGGCTTACTAAACTTTAGAGAAATGCGATTCGAGCGACTAAAGCTGCACTGAGAATCGGAATTTATCACGCCGTTAATCGCGTTACGGTAGAGATCGGAATTGAGGTCCTAATGAGGTCCAATAAGGGTTCCTCAGGGCCCTATAAGGCAGCTGATGCCCGCCGCCTTCGCTGCAGGCTGAATGTAATCCTGCAGCACAAGGTCAAGCCAAATGGGTGTCTTCCCGGCGTTCTTCTCCGACGCAAACACCCAGTCCGTCTCGGCTCGGTAGAGCGACTGGAGCCGCCAGTCCATCAGGACATCTGCCAGCTCCCGCGGGATCGGCACCCCCTTCCGGCTTGCCTCCGTCTTGAGCTTGGTTTGGTGCTTCTGCACAATTCCACGGCGCAGTGGAGCCACAACCCATGGAAATCGATGTCGTGCCATTGCAGTCCGCGAATCTCGGACCTTCGCAGGCCGGTCACGGCTGCTACGAGAACGGCGGTGCGATGCATGGGAGACTTCAGCCCGCCTAGGATGCTTTGCATTTCCGCCAACGAGAGGATGTCCGGGGTCTTCAAGCGCTTACTGCTTTGCCTGACCGCGGAGATCGGAGTAGGCCGGCCATAGAGTTCTTGTCGGATGGCGTGGGAGAACAACATGCTCAGCTGGTTCCGCAGCTTGCTCTTTGTCGAAGGGGCATACGGAGGGAGCGGAGCCAGCGCTCCACCGCGACGGCTTTGACCTCGGTGATGGGTGTCTCGCCCCAATTGGGTATGATGTGTCTCTTGTAGTTGTTGAGGTACCGATCAATGGTTGTCGGGGACCGGTCCACATCTGGATCGCGCAGCTCGTTGGCGTCAAAGTGCCCCCACAGGTCTGTAACGGAGAACGAACCGGAGCTGTCCTTCTTGGCATTGATCTCGGCGCGAAGATTTTCAACTGCTTGCTTCGCAGCGCTTTGGGTCGGATAGCGATCGACGTCGCCAACGACCTTCTTCCGCTGCACGCGGGTGCTGTTCTGCTGCAGTTCGCGCCAGCGGTAGACCCATACGTCAGGGCGCGGTGGACGCGATCTAGTGAACCATTTTGATATCGGGTTCGAGCGATGGACATTTAGTCTCCATCACTCAGCGGGCTGGCAGCGTGACGGTACTTGAGAAGCGGCCCAAGCCGTCAAATCCGACGCCCGGAATCGCCAGTGCTTCCCGATGCGGATTGCCGGAATCTGCCCTTCCCGGGCCTTGCGGATAACGGTTTTCGAATGGAGGCGTAGGTAAGCTGCAGCCTCCCCCGGGATAAGCAAGGGCTCCAAGGTCTTGGGATAGTTCGGCGTGATTTCACGCAGACCGCCGATATCGGTGGCCTTTACAAGCGTCTCAAATGCTATCGAGTGGTCGCTGCGCGACCGGTGAAGTGCCGTCATATTCGTTCTCCTACTGGAGGAGTGCGAAAGTCGGATTATTCCCTGAAAGTGTGTGTCGTCCCATCCGGGGTAATCGCTCACTCACGAATCTCAGCCAGATCAGCTTACTAGCCGTAGTGACCCTTGGATCGAAGCGAGGTGTTTGTCCGCTGGCCCGTTGCCTGTATCCAGAGCCTTTTCCGAACTGCCTCATGTCGGACGGGAAAGCTACAACGAACAAGGAAACAGAATATGCAATCCCCTATTTAAGAGGACCTGATGGGGGAGTGAATGAGCGCTTTAGACAAATCAACCGTGGAATGGGGCAGTCCGTCAGCCTTGCGACGGGAAAGCATGAGTGGGCCGGCGACGGGGAAGTACCCGTTGCTGGGAGAGATCCTCACCGTAAGGGGTCTCCCATTAAAAGCGATGTACTGCAACCGGGACATTGCGGCGATCTTCGGGGTCTCCATCAGGACCATCCAAAATCGTATTGCTGACGGGCAACTGGTTCCGGGAGATCTTCCGGGCCGGGCGAAGTTCTTGTCTTCTGATCTGAAGGAGTTTCTATCGGACAGCCGGAAGAGGGGCTGAGATGCCGGCCCCACCGCGAAATCCACCCTCCTTCAGTGCCTTCGTGCACCCGGAACCACGTGTGGCGTCGCAGAACCACCGAGATCGTGTTGCCACTTGGCAGAAGCAGCTTGACCTCCACAGCGATCGCCTGTTGAAAGAAGCATTGCCGGGCACTGACGACGCTCTAACCGGAAACGACTGCACCAGCTAAAAAGGCTGCTCAACGGTTCCAGATTCTGCGCTATATCTCCAGCCACTGTGCGTAACTGAGCACTCTGCTGATAGCTTCGCGGAGCTTCCGTTTGATGCGCATTTTATATGCAATTGGGAAGGCTAAATCCATAGAAGACAGTGAGAAGAAAGGCATATAACATGACGCGCGCACCCTCAATTGGCACAAAAAATGCTCAAGGCGCTCGCGACAGATCAAGCGGCTTCGCTTGTTCGGGTCCGAAACTCGAGTCTCTTCAGGATCTGCTAAATGCCTTTAAGGCGCATCCGCCGGCCGGCCATGCCATCAATTTGACGCTGAAGCGTTACGGAGCTCGGTGCAACGAGTCGACTGCGCTTTGCCGGATGGAGAGAATGCTGGGCGATGGTACCTAGCTTGATTGCACTGAAAGGAGCACAAGGGCGGGTACCCAGCCAGCACCGGGAGCGAAGTCGGCGCCCGCGCTCACGCCACCATTCCGTACTCAAGCACCTTCCGCTGACCCCCAATCCTTGCTCCCGCAAACTCACTTCAGATATTGCGCAATTAAACTTTAAGCGTCCGCTTCTCGGCGTATAGACAGTTGGCGGGAGTAGCCGGACGATGGTTGTGTGAGCGAGACGTTAGCGGCTGGAGTTGTTGGGGGTTTAGGGAAGCGGATTCGGCGTAGTGCCGAAGAGAAGCTACTGATCGTTGAGGCGACGTTTGTGCCGGGTGCGTCGATAGCGCGGGTGGCGCGAGAGCACGGAGTGAAGGCGGAAGTTTTGCTGCGTCGCTGACACGTGGGCCAACAAAGCGGAATGAAATTTTCCAGTGACAGCCCGCTTGACAAATGGTCGCGTGAACGCCTTGCTGCTCACGTCGGTACGGCCCCGGCCAATTCCCTCGACATTTCATACCGACTAAACCGCATCGAGCGACTTGTCGGTCCTTCTGCTACAGAGTTCCGCCCAGGAGGCTTTTGATGCTCTTAAATACCATCGTCTATCCTTGCCTGACAACCATTCTGAAAGAGAAGTCTCGAGGTGTTTACGTGGAGAAGACTCAAGGTTGCTAGTGTAGTCCGCCGTAAATAGGGTCGTTTATGTTCTGCGAGTCACCCCTTAAGGTGAGATGACCCCGCCATTTGTGTAGCGCTGAGGATTGAAATCACTCCTTCAGAGCGACTGGAGTTCGAGGAGCTTTCGCGCCGGCGCACCACTCTGGTGGCGACATCTTTGAAAGGGTCACTCGCGCTCGCGCCCCCCTTACGAAAATGACCACCTACGTTGCGGACTACACTAGCGGCTCCGAGTCGAGTCGAGGCGCAGCGGCAAAGGTTGTGGCAGTTGGAAGGGGAGAACATCGTACTGTCCGCAAGATCTGCACTGCTCTCGCCTGGCCTTGTAGCTTGTCACTTTTTAAGATAGCAACACTTTGGAGCCGACGATATTCCATCCTGCCGGCGCGACAAAAGCTAGGCGCTCGCGGTTACCCGCTCGGAATTGGTGATGAGACTCAGTTTGAATCAAAATCGCTTTTAAATATTCGCTCCGGTAGGCAACGGAGGTGGTGTCGAATCAAATGGCAGGAATATCGTAAAAACTGTTCCCGTGCGGCCTGCGCACTCGCTGCTCCTGACCCTTAGCACTCCTTCGTGTCTAGTCACAATCTCGCAACTCACCCAGAGGCCGAGGCCGGTTCCCGTAATTTCTTTTGTCGTAAAGAATGGCTCGTAGATCTGCTTTCGGATTTCGTCACTCATGCCGCTACCGTTATCAGCAACGGTGAGAATTATGCCTTTTCTGTTGCGCCTCCAGTTGGTCCCTTCGCGGCTTCGGATCAAGAGACGTCCGCCACAGGGCAGGCTCGCATCAATTGAATTAATGACGAGGTTGGCCAATACCTGCCGTATCTCATTGTCGAAACAGACGAAGGACCGCGCCGCTCTGCAACGCGTCTCAACCCGGATGCCGCGGTTTGCTAAGCGCACATTCAAAATGAGGAGGCACGACTTGAGAAGCTCGTCACAAGTGATTTCTTGCCGATTAGTGGCTTGTTTATAGAAACGCAAAGTTTGCGTTGTAGTGTGAGCCACCAGAGCTAAATGTTCCTGCGCAGACGCCACGAGCCTCCGCACTTCCTCCAGATCAGCTTCCGGATTCTGCGCGAGATAAAGCAGATTTGTGACAGCCTCAAGTGGATTATTGATCTCGTGAGAGATACTCGAAGCCAACTGCGCTACCGCCGCTAGCTTCTGACTTTGCCTGAGTGCGTCTTCAGTCCGTTTTCGGGCGCTGATATCTTCTGTTGTGCCGTACCACTTCACAATTTGCCCCGCTTCGTCGTGACGTGGAGAGGCGCGCGACCTCATCCAACAGTATGAGCCCGTCGCCGTCCTTGTTCGGTGCTCAATGTCAAATGGCTTGCCACTATCCAGAGCTACGCTCCACGCCGCCGCCACCCGCGATCGGTCTTCCTGATGCAACGACTCCGCCCAACTATCGTCCGCCGCTTGTTCGTTCGCTAATCCCGTAAGTTCAGCCCACTTGTGTCCGAAGCGCAGGATTCGTCCGTCCGCATCTGATGTCCAGGGAATCTGCGCGCTCAGTTCCATCATCCAGTAAAGCTCTTCCTGGCTTGCGCCGTAGATTACCTCGGCATCCGAGTAATCACCGACAAGATTAAGATTGTCCATACTATGTGATCTCAATGACAGCGTGTTGGACCTGCTATCCACAGGAACGAGAAGCGGAGCACGAGTTGCGTCGCGCAACGGCTTGGCAGAAACGGGATGAATCCGGGTGAGGATCGCCAAATATGAGTTTACTCTTGAACGCCCTGGAAAAGGCCTACTGGAAATGGCTATTTTGTGGCTCACCCCCCTCCAATTTGAGTAGGATTTCAACTGCGATGGACTCTAGGTAACGTCCTCCGTGCACAGCCCTGAAGGAGAGTGTGTCCGATGAATAGAAAAAACTTCATTGCGAAGCCGACGAAGGCTGATCAATCAGCGGGAAGTGCATCACAGATGGATCCCAGCCGTCGAGAGTTTATAGCCGGACTGACGGGAACAGCTGTTCTGGCTGCTGTGAGTGGAACCAAGGCGATCGCGCAGACTCCCGGGAGCCCTCTCAATATCGCCAAGGTCGCTGTTCCTTCCAGCCTCTCCGTCACGAGCTGGAATGATATCTCTGCGCTGAACGACGGTTTCACGCCGCAGAATTCCTTCGATCGTCGCCATGGCTGTTATGCATTGGGCGAGCCCGGAACCGAGGATGGCGGCCGGTCTTGGGTGCAGTACGACTGGAGCGAGCGGGTAACGATCAACAAGGTAGAGGTTTACTGGGCAGTCGATCGTCCCCGGCCTGGTGCCCTGCCCGGAAGCAGCCTTCCGAGGATGGTGGAGCCGGCTAGTTACCGAATTTTGTACTGGAACGGAAGCAACTTCGTTCCAGTTAAGAAGCCAGAGGGACTTGGGGTCGCACCGAACCAATTCAACCTGACTACCTTTGAGGTCGCGAATACCATCAAGGTCCGGATCGAGGTTATTCGTCAAAAAGATGAGCCGGCCGGACTTCTGGAGTGGCGAGTCTACAATCACGGCCCTGTTCCTGCTCTTGCTCCGGTAATCAACTCGGGCATCGACCGGTCGGTTGTGATGGGCGGAAAGACTTACCTGGCGGGCAAGGTGACCTGGCTTCAGGACTCACATGCGAATGTTGCACGCTGGAGCAAGGTTTCCGGCCCAGGAATAGTTACGTTTTGGGATGCGACTTCTGCGGTCACCACCGCTGCATTTTCGACGTCGGGAGATTACGTCATCAAGCTGGCCGCTTCTGGGTCCGTCAGTAGATCACACTCGGTCAACGTCCACGTTGTCGCGAATCCCCCCGAAGATCGTCTGGATGTTGTCTATACACAGAAGTATTCGATCGAAAGCCGGTTCTGGAACCAGCGCGCAAAGGTGCTCATCGTCAATTGGATCCCCCATTGCATCAGCATGTGCGAGCGAACTGATATACCTGCCGGTCGTGGTGACGGCGGTATAGACAACTTCATTGAAGCGGGCAAAGCTAACCGTGGCGAACCCCACTCTGCACACAAAGGATTTGTATTTTCGAACGCGTGGGTTCACCAGACCGTCGAATCGATTTGCATCGCGCTGATGGTGGATCCGCGGGGCGATCCGGAGATTCTCGAAGCCCAGGAACAGATGCGTTCTAAGCTGAATCGCTGGATTCCGATCATTCTCGCGGCACAAATGCCGGACGGTTACCTGCAGACCGCTTATATCCTTGCCGACCGCCAGAGCTGGCCTCGACGCTGGTCCCCGGAGCAACGCGGGAACCATGAAGGATATGTCTCCGGCTACTTTATAGAGTCGGCGATCAACCACTACACGCTCACGGACGGGGAGGATCTTCGGCTGTACGATGCGGCAAAGAAACTGGCGGATTGCTGGGTGGCAAACATCGGGCCGGGCAAGCAGGAGTGGTTCGATGGCCATCAGGAGATGGAGCAGGCTCTGGTTCGCTTCGGCCGCTTTGTGAATGATGTGGAAGGCAATCACCGCGGCGATGCGTTTATCGCTCTTGCCAAGTTCCTGCTCGACTCCCGAAGGGGCGGGGCAGAATACGATCAGAGCCACCTGCCACCCGGACAGCAATACGAAGCTGTTGGTCACGCAGTCCGTGCTATGTACTTTTATTCGGGGATGGCGGACATCGCCGCCGAGACACAGGATGGCGATTACCAGAGTGCCGTGATGTCCCTCTGGGACAACATGGTCAACAAGAAATACTACCTGACCGGAGGCATCGGGAGCGGGCAGACCTCTGAAGGCTTCGGCCCGAATTACTCTCTGCCTAATGACGCATACAACGAGACCTGTTCGAGTTGTGGGCTTGTGTTCTTTCAGTACAAACTGAATCTTGCATACCACGACGCGAAGTACGCGGACCTGTATGAGCAGACCATGTACAACGCTCTGCTGGGAGGCGTTGCGCTGGATGGAAAGAGCTTCTGTTACACCAATCCACTGGTGAACACGGAGCGTGCGCGGTGGCATGTGTGCCCATGCTGTGTTGGAAATCTGTCGCGTACTCTGCTGATGATTCCGACATGGGCCTACGCAAAAGATAAAGAGGGACTATACGTCAATATGTTCGTAGGAAGCCGCATCGATGTGGGGAAGGTCGCCGGCACAAAGGTTGAGGTCATCCAGAAGACAGAATATCCGTGGAGCGGATCGATATCAATCACATTGAATCCTGAGGAAGCGAAGACCTTTTCGGTCTATGTCCGCATACCGGACCGAAACACGAGCAAGCTCTACAAGGAGACGCCAATTGTGCGGGGCGTGAAGCTGTTCGCACTAAACGGCGAGGAGCAGACTCCGGTCATTCGCAAGGGCTACGCCGTCGTGACTCGGGAATGGAAGCCTGGCGATCGCATAGAACTGGAACTTCCAATGGAGCCGCAGCGCGTGGTGGCAGATGACCGCATAAAGGCCGACCTTGGCCTGGTAGCGTTACAGTGCGGTCCGCTTATTTATAACGTAGAGACCGCCGACAATCAGCGGATCGATCAGAAGCTGGGCAATGCTCCACTTCAGACGGAGTGGAAGCCAGACCTGCTTGGCGGAGTGGTGGTGATTACAGGAAAATGGGCGGATGGATCGCCGATGTTGGCAATCCCTAACTATGCACGAATGAACCGAGTTGGGCCACCGAGCGCCTATCCGAAAGATGAGGAGATACCGGCGGTCGTCAAACCGGCCCCGGGGAACGCAGGATTGAGCGGTGGAAATGTGGTCCGAGTCGCCGAGCATTCGAAGGTATGGATCTGACCCTCCGACTGTTATTGTTTAAGCCTGAAATAACGGGTAAGGATACGGGTATGGAGGATAGGGCGGACATGGTGGGTAGGGGTACGGCGGACGGCCTCCGCCGATAGCATATTGGACTTCAAATGGCGTCCCCTGCGAAGCGCAATAACTTCACCAGGCGCATGGATCCTTCCTTGGTGCTTCAACCGCGGTCTTGTTTTAGCATTGAAGATTGTCATTGAGCAACCTGCGATCCGCCGAGCCAATCCTCGCTCGGCATCGCCTACCGTGAGCGACCAATATAAAATGGACGGCCCTGACTTCATCTTCTTCTCGACACTGTAAGGTGGGCAGGTTGTCACCGACATCGTTGACCCACACGCCTTCCATTTAGATGATGCGCTGCCCAAGCTGCAAGGGCTGGCATTGTACGTGGAGGCACACGCAACGGCTTACCGGAGAATCGAGTCAGTTGCCAGAGTAAAGGGTAAGTTGCGCATCTTGGATTTGACAGGTGAACAAGTGCGCAAGGCCATCACAAGCGCAAAGGATGCGGCTAGTTTGTATGTTGATCCTTTGGCCAGTGATTACGGATAAGAAGGTGCGATGTCGGAATGCCGGAGTCCAAGCTGAGGGTCAGTTGTCGCTTTCGGTGCATTTCGCAATCTGGACCCTACTGATCTGAGCCGGGAACCCCTCCAAGGGCAACAAGAATTGCAATTGATTGCGCAACCTAAGCCCTCTGCTCAGAAAATCGCCATCAGTGCGCTTGCTGTTGCAATTGAGGCTTGGCGGTTCGACGCATTGGATTGTTTGCGGCTTTCCTGGGGTCCCTGCATTGGATTTCCTTGGAATGCAACTTTATGTTGGAATGTTGGGCTGTGTGCGGCTTTGTAATTGGTTTGTTTTGTGAGCAAGCCAATTTGAGAATGCAACAGAATGGTTAGTTTGTGCATGGGTCACTCCCTCGATCCATCGTCACCATCCGAGCTCGTTACATCGTCATAGATAATTAAACCGTCGTAGCACATGAACTCCGGCAGCCAAATGTCATGCGGATCAATACGACCATAATGTTGGAATGCTCTACACACCGCCCACATTTCGGTAAGGCAGCCCATGAAGCGGGGATCGTCACCTGCGCAATGGACGCCATCGCAGCACCAGCGGGGAATAGGCTGCGGATTTCGCCATCTTTCTTTGGCTTCATCCAATAGCTGATAGCTTTCCCCTGCCGTCACTTGCTCGATCTTCTCAGCGACTTGGCTTACTCCGCCTGCCATCATCCAAGCGGCTTGGCACAGGAAATTGTTGTCTCCACTCAGCGCCGACTTGGCTGACAAATGGACCGTGCACAATTTCTGGGCCAAATCGTGCCCCATGCTCACGGCCTGCTGCAGAAGGAACCCTGCTTGTTTCGTTGCTCCGAACCTCTCTTGAACGCGGGCAAAGGCCATGACCGTTCCCAACGTCAGCGCCCGATTTGCGTCTCCGATTGCTTTTTGGATTTCCACTTGCAGCGTGCTTGGCTTGTGATCCCAACGGTTGTAAAGCCTCGCCCGTTCTCCGATCAGCGACTGGTAGATGTAATCAGGCCCACCACTTTCCGGGTGCCACCAATTCGATAGCCTACAAATCCTCACAGCATCCGCGACCAGATAGATCAGCTCTGTCTGCGGTTTGCTGGCCATCCGAAAACCGCTGACGATCTTCTCCATCACAGGGATCGAGTGTCCATCTTCCGCCGAGCCGATCAACAATCTGCGAGCCGTCCGAAAGCGATACTTCGGTTCATTAAAGGTATCTAGATACACCAGCCAATACAGCGCGTCGTCCAGCCGGCGGAGTCGCAGCGACTTCACCAACCCGCTGAGCGCTTGAGAAAACGTGGGGTGAGTGGTTGGTGTAAAGGGCTTCAGACGGTGAATGCCGAGTGCGCACAGATGATCGCATTGTCCGCCCGACTGAAATCGTTCACACTCACAGGTTTTGTCTTGGAAGGAGATCTTGTACCAGTGATCTCCGGCAAAGGACCTAAGTCGGATATGGTTCCTCGTCTGGAGTATTGCCGCTGAACTTTATCGAGCACGCGGTCGGGTCAATTAGTGCATTGGCCTGTGGGTGTTAAAAAACTCGGTACGAATCGCGCGATTTTTTCGAGATCCGAATGGTAATACGCCAGGGAAGCATCTCGGTAGCCGGGGAGTTCCGTTAGGTGCTCAGCCCTCTGTTTGACCGCGCGAAGGGCATCGAGGTGCGAACAACTGCCCGTGTGTTACCGTACGAAACTGTTGGAACGCCCCCGAGGTGGGGACACGCGGTTGGGCTAACCTCCGGCACGCTTTGGAGACAAGCGAAGGGGCTCTCGACGATGCTCTTGGCATGGAAGTCTTTGCGCATTTCCAACAGCATCCGGGCGATGCTGCTATGTTCGACGCCGCGATGTCCTCTGTGTCCAGGCAGGAGGCTATCGCCATCCGAGAGGCTTACGATTTCTCGCAATTCGACACCTTAATAGACGTGGGTGGTGGGCGCGGGCTGGTGCTGGCCAGTCTTTTGGAGACCAATTTCAATCTCTGCGGCGTGTTATGCGAACTGCCTAATGTGGCGGAGAGTGCCCACCCGCTGCTCGGACGGTATCTGACGGACGGACGCTGTCGGATCGAAGCCGGAGATCTCTGCACGGCCGTGCCCACTGGCGGCGATGCCTATTTGCTGAAGCGAGTGTTCGTGGTTCTCGATGACGATCGCGCACGACGCGTGCTGCGGAACTGCCGCGATGCCATTGCGGGCGACGGGCGCTTGCTCGTGGCCGAGCCGGACCCGTCTACACTTTACGGGCGGCTCTACGACGTGTTCATGCTGATGGCGCATGGAACAGGCCTTCGCGCCGAGGCCGAGATGCCGAGAACAAGCGAAAGGGTGAGTGCGATACCGATCGAATCGACAGCAAGACCGAAGAAGACCTGAGCGATACCCCATCCCAGCCCGCACCCCGCTACAGACAGAATCGTGGAACCAGCAACCGCGTGATAAACGGACGCAAGGTGGGGCACGGTGAGAATCGCGACGACCGGAGGAAGTATGAGCAGCGCGAAGATGCTCCAGGCAAGCCAGGTGTTCTCTCAAGCCCAGCGCCGAGTAAATTTCATTGGCAGGGTAGATGTTGCGTTGGCTACGCCTGCCGCAGTCACAAGAATCACCCACGATACGGCGCTCGTCCGGATCAACCTTCCCGTTGATTTCTATCTGCGCGCAGAGTAACGAGATCCCAGCCGGCAACAATAACCTCCTGGTCCACTGGCTTGAGGGGCCGCTCGCTGAGGTCGCTGAGTGACACATGCGGAGCTGTCTTTGTCGACCAGATCAACTTGGCACGGCGATCTTCGCCAGAAGCGCCGAATAGCCGCACGATCCATGCGTTGCCATCCTCACTGGGCTTGAATGCCAAAGCCAGAACATCTGCGGGTTCGATACGTAACAGTGACGGTGCGGCAGGACTTGAACTTGCCTCAGAGGCGAGAAGGGGCTGCGATAATCCAATTGCCAGACGGCTGGATGCGGCCGGATTGTAACCACTATGCGGACGCAGCGCGTAGCGGAACTCGACGATCCCTTCCTGATAGGCACGATAGTTGGTTCCCCAATGATTGTTCATCACCCACGAGTAAAACTTCTGCGTAGGTTCAATGTGTTCGCGCCAAACTTTAGGGTTCGTCTGCGACCCCAGCATGGTTGCCGTCACACCTCCCACTTCGACCAAAGGCGCGTCCAGAGACACCCACGTTACCCCATGATCCGCATTGGCGACATCAATCCAGCGACCTACCGACAACCAATTTTTGCAGGATCCGGGAAGTTGATCGGCCTCAGGTCGCATCATGCCCAGAGGAATATCCATGCGCATTGTGCCGCCGGGGACGACAAACGGGAAGGCAAACTGCATGCTCTCCTTCGCCCCACGCTGGGCAAACTCATCGCCCTGGTCACCGTTGCCTGGGTGGGGGTTCATAGGAGCGCGCTTCTTATCGACAACGTTGGTCAGTTCGAGCCAGTCCGCACCGGCTGTCAGGCGAACCCTCCGCACCAGGCTATTGCAGCCGGGTGCAGAGGACTCGATCCGAAGCGTAGCGACCAGCGGCCCCATTTCTTCAACACTGATTTTTACCGGGCCGCTCCGCTGGATTTTGGAGACATCTTTTCCTTCGAGAAACAGATACTCGTTGACTGGCTCCCGGCCGGTGGGGTCGACGAGATTTCCTGTCTTTCCAATTAGCGTAAGTTCCACGATGTTTCCGGTCTTTGGATCGATCCTGGCACGTACGATACCGTTCTGAAGCACACCATCTTTAAACGAAACAACCGTGTGGGGAAGGTGCGGCTTGGCCGCTGTAATCTGGACTCGTGCGCTGCCAAACGCCGGGACCTCACGAGTCAGGAAGGCCAGCTCGCCCGTGGATAACCGCTGCGATGGCAGGAAGACTCCGCGATCATCCTTTACGTGGTCACCGGCAGCGGACATCTCTTTCGAGAGATGAACCACTTCCGTCCTAGGCCAAGAGGTGCAGTTGTGCACATCCACCACCGAATCTTTGCCGCCCTTTGCATACGAGCGCAAAGTATCGGCGAGGAGTGCCTCGGATGCTTTCTCGGCATTCACTGCGAATTCGCGCTTCACGTCCCACTGTTTTGTAGTGAAGGGATTCTCAGAATCCGAAACGCTACTCCATGCACCCCAGGTGTGCTCGGAGTAGAGAAGAATATCTCTCCACGCCTCATTGAACTTCGCCGCCGGGTATGCCGTGGGAGCAAGAATCGCTGAGAGCGCCGCTGCCTGCGTCAGCCGGTCTGCGGCCGCGCGATTCATCCCCGTCTCTAACGCCGAAGAACCCGCTCCATCCTCCCAATAGGGCGTGAGATCGCCCTTGTACTGCGGTATTTCATTCCCATACCGATTTTCGAAATTTGAAAATGCATCGCTGGTAGAAGCGATCGAAAACTTTGGCCACTCATATTCCTGATTCCACGCTTTGACGAATTCGCAAATCTCCGGATCGGGCTCTGCGTTGTCGCCATGACCAGACCAGCGGATATAAGAAATCTCATAAGGAAATTTCACGCTGTCCAGGCGCTCCTGATACTTGCCGACCCACTCCGGGTTCAGCTTCATTACGTGGGACATGGCGTAGCCGGTCCACGGAACCCATACAAGAATCTTCTCCCTGCCTGATGGCGAGAGCCACCAGAAGGGCTTGTCTTGCCACTCCACCATAAACGTGCCAATGCGGTCGAAGAAGTTTGGCGCCGCTGAGAAATAGCGGATGCCTGCCTGCGACATTGCTGTGACCGTGCCCCAGGTAAAGCCGGGAACATCGCTCATCATTGCGGAGTTGACGGGGACGCCGCATTCTTTGCCTAGTTCAGTTGAATAGCGAAAAAGTTGCATCAATTCTTCAGGGCGGCAGAGTCCGGTGAGTTCGTTGGCATATGAGCCGTTCAAACTTAGCCAACCCTTCTTCACTGCCTCGATGAAATTGTCTTTTTCTGCCTGCGACTTGCGACGCATGAACAGGTCGGCCCCCCATAACACCTCGAGGTTCCAGACAAATCGCGCCCCCTCTGGATAGCCCGCGGTATGGCGCGCTAACTCCATTCCTTTCGCGATATTCTCCATCTGCTTTTCCTCGACACTGGCTTGCAAATCGGTATAGCCCAGATCGTGGTGCGAGTGCGGCAATATATGGACTTTAAGTTTGCGGACCGGCTGCAGGTTCACTATCGTGGTGGTCACTTTCCCACCAATCTCGAACTCAACTGTCGCATCCTGCGGCGTGTTGACGGGCGCGGTAAGGACGTTAAAGGTGTGCGTGCCCGCAGACAGGTCTCGGCGGTCCACCTCCGTACCGTTCAACCTGGTAACCGCGGTTGCATTCGCCCCAGAATGTCGGACAGTCAACTGCACCGGTTGCAACGATCTCCCATCTTTTTTGACCAAGGCGCGAATTGGCATGGCCAGGGGCACACCTGATTCCGAATTCTCACCTATACCCAGCATCGACCACGCAGGGCTGGTGTAGATTGCGCTTCCTGCCACAAGAGATAACCCCTTCAGAAGTTCGCGTCGCTTCATCTCTTAAAACTCTCTTTCTTCAGTTGTGCTCATGGACGCTCGGTTACGACGAACCGCTCCTGAGATACAAGAAGGCAATCCATATTGTTGCAACCTCGCAATCGCTATCACATGGCGAAATACGTGGACTGGCCGCGTGTTCCTTGCGGCCAATCCATGCTCGCATCTGGCTAGAATTCCAGTCGGAAGCTCACCTGTCCTTGCCGGGTAGAGTTATCCTGTCCCGCACTCTGCGCCAGTCCGAAAGTTCCACTGCTCGCATTGGTATCCGGCCCCCTGAACCGGGTACGATTCAGCGCGTTAAAGTAGTCCACCTGCAAGATTCCGAGGAATCGTTCACTGAACGAGAACTTCTTCCTCACATTCAGGTTCTCGTTGTAGTACGGGGGGTTCCGCAACTCCGAGTAATTGCGTTGTGCGTTGCCCAGGACAAAATCGCTGCTCGTCTTTTGAAAAGCATTTTTGTCGAAGATGACGGGCGAACCCGTTCGGCCGTGAAGGAAATAGTCTTTCTCCTTGCTATATGACGCGGTGCTCAATTTGACAGAGGAAACACGATCCGGCCGGTTGAACCCATTCGGGAACGGGCTGCCATTTTCATTCACGCCGAATGGCGTCCCTGACTGGTAGCCGAGAATCCAACCAACCTGCCAGCCTCCCAGCACTTGACCGGTCAAACCCTTGTTGTTCGCATGGGCCTTGCCAGGGCCGATGGGAAGTTCGTAGGTTCCACTGATCTTGAGGTTGTTCGGGACATCGGAGCTGGATACTGCCCACTCTGCCTTCTGGTTGTACTTGTTCAAAGCTCCGTTGGCGAAACTTGAGAAACCGCTGCTAGTGTTGTCCATGGTCCGGGATAGAGTATAGGCAACCAGGAAGGCCAGGCCATTCGTGAAGCGCTTCTCTGCCTGGAGCTGCAGGCCCTCATAGTAGGCGGTTCCGGAGCCCTCAAAATTATTGAACACGTTCGAGTATTGAGGGTAGGGTCCAAGCGCCTGGGCAACAGTGGCACCATCCCCAAAGTCAGAGACGAAGCTCGGGTAGGGTGAAGTTATGCCCAGAGCCACCACTGCCGGCGCGTCCACTCTGGATGCAAGTACCGACGTTCCCGTGGCGGGGTCGATCACTGAGCCATACTGCTGCAGGTATTTCGGATCCAATTGGCCGGGTTTGTTCAATTGGCTGGGAAGGTGTATTTCACGATTGCCCACCCACGCTGCCGTCACGAATAGATCCCACGGCAGTTGTCTTTGCACGTTGATGTTCCACTGCTGGCTGTAAGGCGCAAAACCATCATTCTTGCTGAATGCATTGATTTGCGTTCCCACACCGAGCCCGGCGCTGAAAGGAGTCAGAGTTGGATTAGGGAGTACGTTTGTGTCCCAGCTTCCAAACCCAGGCTTTGAGCTGTTTGTGCTGAGGCGAGTGAACGAACCAGTAAGCAGGTTGCCATAGTTCACGCCCACCTTGCTCGTACCGTACTCATAGGCGCCGCCGTTCAGGAACGCGACACTAAAGCCCCCCTGGACGACAGTCTTGTTATTGAGCATGTACGCAAGACCCAACCGCGGGCCAAAATGGCCCCAGTGGATGTCTGCCCTGCTGAAACCAGCGCATCCGGCGCAATTCCCAAACTTGGTAGCAGCACCCAGTCGCCCGCCTGCGGCAGGATTTGGGATCTTTGGGTCAAAGTACACAACTGTGTTGTGGACCTCAGTAAATGGCACCTGAAGATCCCAACGGAGGCCCACATTCAAGGTGAGTCTTGGGGTCAGCTTGATGTCGTCCTGAATATAGGGCGACAAATCAAAGTTGCGCAGGCGGAGTTCCTGCGAATTACTCCGGTTTGCCGCGTCAACCTGTCCTAACAGATAGCTGGCGAATGCACTGCCGGTCGAGCCAGGGTCTGCGCCTCCAGAGGTCGTGCGCTGACTGAAATTGAAATGGCCGCCAGTCGTCTGCTGTTCCGAGTCATCCTGATAAGTGCGGCGAAATTCTCCGCCGATATTGAAGGAATGGCGACCCTTATTCCACAGCCAATTATTAACAAGGGCTATACCTAGCTTGCGGTTTTGGGCTAGGCCCCAAGCACCGCTCGTGCCCCAATCGGTGGGAGAGTGTTGCCCGTCAAAGCTGATATTTGGCGGATAAATGCCTTGCTCCACTGCAGGGAAGCTGTACTTCGTTATGTTGTTCTGGGGGTTGAGTTCGCCGAACCACCCGGCGCCGGCGGTCATCAGGAGATTGGGGCTGATCGCGTTTCCGTACGACAATAAGAACCCGGAACCAAGAGTCGGATCGAACTTCATGCTGTTTAAAGGATTGGGCTTGATCACCAGCGGGTCATGGTCGAAGCTGTATTGACTAAAGGTGTTCCGCCATTGGCTGTAGTGAATGCTCTGGGTCGGCGTAAAATTGTGATCTATGTTAAAGCCCCAGACATGCTGGATATGCGGGTTGATGAACGGGGCATAATTTTTATTGCCATCTAGCCCGCCAGCGCCTGAGCCTGGCCGATCAGGGTTTGGAAGAAACGGAAGCAGCAGGGCGGAATTAGGACTGATGCGCGCCGGATCGATAACATTCAGCCTGCCGTCAAACTGAAATTGCTTGCCGGTCTGCGGATCATAGATTGGAATCAGAAGACCCGTCTTACCGTCGAGATAGTCGCTAAAATCTCCGGTCCTCTCAAGCGCGGTCGGCACCGTAGAAATGCCAGTGTTTACGTTGTTTTGCTTGTACCACTCCTGGCTGTAATGGAAAAACGTGCGGTCACGGCCGTTGTACAGCTTCGGGATCCAAACTGGGCCGCCGATCGTGAAGCCGTAATTGTTTTCGTGATCGGTCGGAACTTTTCCAGATCCGCCCTGGGCCTTGCTGTTGAAGAAGCCGACGGAGTCGAAGAAGCTGTTGCGGTTGATCTCAAAAAGATCTCCGTGAAAATTGTTTGTGCCTGGGGCCATCTGGTAAGTGATTGCTCCCTGGCCCAACCCAAATTGTGCGGAGAACGTAGACCGCTCGACGCGGAACTCACGCACTAGTTCGTAAGGAGGATTGACGTTGGTGGTGAAGCCTTCCGTTTCCGGCTGGGGGAAGGGAATTCCGTTAAAGACCACTTCCTGTGAGAAATCCACGCCACCATTCAAGCGATGGGAAAAGGAATCGCCCGTGGTGCCCGGCGCCAGAAATTGAAAGCTATCAATCTGGCGGCCGCGGCCTCCGACCTCGTTCGGCAAGGCCTTCACAACTTCCGGTTCAATCGTCGTTCCAAGCTGCGGCTGTGTCGTGTTCAATGCGACGCCGGAGGATGTGACCTCCACCGTTTCAGTTGCCGCACCGGTGGACATAGCAACGTTAATGGTCGCCTGAGTACTGACTTCGACGTTCACACCATTCTGGATATTAGTTTTGAATCCGGCAGCCTCTGCCTTCACTGTGTAATGGCCCGGGTTCAACCCCGTGACCGTAAACGTGCCTGCATTGCTCGTGACGGCCTTGTGAGTGATCTTGGTTTCATCGTTTGTGATCGTCAAATTTGCGCCAGGAATTACGGCACCCGATGCATCGGTGACTGTTCCGGTGACGCCGGCGTTGGCCTGGGCTAACACAAAGCGTGTCATGCATGGGAACATCAAAGCCGCCAAAATAACGACGAGAGAACAAGTCTTGGCTGCTTGCCGAAAATCTGAAAAGGTCCATCGATTATTGCCTTCCACGCTCATCTCCTCCTCAATTGCATATCCCACTTACGAACGATGAAATCTTGTCGCCTCTTATCGAGATCTCTGCATAGTGCAAGAAGTCCCAAAACGGCCCTTTACCAATGACTGATCTATGACTCGAAACACTATCACGATATATGATCGAATGTCAACGTATAGATCATCAGCGGTGAGCGTAAACCTCATTATGTTGCATTTTCGGACGGAGCAGGGCCAGGTCGGCACTTTCTACTATCTGAAAACCGTGCTTTTATCTATGAGATAACTATGGCCAGAAAACCAAACCATCTCGTCGCACGACAGGAATTTATCCTCAACCGGATTCAGGAGGCTGGTGAGGTCGCCATCGAAGAATTGTGTGTTTCACTAGGGGCCTCCGTCGCCACGATCCGCCGCGATCTAGTTAACTTGGAGGGCCGATCCCTATTGAGGAGGACTCGCGGGGGGGCCGTGCCCATTGGACCGCTTTTCTACGAGCCTTTCAAGAATGACGCATCATTCCAAGACAAGGTGGGAAGTTTCGCCGAGGAGAAGCGCCGCATCGCTCGTGCGGCTGCCGGCCTTGTGCATAGTGGAGACACGGTTGCCCTTAGCGGAGGAACCACCACGACTGAAGTGGTGAGATCCCTCAAACTCCTAACCGATATCACGATCATAACTAACACTGTGAATGTGGCGATGGAGCTAAGCTCGCGCAAAGACATTGAGGTTATAGTGACTGGTGGCCAGTTGCGCGGCAACTGGTTTACCTTGGTAGGCCCGCTCGCAACCCATGCCGCGCAGATGCTTTTTGCAGACATTATGTTCATCGGAGTCGATGGAATCGATGCCGCGCAAGGGCTTACCTGCGTACACCCGCACGAGGCAGAGGTGCTCCGCACCCTGGCGCGTCATTCCAAGCGAAGAGTTGTAGTAGCCGATCATAGCAAGATTGGCACGGTAGCCAAGTGGCTTCTCTGCCCTACTTCAGACATCCATTCTCTCGTGACTGATAACGGTGCCCCTGATGAAATGATCGCTCCTTTTCAAAAGCTTGGAATTAAGGTCACACGGGTCTGAATGAACTAATCTAGGTCGAACCTCCAATTCTGCTGTGCCGAACGCGCGATTTAGCGGTCAAAGTTTTCACCTTCTCTTGTAGGACAGCTAGCTGCTTATCTGCCGATCAGCGAGCAGCCTCTGTTTTTTAAGGCATAGGCTTTCACACAGCCGGAAACTGGCGGCTCTGGTACAAATAGCCAGCACTCGGCTAAAGTCGGATTTGAGGAGCGGGCGATCTGGCATGAACAAGCTGAAGGACAAGAAGGAGCTGTTTGCCGGGCGGCACTTTGGTCGGGAAGTCATCATCCGGTGCGTGCGATGGTACCTGCGCTACAAACTCAGCTTGCGTGATCTGGTCGAGAAGATGGCCGAGCGCGGACTTCATCTTGCCCATACCACGATCATGCGCTGGGTACAGCGGTACGTGCCGGAGTTCGAGAAATGCTGGGCATGTTACGCACGCCAAAGCGGCCGCTCCTGGCGCGTCGATGAGACATACTTGAAGGCGTGGCGACGATGGACTTATCGTAACGTGCCGTGGACCGCAATGGTGAGACTGTGGGCTTCCGCCTGAGTCCGACGCGGGATATAGCGGCAGCCAAAGCATTCTTCCCCAAAGCACTCCGCACACAAGCACGGCCACCCGTCCCCATTACCTTTGATGGCTATGCCGCGTCTCATCGAGCAGTGCGTGAGATGCCGGACGAGAACAAGGCATGGAAGCGGACCAGGCAGCGATCCTCGAAATACCTGAACAACCTGATCAAACAGGATCATCGAAGTGCCAAGTTCCGAACCGGTCCCATGCTCGGCTTCAAGAACTTCGACAATGCCGCCACCGCTGGCGTCGAACTGCTGCGTCGCA
>JANXZS010000129.1 GCA_025355385.1 Acidobacteriaceae bacterium | reverse complement strand
ACGACTCCGACTTGTCCAAGATGCGCATCCTGGCGGATGTCGCACCCTACTCCCGTGAGTACCAGAGGTTTGCCTCGATTGTCGGCAATACCTCCAAGGGCAACCCGGAGCTGCGCGCCGAGTACGAGCGTAATGACCTGGTGCCATCTCCGCGCCGCATACATAACTCCCGCACGCGCGGGAAGCCAAGCACCCCGCTCCGCTCCGGGCTTGCCAGTCATGTCGGCAGCAACGCTTCCTTGCACCCTTAGAACTGAGATAGAGGGGCTGCGCGTTTAGCCCCTCTTTGCTTTTTGCGGGCGACAAAGACCGTCTCCATCGCTCCAGAGAAGTTTAACTATGTCGCCGCGACGACCACGAGAGACCAAGACGTGGCCTGAGTAGGGCTGCTGCTGGAGCACCGTCTCCACCTGGGCGCTCAGACCATCAAAGCCACGACGCATATCGGTCACGCCCGCAGCAATCCAAATCTTCGTACCGCTTCGTAGTTCGATCACCGGATCAGGCTCTTCAGCACTGCCTCGACCAGCGCCCTATCGGCACAGCCGTCGATGCTTATCAACGCACGACCAGGTAACTCGATGTGGATCGACGCTGACTTTCCTTGAGACGATGACTGAACTTGAGGCTCAGCCTCTGACACCACCGTGCTGCTTACTTCCCCGGAGAGCGTTACAGGCAGCAACTCGGGTCTGGCTTTCTTACCGATCCAGAACGCTCCCCTTGCGATACTCATGCCGCTACTGGAACACCTGGTTGGCGTTCACTCCGTGCTCACGCGCTACTCGCGCTATCGACGCTCCCGGCTCGAACGTCGCCTCGACGATCCGACGCTTCTCCACCGCCGTTCGCCGCATCCGCTTACCGGTACTACTACCTGCTCCAACATCAACCGTATCGCTCACGATCAAAGCATCGCCGAGCGCAAGACTCATGTCCATACGGCCAGAACAGGACGCTTACGTTGAGCCAACGAACCATTACGGGGTTCCCATGCATTTCAGTGTTCAGCTTCACTGTAATGGGACGCGCCGTGCTCTCCAGTTCAATCGTCACCAACTGACCGTCTGGATTGGTTAAGTGTTTTTGCTCTATGCCTACCCACTTCCACGTGCCGGCAAGATTCTGGCCCTCAATTCCCAGCTGAAATGCGTCGTTCGGGAGACCGGGCCTAGCCTCACTTTGATCTTGCAAATGTATCTCTGGCTTAATTTGTCCTGTCGAGGTCCAATAACGATTGACCCATCTGCCGGCAAAGAGTTCCTCATCGCACACCATGAGTCCCGATGTAAAGCGAACCCCGGGCGCGCCTTCAGAACGCACGAATGCGCCGGAGACTGGACCCTGCGGTGACTGGCTCCATGCGTGGAGTGCTGGAAAACATATTGCAAGTAGAGCCAGAAGTGTGGGTGAGCAGATTCGCTGTTTCACTCTGTTCCTTTGAAGGCGCTCCACGCTCACTAACGGAACTCCATAAAGATCAAACTATCGATCGGAATATGCCATCGAATGGAGCGCCCTCAAATTTCGAAGGCTGATTTCTTCATTCACGCGCTTTTTCACGGCCGATTATTTGATCAGTGATTTCCATAAGTAATGGCCACGGTTGCGAGTCCGAGCAGCAGTATGCCACTCCACAATATGACCTTTGAATATTGGCTCACGCCTTTCCACTCACCGGCAATCCAACCCGAGACGTTTGCCATCACGATGACGCAAATCTGATATATGCTCCATCCAATCGACGCGCCAAGAACTCCCAGTAACGTCGTGGCCATTCCATAGATCGCGACGGAACCCATCCACAGAAGACCCATGATCATTCCCAGAGTGATCTCTGGCCATACCGGGGAAAAGTTAGCCCACGTCTTATTGCGCCGAAGCAACCACAGAGGATAGAGAATGTTCGGCACCGCGCCCCCTGCAAGAGCAATCGGCCAGACCGCGTAAGGCGCATCTGCACGCATAGTATTTTGACGAATGGCCTCGAGGATCAGGTTGTCGCCAAAAGCTAACGCGTAATTGAGCATCGGCGCGAGAAGACCAGCCAGCGCCGCCAACGTGACCCCGGCCACATACGACCTGCCTGGCGATGCCGCCGCCTCCGCTTTCTGCTCCCTCTCTCTCCTGCGCCCGGCCCAGCAACACACAATCACACCTGTCGCCATCAGCACCTGTCCCAGCAGGAGTACTAATCCACGTCCGCTAACAAGGGCTTGCGGATGACGCAAGAGAATGGGAACTAAACTGCCCAATCCGGCGCTCAGCCCAATCGTGATCGCGAATGACAACGCCATTCCAGCACGAAGCACCGCCAACCCGAAGAGTACCTGGGCGACTCCCCACCCGGCTCCAAACAGAAAAGGAATCATGAAGCTGGCAGAATTGACGTGACTATAAATCGAAAGAAGATTTGGCACTCTCAGAAAGGCTAGAGCCCATGGCATCAGCACCAGTGCGACCAGGGTGAAGATCATCCATGCGTTTTCCCAGCGCCACCTGCGTAAATAGTTAAGGGGGAGCATGCAATTGCCGACCATTATCCCGGCGCCAACCGCTAACGCGATGCCCAGTTCGCTTCCCATTCCCGCCCTTTTCCTTAATTATTTAACGCCGAAGCGATCTTATATCTGCTACGAGCGAAACAGCCGAGAGCGAAGTAAGCATGCTCTCGTTTTTGAAGTTATGTCAACATTGTTGTCGACATACGCTCCGATATGCCTTAGTGAATTGGTGTTTTGGACAAGGTCAAGCCAACTATTGCTTGCCAGATTTGGTTTCGCTGAGGAGCATGATCCTTACCGACAAACCAGTCGTATCACTATAGTTAGTTTTGTTCTCACCATATCCCACAGCAAATGTGATTCTGTCATTGGCCTTCAGGTGCATCCGACCCGAGTACTCCGCTCGGGGATTTGATCCTTGTACCGTATAAAATGCCGGATCTCCTCCATAGCCGTTGATATCCGCGTCGAAGACAGAACTGCCGGTCTTTAATACATGGACATCAGTCGTAGAAAGACCGTAGTGGATGCCAACGAATTTGGCCTTCACGGAGTAATTGCCTGTACGCGGAGCCACGAAGCGAATGAGGCTGTACTGGCCGGTATTGCTGCCTTCCATTGCGATCTGGCCGTCAGAAATGGCCCATCCTTTTGATCCCACCTGGGTATCTTTCGTACGGTTGTAGGCGATGTAAGGATAGTAACCTGGACCAGGCGCGTCCCCTTGGGCAGGGTGCCAGAACCCAATGGGGCCGACCATCAGCGATTTTCGATCGAGTTGAAACTGGTCGGCCGCTAAAGAGCTTGTAGCGGAAAAGCCATATTCCCAGACCGCATTTGGATTTTTAGCGAGAGAGAAATCGGCTGATAAATCGAAGACCTGCGCCGAAATGGGCATCGCTAATGACACGATAAGCCCACCAAGCCACTTTCTTTTTAGCCACGTTGTCATCAGTTCTCCCACCGGTGCTTTGCCCGTCCCGATTTGTCTTTGGCAAGACGACCGAAGATATGATCCACATTGATCGCATCGGGGCTGCGCCTGACACAATCGATTTGACATTTACCGGGGCTCCATGGCCGAGATATTTCATTTTCAAAGCTGGCGGAATTCGCGGGTTACATCACGGCCTGTCGATTGCCACAATATAGCCAAGACATGAAGGACGTGTCGAATCTAAAGCTGTACCGCTAAGCGCGTACGTAGATTTCGAGGGTACACAGCGGACCCGGGGTTCACGGATCAGAAGAACTCGACAACCATCGAGGAGAGGTTTCACTCAATTGAGACAGGAGTATCTTCAACCAAATACTGTCAGCAATTCTGTCATCTTTCTTGTATTGACAGAAGCAGAATGGTTCTTCTATAACGATCCTTGCATTAGCGCTGAGCAGTAGCAATCGGCGCATAACGTATGCGATCTGGCGGTCCCAGTCGGACGATAGTTGTTTGAGTGATTTTTCTGGCTGACCAAGACATGAGGTTCCCGTGAGTCATGGAATAGATGCTTCCGCAAAGGCAACAAGTATTGGGTCGCTGGAGCTTCATGCTCTCTCGTTGCGAAGGCACATCCTCCGCATGGCAGAGCGGGTGGGGCAGGGTTATGTTGGGCAGGGCCTCGGAATAGCCGACCTGTTAGCCGTCCTTTACTCCAGGGAAATGAAGTACGACCCAAAAAACCTTGCGTGGCTCGATCGTGACCGCTTTCTACTTTCTATCGGGCACTATTCAATCGGTTTGTATGCCGCGTTGGCAGAGGCTGGCGTAATCCCCGTCGATGAGCTCGACACCTATGGTGCAGATCAATCCAGACTTGAAATGTCCGGCAGTGAAATTACTCCAGGATTCGAAATGACTGGTGGCTCACTAGGTCATGGTCTGGGGCAAGCTGTGGGTATGGCTTTGGGCGTACGTCTGGATAAAAAAGCTTCCCGCATATTCAATCTTCTTTCGGATGGGGAACTTCAGGAAGGTTCGACATGGGAGGCGGCGATGGCGGCTGCCCATCATCGGCTTGACCATCTCTTCGCTTTTATTGATTGCAACAATCAACAAGCCGACGGGCCGCCCGGACAGGTTCTAAATGTCGAGCCTGTGCAGGAGAAATGGAAGGCCTTTGGCTGGGATACGCAGCGCATTAACGGCAACGATATACACGCGATAGTCGACGCTATCGATGCAGCAAAGGAAAACAGCGGTAAGCCTCATGCGATCATTCTCGACACGCTGATGGGGAAGGGCGTGCGCACCTTCGAGGAACGGGATAAGAATCATTTCATTCGAGTCGAGCCCGATGAGTGGCGGTTAGCTCGAGAACAGCTTGAGGAATACGCCCAACCGAGACACAGGGGGAGTGCATGAGCATCTCAAAGTCCAAATCGGGTGTCACGGGCAACATCCTAAGCTCTCATGTCGATGGAGCGGAGCGAACGGCGACGGCGCCTTTTGGACAAGCTCTGATTCGTGAGGCGGAAGCCAATCCACGCATTGTGGGATTAACCGCAGATCTCGGCAAATACACCGATATCCATCTGTTCGCTAGTCGTTTTCCTGAACGATTTTTTCAACTCGGCATGGCCGAGCAAAATCTGATTGGTGCCGCTGCAGGTCTCGCGCGGACGGGCTTCGTACCTTTCGCCACGACATATTGCGTATTTGCAACCAGGCGCGCCTATGACTTTATTGCGATTGGGGCGGCGTTGGGATCTGCAAATGTAAAGATTATTGCCGGCCTTCCGGGCTTGACCACCGGATACGGCGGAACACACCAAGGCATCGAAGATCTAGCTCTGATGCGCTCCATACCTAACCTTGTGGTTATCGATCCTTGCGACGCGACCGAATTGGGTCAGGTTGTTTCGGCAATCGCCCGTTATGAAGGACCTGTCTATATGCGTTTGCTGCGGGGTGAAGTCCCCGTTGTCTTGGATCCGGACACATACCAGTTCGAAATCGGCAAAGCCAAGCTGCTATGTGAAGGTACCGACGTGGCGATCATCAGCACCGGCTTGATGACAGCGAGAGCTCTCAAGGCTGTCTCCCAACTCAACAGCAGCGGTGTCAGCGCCGCTTTGCTGCATGTGAGCACGCTCAAGCCCTTTGATATCGAGGTAGTTTTAGCTCTTGTGAAGAGGATCCCGCGGGTTGTCACAGCCGAGAACCATTTCACAACGGGTGGATTAGCCAGTGCAGTTGCGGACGCGATAGTCGATGCTGGGATGGCAGTTCAACTAAAGCGCGTCGGGATTCCGAATTGCTTCTGCGAAAGCGGCTCGATCCCCTACCTTGTACGCCGCTATCGAATGGACTCAGAAGACATCGCCAATGCTGCTTCTGAGCTGATGCGTGGGACGGCTCGTCGAGAGTAACGGCGGATCTTCTATTCCCGGACTAGGTACTCGTATGAAGATCACCTCGATTGAGACGATCACGGTCAATGCTGGTTGGAAGAACTGGTTATTCGTGCGTGTCTCCACCGACAGTGGCCTGTATGGTATCGGTGAAGGAACTTTGAATGCCTTCATTCGCACGACCGAAGCTGCAATTCGCGAGCTGGAGCACCTCGTAATCGGCCAGGATCCACGGAGGGTAAACGCTCTTTCCAAACGCCTGATGGACAGCGTCTCTCTTGATGGAGGTCATATCCACCGAACTGCGGTGGCTGCGATCGAGGTAGCCTGTTGGGATATCCTCGGCAAATCACTGAATGTTCCGATTTACCAGCTACTCGGGGGAACCGTTCGAGATTCAATCCTTGGCTATGCAAATGGCTGGTACCGGACGGAGAGATCTCCCCAAGCGTTTGTAGCAGCCGCAGAAGAGGTAGTTGCCAAGGGCTTCCATGCGCTCAAACTCGATCCCTTCGGAACCGCACGTGATTTCATCGATAGTTGCGAGCTAGAGCTCTCGTACGAGATCGTGGCGGCGCTGCGCTCTCGCTTCGGCCGTGACATGCGAATCCTCATCGACGTGCATGCGAGGTTTTCCGAAGCTGACTCCCTGCGTGCGGCGAGGAAACTGGCCCCTCTTGATATCTATTGGTGGGAAGAGCCAACTACCCGCGAACGGGAGCTACCGGCGAACTCAGTAGCGGCACAGTGCCCCATCCGAGTTGCCACCGGAGAAATGTATGATACCGTCGGTCAGTTCTATACCCTCGCGTCGGGGGGTGCGGTGAACATCTTTCAGCCCGAACCCATGAGCCTGGGCGGTATCACCAACACATTAGCCGTTGCGCACCTTGCTATGGCACATGGCAGCGTTATCGCCCCACACCAAAGCGGCGGACCTGTCGCAACCGCTGTCTGCTTGCAACTCGCCGCATGCGTCCCCAATTTTTTGATACAGGAGCATTTTGATGCGTTTAATGAGCCATGGATTAAGGAATTGGTCACGTGGAGCCCCACAATTGACGCGTCGAACGGACATCTGAGCTTGCCGAGTGGAGCTGGCCTCGGACTGGACCTGCATTTAGATGTAGCCAAGCAACATCCGTATGATCCGTATTCATATCTCAATGTACATAAGGACGGGTGGGAAAAGCGTCTGGGCCAGACCACGTTCCGTCCGGCAGAGGACAGTCAGGTTTCTAAATAGCTTGAGCACATGACGGGAAGAAGTTATCTGATGAAAGAAAACAAAGATCTGGCAGAACGTATTGGGTCGAAGCAGGTTGCTGACAATCACGTTTCCTCCTGGTGGTTGGGTGGATCCGGTTTTGTGTTCAAGACGCATCAGGGCACTGTCATTTGTGTTGACCCATATCTTTCAAATTGCGTTGAATCCATGTTCGGCAGGAAGCGCGCATTTCCGCCGCCAATTGCGGCGGAGGATCTCCGTGCCGATGCGATCATCTCAACGCACTGGCACGAAGATCATCTGGACCCGGGCTCCATTCCTGCAATTGCTCGCAATAACGGAGCCGCAAAATTGATCATGCCACCCAGCGCTATGGCACGAGCCCTGAGCTGGGGCGTCCCCCGAGGACAAATTATTCCGTTCGTGCAAGGGGAACCGATACATCTGGAAGATGTAAGGATTGACGCGACGCCCGCACGGCATGAAGCGGGAGTATCTGGCTGGGAGGTCCCTGATGCTGTCGGAGTTTTGCTTCAGGTCGGAAAGTTGAAAATATATCACAGCGGCGATACCGAGTATGATGTGCGGCTACGGAGGCTGAAATCCCATGCGCCTCATGTAGCAATGCTCTGCATCAATGGCGTTGGAGGAAACATGGATGCATACGAGGCCGCATTGCTCGCATGGCATCTGGGATCTGCGAAGGTAATTCCAATTCATCATTTACTTTGGGCCGACCGGAGTAACAGTGCCGAGGAAACGCTCGATCCTAATCTTTTTGTCGACACCTACACGTCTCTAGGAGGCAGGGGGACCGCCATTATCCCCCAGGTGGGCGAAGAGCTTGATTTCGAAGCCTGAGATCACATCAGTCATCAAGCCATCGCCGCATCGCTTACTTCTTTAGCTCATCCGGCAACACTCGTCCGCGTAGATACTCCTGATTCCGCCAAAAACGCCGGTTTGAGGCGCGTGCCCAGCCCCGGAACATTTGGGAAGGCGGCCTTACCATCCTCGATTTGAACATTGTCTGTGTAGACCGACCGGTACCAGCCTTCGCAGAAGCCGCGCACCGTCTCTAAGATCATCGCGTTTGGGCTCGCAGCACAGACATGTAGATTCGCAAAAATCGTCACGAGACCGGTGCAATCGTGAGGCGCAATCGGGAGATGGAAGGCGTCAGCAAGAATAGCAATCTTGTGGCCTTCCGTGATTCCTCCGGTCCACACCAAATCCGGCATAATAACGTGTGCGGCACGTGCCTCGAGGACTTGCCTGTAGGCATATCTTGTAAAAAGACGCTCGCTGACGCTGTGCGGAACACGTGTTTCGGAAGCAAGCCTGGCCAGATCGGCGGCACTTTCCGGCTTCATCATATCTTCCATCCACAGCACGTCATACGGTTCCAAAGCCCTGCCGATCTTAATGGCACAATTGAGGTCCCAGCGGGAGTGCCCTTCAATCAATATCTCCATGTCTCTGCCGACAGTATCTCTAATTTCCTTTACGACCCTAAGCCCGGCGTCCAGATCTTTCAAAGATAGAAATGAACCGGAGGGTCCCATTGACAGGTATCCAGCCGGTCCTGAAACTGCTGTGGTCACAAATTGCGGCGCGAAGCAGTCCCACGGCCACACTTTCATAGCCTTGATACCCTGCGCGAGTAGGTCCTTGGCCAGTGCACCCGGCCGGTTCATAAAATCTTCCTGGTCCCGGTAAATCTCAGTGTCAACACAGGTGTTGTAGATGGGAATCGTTTCTCTCAGCTTGCCACCGAGCAGCTGATAGATTGGCCGACCTGTGCTCTGTCCTAGAAGATCCCAAAGGGCAATATCAACCGCGGAAAGCGCGCGCATCTCCGCCCCGGCATAGCCGAAAAAATTGCAATAACTAAAGACCTGATCCCACACGCTCTCGGGAGAGCAATCGTCTCGATTGAGAACGAAGGCTGCAATTACATCGTGGATTACTGATTCGACGGCCGCCGGCAGATAGAATGTTTCCCCCAGGCCGACCAACCCGTCGTCCGAATAGAGTTGCACCCACAGAAGATTCGGCAACGCAGCGTAGCGAATTGTCTCAACCTTATTTATTCTCAAGCGGCACCAATCTGACTATCGAAGATGCTATGCCGACGACAGTCATTTCCGGATCGTGGGAGTGATTGACCTGGATTTACGTGGCCGGCGCATTAGTCAAGTTCCAATCCGCCGGAGATATTCAGGCGATTCGCAGTAACATACGACGCTGCTTGAGTCGCAAGCCACACGATTCCCTCAGCAACTTCCTCAGGCGTAGTGCGCCTCCGCAGCGGAATATCGACAGTGCGAGACTGAATATAACTTTCCAAGTCGACTCCCATGGCAGCTGCATTCGACTCTTCGGTGATGCGCTGCATTGGAGTATCCATCCGGCCTGGCGCAATCGCGTTCACAGTGATTCCATGTGGCCCAAGGTTGGCCGCGGCTGTGCGGGTGATATAGTCGACAGCAGCTTTCGATGTCGCGTATGAGGTGTAGTTCGTCAATGTCATTCGTGTACCCGGCGAGGAGACGTTGATGATTCTTCCCCCTCCGCCTGTCTTCATCACACGTGCTGCTGCTTGTAACAGAAAGAACAATGCCTTTACGTTTACTGCAAATATCTTGTCCCATTCGCTTTCAGTGACGTCTAGCAGAGCCTCCACTGAAGATACCGCTGCATTATTGACCAGGATATTGAGGCTCCCAAAAAGCTGTATCGTCCTATCTACGATGGTCTGGGGCGCCCCGGATTCTGCGATGTTCGCCACGAGTCCTGCGCATTCAATTCCTTGATTACGAAGCTCTGCAACGGTGTCGTTCAACCCGGGTTCATTCAAATCAACCATGACAATCCTGGCCCCGCGACGGCCAAATGCGAATGAGGACGCCTTGCCTAGTCCCTGTGCTGCTCCCGTCACGAGCACCGTCTGTCCTACAAATGAAGTCGAGTCTGAAGTCATATGGATACCAAGAAGAGTTAATTTCTTCGTCAAAGACAGCAAATGCTAGCACAGCATACCGCCTCAATGTCAACTATCTTGTTGACATTCAAAAAGGTGACGTATAGATTTTCTGACGTACTGCAGTCCCGAAGCAAGGATCCAGTGCAAAGTTTTGAAGAGAGTCAGGATCACACTCGCAGGTACTGCGTCTAATCCTCAGCCTTACGCTTCAACTACTATCGATCCGAGGAAAACAAGTGACTGAACTGAAGAGGCTAGCGCAAACAACTGTAGCGATCTCTGGAGGATGTGGAGATATCGGTCAAGCTGTCGCACATCGGCTTGTTGAGGAAGGCGCCAAAGTCATTCTTCTGGATCGAAGCCCGAAAGAACTGCTTTCCGCCGATCTACTCAACAACACCAACGTGACCTATCTCGCGTGTGACGTTACCGACCGCGATGCTGTTCAGTCGGCATTGACAGAGTCTTTAAAGAGCCACAATCGTCTGGATGTCGTGATTGCAAACGCAGGAACAGTGATCAACGAGCCGTTTCTTGAAATAAACCCGGATAATCTGAGAACAACGCTGGAGGTCAATTTCTACGGGGCGTTTAATCTGGCTCAGTTGGCAGCAAGGGTGATGGTCTCCCAAGAGCCGGTCCGCGGCGTCCGTGGCAAATTACTTTTCACCGGGAGTTGGGTGCAAGACATGCCGTTCCCCGAGGGCACGTCTTACATTTGCAGTAAATCGGCAGTCAAGATGATGACCATGGTCATGGCTCAAGAGCTAGCGTCGCAAGGAATACGCGTTAACATTCTGGCCCCGGGTATCGTATATGCCGGCCTCAGCAAAAAGCTGCACGATGTGCAACCGGACTTTCGCGAACGCGTATCAGCAGCAATCCCACTTAATGAGATGCAAACCGCCGAGTCTGTTGCCGACGGATACGCGTTCCTGTGCAGCAAGGACTCCGATTACATGACGGGCTCAACGCTCCTGATTGATGGGGGGGCAACGCTCGTTAAGAGGACCTAGGGACTGCATCCTTCGCAAAAGGAGGCGACTCGAGACGTTAAAGTTCCTCTTTGACTCACGTCTTTTATAAGCGGGATTGTCGGATTGCACTGCCGTCTTTGGAATCGGCTGACCAGCCATGCAAAGCGAATGATGGGAAGGGGGAGATGCGATCAAAGGTTTGTGTGTACACTCCGGAGAAGTATCGCTCGACCTCCTCTTCAATCCTGGCTATCGGGGTTTTCAACAGCATTTTGACATAACGCTCATGATGCTCAAAACGGCGGTCCATAGGAACCTGGGAAGAATAGGCCCGAGCAATCATAAAAATATAGGGATTCATTACCAAATCTAATGTGCCATATAGCAGGGGCTGGTTGGACGCCTTCCAGATTGTGCGATGAAGCTCCATGTCCGCGTGAAAAAATCGATCTTCGCTATTCTTTTCGGCGGCCGCTTTTAATCTCTTCAGCACAGGCTCAAGCAAATTATAGGGATCGATGGACGCATCTTCCCTCATATAACGAGCACAAAGGCCTTCGAGTTTCGCCCTCATGCGAAAAACTACCCCGATTTCGGTAAAAGAGATATCGCGGATAAATGTGCCATGCCGTGAAGTTGTCACGACAAGGCCGTCGCGTTCCAGCCTTAGCAAGGCCTCTCGCACAGGACCCCGGCTCACTTTTAACTCGCGGGCAAGATCTTCTTCAATGATTCTCTGCCGCGGCCGTAGCGTGCCAGCATAAATGGCTTTCCGCAGATGCGCTTCCACTCGCTCGCCCGCAGAAAGCCCTCGGTCCTTCTTATCAGTCTTCGTCTTTGCAGTTGCCATCGCATTGTGAGCTTAGCATACGGCGGCACTCCTCCGGACCGCGACGAGGCTTGCCCCGATTGGAGATAACGGACTTTTTACTGATCATTACGGTCGATGAAATCGATGACATTTTGGTCAGCATCGCTTTTGTGTTTGGCAATATGGCTTGGCCCACTTCGGCGGTTTG